>NZ_JABWRW010000022.1:0-100713 GCF_014269095.1 Pseudomonas sp. SWRI50 | reverse complement strand
GCGGTGTGCGGGCTGGGGGCGGGGATCAGTGCGACAGCCTTGGGTTGCTGGCTGGGGGCAGGAACAGGGAGCGCGGCAATGGCCGCCCTCCCTGCCAGGGATCAGAACTTGTAGCCAAGGCCAACCATGTAAACCCACGGGTCGACGTCGACGTCGACCTTGGTCTTGCTGTAGCCCAGCGCGGTCGGGCCGTTGACGCTGGCCTTGGTGTCGATGTCGACGTACCAGACCGAGGCGTTGACCAGCAGGTTGTCGGTGAGCATGTAGTCCATGCCCAGCTGGCCAGCGATGCCGACCGAATCCTGCAGCTTCAGGTTGCTGAAGCCTTGTTCTTTACGCGCGCTGCTCAGGTCTTCATCGAAGAACAGGGTGTAGTTGATGCCCACGCCGGCATACGGCTGGAAGCGGGAGTTCGGCTCCATCGGGTAGTACTGCAGCGACAGGGTCGGTGGCAGTTGCTTGATGTCGGCCAGCTTGCCGTCCAGGCCGCCGCCCAGGCCCTTGACGCCCACGGTGTGCTTGAACGGGGTGGCCGCCAGCAGCTCCAGGCCGATGTGGTCGGTGAGCATGTAGGCGAAGGTCAGGCCCAGCTGGGTGTCGCTGTCCAGGGTCGCCTTGGTGCCCGACACCTTGTTGCCGTCGAACTTGAGGTCGCCGCTGCTTTCGTTCGGTGCGGTAGTGATGGCACCGGCGCGCAGGATCATATCGCCTGCCTGGTAGGCGTGGGCGGCAGGGGCGGCGAGCGCAAGGGCCACAAGCGAGGCGCCGAGCAAGGACTTGTTCATGGAAGCTCCCAGAGGACATTAGTAATTGAGTAGTCCAATGGTACGGATGCGTCTAAACCGAAAGTTTGACCCAGCTCAAAGAAGCGTCGGAACGAATTCGAAACAGTTCTCACTTCAGCTCATAAGCGTATATTTTCTCGGCTTCCATCTGGTATCCGGCGTCGGCCAGTTCGCTGCTGGAGGCGCTCACCTGCATCTTTCCCTCGATCCAGTAGGGCTGATACAGGTCTTCGACGCGCACGCCCATCTCGCTGAAGATGTGCACGATCTGGTTCGAGGGTGGTGGCGGCACGTGGATGCAAGCGCCGTAGTAGGGCACCAAGAGGAACTCGGTGGTGCGGCCTTCTTCGCTGACCTCCAGCGGCACGATGTAGCCCGGCAGCTTGATCTGCTGGCCATCCAGGCTTTTCACCACCGGGGCATCCGGCGCCTGCTGGCGGGCGGCGGGCGCCGATTCGGCGGCCAGAGCGTCGCTCAGCTGTGACAGGTCGTGCAGCGGGGCCAGTTGCGGCGGGATGACAGGGGCGCCTTCCGGGATCAATGCAGGCCAATCGAGTTCGCGGGGTTCGGCCGCCCAGGTGGGGGCGGCGAGTACTACCAGTGATAACAGAAGCGCGCGGAGCATGGCGTTTTCTCAGAGGTGGATCGACAAGCCATCGGCCAGCGACTGCCGATAGGCACGCCAGGCCGGCACGCTGCCCATCAGCAGTGCAGCCCCGAGGATAATAGCCAGCAGCGTCCATTCATGGGCACTCGGCAGGGCCAGCGGCAGGAACAACCCATAGTTGGCCTGCACATAGCCCTGCGCCAGAGCGATGCCGGTGTACAGCAAGCCTAGCCCGGCGACAATCCCCACCACGGCCAGCGACAGCGCCTCCAGTACCAGCAACCCGGCGATATGCCAAGGCCGGGCACCGACCGAGCGCAAGATCGCCATCTCCCGACGGCGCTCGTTGAGGCTGGTGAGAATCGCCGTCAGCATGCCGATCAACCCGGTCAGCACCACGAACAGCGAAACCACGAACAGCGCCTGCTCGGCGGTGCCCATCAGGCTCCAGAGCTCCTGCAGGGCCACCCCGGGCAAGATCGCCAGCAAGGGTTCGTTGCGGTACTCGTTGATTTCCCGTTGCAGGCTGAAGGTAGCGATCTTGCTGTTCAAACCAAGCATGAACGCGGTGATGGCGGCAGGTTGCAGGTCCATGGTACGTGCCTGGTCGGCACTGATGCGCCCGGCACCGCGGGCGGGCACGCCGTTGTGCCAATCGATATGGATCGCCTCCATGCCACCCAGGCTGATATGCAGGGTGCGGTCGACCGGGGTGCCCGTACGCTTGAGCACGCCGACCACGGTGAACGGCTTGTCGTCATGCTTGACCAGGCTGATCGCCGCAACGCCATGCGCCAGTACCAGCTTGTCGCCCAGTGTGTAATGCAAGGCGTCGGCCACTTCGGCGCCGAGCACCACTTCGAACGGGTCGTCAGCGAAGGCGCGGCCCTGGCTCAGCTCCAGGTGCTGCCTGCGGCCATATTGGTAGTGGCTGAAGTAGTCGCCGGTGGTGCCCATCACGCGATAGCCGCGGTGCGAGTCGCCCAGCGAAATAGGGATCGCCCACTTCACCCGTGGGTCCTGGGCGTAATGCTGGTAGCTGTCCCAGCGGATGTTGTTGGTGGCGTTGCCGATACGAAACACCGAATACAGCAGCAGGTTCACCGAGCCTGAGCGGGCGCCGACGATCAGGTCGGTACCGCTGATGGTGCTGGCGAAGCTGGCGCGGGCTTCGGTGCGCACGCGCTCTACGGCCAGCAGCAGGCACACCGACAAGGCAATGGCGAACGCGGTGAGGAAGGCGGTGAAACGGCGGTTGGCCAGGCTGGCCAGGGCAAGACGAAGCAGGTACATCAGGCCTCCCGGGGCTTGGCGGCGCGGTTGAGCTCGGCCAGGGAAAGGTGACGGTCGAACAGCGGTGCCAGGCTCTGGTCATGGCTGACGAACAACAGGCTGGCGCCGGCTGCACGGCACTCGTCGAACAACAGGCGGATGAAGGCTTCGCGGGTGTCGGCATCGAGGGCCGAGGTCGGTTCGTCGGCGATCACCAATTCCGGCTGGCCGATCAGTGCTCGCGCAGCGGCCACCCGTTGTTGCTGGCCGATCGACAGGCTGTCGGCGCGCCGGGCAAGCAGGGCGGGGTCGCCCAGGCCCAGGTGGGCGAGCAGCGTGGCGGCGGCCTGGTCGACACTGCCATGGCGCTGGGCCGCGCGCGTGGCGCGGCTGCGCGAAAAGCGGCAAGGCAGCTCGACGTTCTCGCGCACCGATAGAAACGGCAGCAAGTTGAACTGCTGGAAGATGTAACCCGTGTGGTCGACCCGGAAGCGATCGCGCGCGCCTTGGCCGAGGCCACTGAGGTCGTGGCCGAGCAGGCGAATGCGGCCCTGGCCAGGCAGGTTCACGCCGCCCAGCAGGCCCAGCAGCGTGGTCTTGCCGCTGCCGCTGGGGCCTTTGAGAAACAACGCCTCGCCGGCCTCCAGCTGGAAGGCGGGAATATCCAGCAGGGCCGGTTGGCCAGGCCAGGCAAAGACCAGGTCATGCAGTTCGATCAGCGGCTGGCCCATTCAGAACGCGACCGCGGCCTTGGCGGGTGTCGCTTCAACGCCTTTCTGACCTTTAGGGCCGATCAGTTGCACGTTGATCTTCTGGGTAGCCGGGAAGGCCTTGAACAGCGGGGCAAGGTCGATCTGGGTGAGGCTGTCCGGGTTGGCACAGGTCAGTTGGTAATGCGCACCAATGTCGCTGTGCTCATGGCCGTGCTCATGCTCGTCGTCATCGTCGTCGGCTTTCGGGGCATCTCCGAACAGCGGGCTTTCCAGCGCCTGTGCATCGTCCTTGCACCCAGCGGCTGCTGCCAGGCCGAACAGCTGCAAGGGTTGCTCGAGCTGCTGGCGCACGGCGGCGACCTTGGCTTTGTCGGCATCGCTATTGGCAGCGTGCTCGAAACCGACCAGGTTCATCGCCGGGCTGTCCAGTTCCAGCTCCAGGGTGTTGCCATCGAGCACGGCGTTGAGCTTGGCCACGCCATGCTCATGGGCGCCGAGGGTGCCATGGGCGTGATCATGGTCATGGTCATCGTGGGCATGGGCCATGGCGAGGGGCAGCAGAGCGAAGGGCAGGGCGAGCAGCAGGCGACGCATGGAAGACTCCAGGAGCAGGCTGGGAATAATTTGGTAATGTTATAACAATTTTTCTGCCTGCCGCCAGCCTGTGTGGTGCAGGTTTCATGTTGCTGTAGCATGGCTGCATTGACCTGCGTTCAAGGAAAGCATCGTGAGAATTCGTGGACAGATTGGTGACTGGCCCGTGGACCTGACTGTCGAGCTGGAGCCGGCCGAGTGGGCGCAGTTGGGGCGGCACCTCGAGGTGCCGGTTACCGCCGAAGCGGCGGCCGCCCCGCCAGCAGCGCCGCGGCAAGATGATGGGCAGTGGGCCGCAGCACGCGACGTGCTGCGCCAGGCTGGGCAGATGAATGGGCCAGCGTTGCTGGACCGCCTGGAAGGGCTGGCGGGGAGTACCGCGGCGGGCAAGCGACTGCTGGTGCGGTTGCGGCACAGCAGCGAGGTGAAGGTGGAAAGTGGCGCGGATGCGCCGGTGTATCACTGGGTCGGCTGACAAGGTCACACGCGTTCGGGGTAGGAGCAGCCTTGTGCTGCGAAGAGGCCGGTGAAAGTAGCGCAGATTGACTGTGCTTTCACCGGCCTCTTCGCAGCACAAGGCTGTTCCTAAAATGGTGTGCCTGCCTCAGAACAGGGCTGAAGACAGCTTGCGGCGGTAGACGCTCACCAGCGGATGATCACCGCCCAGCAGTTCGAACACCTGCAACATCGCCTTCTGCGGCAACCCGTTCTCGTAGCCGCGGTTGCGCTTGAACAGCTTCAACAAACCCTCCAGCGCCGCCTCGTACTGCTGGCGGGCCAGTTGCTGAATGCTCAACTGGTAGGCCGCTTCATCGTCCTCTGGGTTCTGCGCCAGGCGGCTCTTCAGGTCGGCGACTTCTGGCAGGCTGGCAGCCTGGCGCAGGAAGGTCAGCTGTGCCTTGGCACCGGCCAGGGCTGCCTTGTGCTCGTCGGTCTTGACCGCGTCCAGCACCACCTGGGCCTCGCCCAGCTCGCCCCGCTCAGCCAGGCAACGGGCGTACAGGATCAGCGCCTCAGCATTGCTGTTGTCTTCACCCAGCAGCGCCTGGAGCAGTGCTTCGGCCTCGGCGAAGCGGCTTTCGGCGAACAGCGCCTTGGCCTGCTCCAGCGGCGATGCGGCGGGCGGGGCCGGCATCTGCACGTGCGGTTCGAGCAGCGCGCGGATTGCCGACTCCGGCTGCGCCCCGGCAAAACCGTCGACCGGCTGGCCGTCTTTGAACAGCACCACGGTCGGCAGGCTGCGAATGCCGAACTGGGCGACCACCTGCTGCTCCACGTCGCAGTTGATCTTGGCCAGCAGCAGCTCGCCCTGGTAACCCTCGGCGATTTTCGCCAGCAGTGGCATCAGCGCCTTGCAGGGCGCGCACCACTCAGCCCAGAAGTCCACCAGGACCGGTTTGTGGAAGGAGTTTTCGATGACCAATTGCTGGAAGGTGGCATCGGTGGCGTCGAAAATGTACGGCGTGTCTTGGCTCATCGCGACTCTCGCAAACTCGTGAATGGCACCACTATAAAGGCTCGCGGCTGGCGTGGTACAGGCTGACCCGGCGGAATTCGTGGGGCTCGGCCAGGTCCGGCAGGGTCAGCGCGTCGAGCACGCCCAATTGTTGGTACAGCGGGTGGCTGAAGTCGCGAACCCGCGAGTCGGCCACCAGCGCCTGGCGACCGCGGCCGAGGAAGGCATCGAGCAGTGGCAGGTTGGCGCGGTCATACAGCACATCGGCGACCAGAATCAGGTCGAAGCGGTCGTCCTCGGCGAAAAAATCGTTGCTGTAGCCGAGCTCCACCCCGTTCAACGCGGCGTTGGCGCGGCAAGCGTCGAGGGCCAGTGGGTCGAGGTCGCACGCCACCACTTCAAGGGCGCCTGCGCGGGCTGCGGCAATGCCGGCGATGCCGCTGCCCGCGCCAAAATCGAGCACACGCTTGCCCTCCACCCATGCCGGGTGTGCGGCCAGGTAGCGGGCCATGGCCAGGCCGCTGGCCCATCAGAAGCTCCAGTACGGAGGTTCTTCGAGAATGCGCCGGGTTTCTTCGCTGCTGAAGGCGCGGTCCATGTTCTGGTCGTCGATCAGCCACAGTTTCAATTCGCAGTCAGGCAGGTCGCTGACCACCAGGCGCGCTTCGCCGATTAGGCCACTGAGGGCCTGTTGCAGTGCCAGTGGCGCCACTTACGGTGCCTTCTCGAAACGCAGCGGGCCGGTGGCCTGGGTTTGCGGCTGGGCGATGCGCACAGGGGGCAGGTGCATGATCAACTGCCCGGAGCTGCTGGCGCGGCCGCGCAGTTCGACGCGGGCACCGGCCGGGAAGGCTTCGGGGTTGAAGCGCAACTGATAAGGCAGCGCCTGCCCGGTGCCAGTCAGGTTGCTGCTGGCCAGCAGGCGTTGCGGGCGGTCGCGTTCGTCGATCACCAGCAGGGCCAGCTCCACGTCGGCGCCGGCCGGGATTTCCAGCAAAGTACCGCTCAGCTCGCGCTGGTAGGCGGGCAGCGGGCCAAGCGGTTGGGCCTTCTTGGCTACTTTGGCTGGCGCAGGCGCCTGGCCTTGATCGGGCTTGGGCTGGTCGCTACCGCAAGCGGCAAGCAGGGCGGCGCAGCACAGCACGACGAGCGCTCGATAGTGCATTGGGGCTTCCTTCACGGGCAGATTTCCCTGGATGTTAACCCCTTTGGCTTGTCTTGCCAGTGGGATGCGCTACCATGGCCCTCCCTTTTTTTGTTGCCTGCCACCATGCACTGTCCCTTTTGCGGTGCCAACGACACCAAGGTCATCGACTCTCGTCTTGTCGCCGAGGGCGAGCAAGTGCGCCGCCGCCGCGAGTGCGTTGCCTGCGGCGAGCGTTTCACTACCTTCGAAACCGCCGAACTGGTGCTGCCCCGGCTGATCAAGCAGGACGGCACGCGCCAGCCTTTCGACGAAGACAAGTTGCGTGCAGGCATGCAGCGGGCGCTGGAAAAACGCCCGGTCAGCGTCGAGCGCCTGGAAGCGGCGCTGGCGCATATCAAGAGCCGCCTGCGTGCCACCGGCGAGCGCGAGGTCAAGTCACTGGTGGTGGGTGAAATGGTGATGGCCGAGCTGCGCAAGCTCGACGAGGTGGCCTATATCCGCTTCGCCTCGGTCTATCGACGCTTCCAGGACCTCGACGAATTCCGCGAAGAAATCGACCGCCTGGCCCGTGAGCCAGCTAAAGAGTGAGCATGCCCAGCCAGACCGCGATCCTCGATGCCCACTACATGGCCCGCGCCCTGGAGCTGGCCCGCAAGGGTATTTACAGCACCCACCCCAACCCGCGTGTGGGGTGCGTGATCGTGCGCGATGGCGAGGTGGTCGGCGAAGGCTGGCACGTGCGCGCTGGCGAGCCCCATGCCGAGGTGCATGCCCTGCGCCAGGCCGGTGAACGCGCCCGCGGCGCTTGCGCCTATGTCACCCTCGAACCGTGCAGCCACCATGGCCGCACGCCGCCGTGCGCCGAAGCGCTGGTCAAGGCTGGCGTGGCCCGCGTGGTGGCCGCGATGCAAGACCCCAACCCGCAAGTGGCGGGGCAGGGGCTGCGGCGCCTGGCAGAGGCCGGTATCGAGGTCAGCAGCGGAGTGCTTGAAGCTGAGGCCCGCGCGCTCAACCCAGGTTTTCTCAAGCGCATGGAGCATGGCCTGCCGTTTGTCAGGGCCAAGCTGGCCATGAGCCTGGACGGCCGCACGGCCATGGCCAGCGGCGAAAGCCAGTGGATTACCGGCCCTGCCGCCCGCGCTGCGGTTCAGCGGCTGCGCGCGCGCTCCAGTGTGGTGCTCACCAGCGCCGCCAGCGTGCTGGCCGACAATGCGCGTATGACGGTACGGGGCGCAGAGCTGGGCCTGGACGACGAAACCCTCGCCCTGGCCTTGAGCCGCACGCCGTTGCGCGTGCTGATCGATGGCCGCCTGCGCCTGCCGCTGGATGCGCCGTTCTTCCAGGCCGGCCCGGCCCTGGTGGTGACGGCCGCCGCTGAAGCGCCGCGTTACGCCGAGGCAGGCCATGAGCTGTTGAGCCTGCCAGGCACCGATGGCCAGGTCGATCTGTCCGCGTTGATGGGTGTGCTGGCCGCGCGTGGCGTCAACGAGATTCTGCTGGAAGCCGGCGCAGGCCTGGCTGGCGCGTTCGCCCGGCAAGGCCTGATCGACGAATACCAGTTGTTCGTCGCCGGCACCTTCCTGGGTTCCCAGGCCCGCCCGCTGCTGGACTGGCCCCTGGCGAAGATGAGCGAAGCACCGCGACTGAAAATTACCGAAATGCGCGCAGTGGGCGATGACTGGCGGGTCACGGCCATCCCCCTGCCGGCGCCCGGCGTATAATGCCTGGCTTGCCCTGCGCAACCCGTTCTTGAGGAAGACCCCATGTTCACCGGCATCATCGAATCCATCGGCACCATTCGCAGCATGACCCCGAAGGGCGGCGACGTGCGCGTCTACGTCGAGACCGGCAAGCTCGACCTGGGTGACGTCAAGCTTGGCGACAGCATCGCCGTCAACGGCGTGTGCCTGACCGCCGTCGAGCTGCCGGGCAATGGGTTCTGGGCCGACGTCAGCGTCGAGACCCTCAAGCGCACCGCCTTCATCGACCTCAAGAGCGGCAGCAAGGTCAACCTGGAAAAAGCCCTGACCCCCACCACCCGCCTGGGCGGTCACCTGGTCAGCGGCCACGTCGACGGCGTCGGCGAAATCATCTCGCGCAGCGATAACGCCCGCGCCATCCAGTTCCGCGTGCGTGCACCCAAGGAGCTGGCCAAGTACATCGCCCACAAGGGTTCGATCACCGTCGACGGCACCAGCCTGACGGTCAATGAGGTCAATGGCGCCGAATTCGAGCTGACCATTGTCCCGCACACCCTGTCCGAAACCATCATGGCCGACTACCGCGCAGGTCGTCGGGTCAACCTTGAGGTCGACCTGCTGGCCCGTTACCTGGAGCGTCTGCTGCTGGGTGACAAGGCGGCCGAACCGAGCAAGGGCAGTGGCATTACCGAAAGCTTCCTGGCCGCCAACGGCTTCTTGAAATCCTGATTGAGAAGGGGGTGCCGAGTGGCGCTCAACAGCATCGAAGAACTGGTCGAAGACATCCGCCAGGGCAAAATGGTCATCCTCATGGATGACGAAGACCGCGAAAACGAAGGCGACATCATCATGGCAGCCGAGTGCTGCCTGCCTGAGCACATCAACTTCATGGCCAAGCACGCCCGCGGCTTGATCTGCATGCCGATGACCCGTGAGCGCTGCGAAACGCTGAAGCTGCCGCTGATGGCGCCGCGCAACGGGTCCGGCTTCGGCACCAAGTTCACCGTGTCGATCGAAGCCGCCGAAGGCGTCACCACCGGTATTTCCGCTGCCGACCGCGCGCGTACCGTGCAAGCGGCCGCGGCCAAGGACGCCAAGGCCGAAGACATCGTCAGCCCGGGCCACATCTTCCCGCTGATGGCCCAGCCCGGCGGCACCCTGGCCCGTGCCGGCCACACCGAAGCCGCCTGCGACCTGGCGCGCATGGCAGGCTTCGAGCCGAGCGGCGTGATCTGCGAAGTGATGAACGATGACGGCACTATGTCGCGCCGTGCCGAGCTTGAAGTGTTCGCCGCCGAGCATGGCCTGAAGATCGGCACCATCGCCGACCTGATCCACTACCGCATGATCCACGAACGTACCGTGCAGCGCGTTTCCGAGCAGCCGGTCGAAAGCGAATTGGGCGAGTTCAACCTGGTCACCTACCGCGACGCGGTGGAAGGCGACGTGCACATGGCCCTGACCCTGGGCAAAATCTGCGCTGAAGAGCCGACCCTGGTACGCGTGCACAACATGGACCCGCTGCGCGACCTGCTGCTGGTCAAGCAGCCGGGCCGCTGGAGCCTGCGCGCGGCCATGGCTGCCGTGGCCGAGGCCGGCAGCGGCGTGGTGCTGCTGCTGGGCCACCCGCTGGACGGCGACGTGCTGCTGGCGCACATCCGCGAAAGCGCGGGTGATGCACCGACCAAGGCACCGACCACCTACAGCACCGTCGGCGCCGGTTCGCAGATCCTGCGCGACCTCGGTGTGCGCAAGATGCGCCTGATGAGTTCGCCGATGAAGTTCAATGCGATATCCGGATTCGATCTGGAAGTTGTAGAATACGTGCCCTCCGAGTGACTTGAGACGGCGCGCGCGCCCTCACGCTCGAGTCCAAACCCTCCCGAGGCCGCCAGCGAGCGGCCTCGCTCTTGAAGATGAGAACATCGGAATGACCCTGAAGACCATCGAAGGTACCTTCATCGCCCCCAAAGGTCGCTATGCTTTGGTGGTTGGCCGCTTCAACAGCTTCGTCGTAGAAAGCCTGGTAAGCGGTGCCGTTGATGCCCTGGTACGCCACGGTGTCAGCGAAAGCGACATCACCATCATCCGTGCCCCGGGCGCGTTCGAAATCCCGCTGGTGGCACAGAAGGTCGCCCAGCAAGGCGCGTACGACGCGATCATCGCCCTGGGCGCCGTGATCCGCGGTGGTACCCCGCACTTCGAATACGTGGCGGGCGAATGCACCAAGGGCCTGGCCCAGGTGTCCATGGAGTTCGGTGTTCCGGTGGCCTTCGGCGTTCTGACCGTCGACTCCATCGAGCAGGCCATCGAGCGTTCCGGCACCAAAGCCGGCAACAAAGGTGCTGAAGCTGCCCTGTCCGCTCTGGAAATGGTCAGTCTGCTGGCGCAGTTGGAGGCCAAGTGATTAGCGACGAAAGCGATCGTTTCAACCCGCGCGATCCAAAACCTGCGGATGCCGGCAAGCCCTCGAAGAGCGCCAAGCGCCGCGAAGCCCGCAAGCTCGCGACTCAGGCGCTGTACCAGTGGCACATGGCGCGTCAGTCGGTGAACGAGATCGAAGCGCAGTTCCGGGTCGATAACGATTTCACCGATGTCGATGGCGCCTACTTCCGCGAAATCCTGCATGGGGTTCCGACCAAGAAGGACGAGATCGACGCGGCCCTGAAGCCTTGCCTGGCGCTCGCGCTGGAAGAGCTCGACCCGGTTGAACTGGCTGTGCTGCGGTTGTCCACCTGGGAACTGATGATGCGCGCCGATGTGCCGTACCGTGTTGTGATCAACGAAGGTGTCGAGCTGGCCAAGGTCTTCGGTGCCACCGACGGCCACAAGTTCGTCAACGGCGTGCTGGACAAGCTCGCCCCTTCGCTGCGCGAAGCGGAAGTCAAGGCGAACAAGCGCTGATCCCGGCGCTGGCGGACCATGGGTGAGTTCGAGCTGATCAGCCATTTCTTTGCCGCCGCGCCCTGTGCGCAAGGCGGTGAAGGCGTGGCCCTGGGCATCGGTGATGACTGCGCGCTGCTGGATGTGCCTGTTGGCGAGCAACTGGCGGTGTCCACCGACACCCTGGTGGCCGGCGTGCATTTCCCCGCGGTCTGCGACCCTCTGCTGCTCGGCCAGCGCTCGCTGGCCGTGGCGGCCAGTGACCTGGCGGCGATGGGCGCTACCCCCATCGGCTTCACCCTTGCCCTGACCCTGCCCGAGGTCAGCGCCGACTGGCTGCAAGCCTATGCTGACGGCCTCGATCGTATGGCCCGGCAGTGCCAGTTGAGTCTGATTGGCGGTGATACGACCCGTGGCCCCTTGAGCATCACCCTGACCGTGTTCGGCCGCGTGCCGGCCGGGCAGGCGTTGCGCCGTGGCGGTGCCCGCCCGGGTGACCTGCTGTGTGTGGGCGGTGAACTGGGCAACGCTGCGGGCGCCTTGCCGCTGGTCCTGGGCGAGCGCCAGGCCGATGCTGCCCTTGCCCAGCCGTTGCTCGACCACTACTGGTCGCCCTCGCCGCAATTCACCTTGGGGCAACTGTTGCGCGGGCGTGCTACGGCCGCACTGGATATTTCCGACGGCCTGCTGGCCGACTGCGGGCATATCGCCAACGCGTCCCGCGTGGCGCTCGAGGTGAACCTGGACCAGGTGCCGGTGTCATCCGCTTTGCAGGGCTTTCTCGGTCAGGAGGCTGCCGTGCAGGCTGCCTTGACCGGGGGTGACGACTATGTGCTGGCGTTCACCTTGCCGCCGGCTCAGCTTTCATCCCTGCAGGCCCAAGGCCTGGCGACGTTCCATGTCATCGGGCGAGTGCTCGAAGGCCAGGGCGTTAGCCTGCGGGACGGGCAGGGCCAGGACATCACCCCGCGGCAACGCGGCTATCAACATTTTAGGGAGACACCGTGACCGATCACCCCAATCAGGTGCCTGCGGAGTTCGTTCCGCCCTCGGTCTGGCGCAACCCCTGGCACTTCATCGCCTTCGGCTTCGGTTCCGGCACTTTGCCCAAGGCGCCGGGCACCTGGGGTTCGCTGGTGGCCATCCCCTTCATTCCGCTGTGGCAGATGCTGCCGGATTGGGGCTACTGGTTGCTGCTGGGCATTACCATGCTGTTTGGCTTCTGGCTGTGCGGCAAGGTCGCCAATGACTTGCGCGTTCACGATCATGAAGGCATTGTTTGGGACGAGATGGTCGGCATGTGGATCACCCTCTGGCTGGTGCCAGAAGGCTGGCAATGGTTGCTGGCAGGGTTCCTGATGTTCCGTTTCTTCGACATCCTCAAGCCGTGGCCGATTCGCTGGATCGACCGCCATGTGCATGGCGGGGTCGGGATCATGCTCGACGATATCCTGGCCGGCGTGTTCGCTTGGTTGGGCATGCAAGTTCTGGTGTGGGCGGTTGCCTGAGGCAGGGAGCGCGTGAATGGCCATAAGGACGGTGCTGTTGGCAATGCTGCTGGGTTGTGCTCCCTGGGTGGGGGCGGCCGAAAGTGTGCCGAAGCAGGTCCATCTGGTTAGCGAAGAGTGGCTCGACTACACCAACGCCAACGGTACCGGGGTTGCCTGGGATGTGCTGCGCAAGGTGTTCGAGCCGGCCGGGGTCAAGGTCGTTACGCAGAGCGCGCCCTACAGCCGTGCAGTGGGGCTGGTAAAGCGGGGCGAAGCTGATGCCTGGGTAGGCTCCTACAAGGGCGAGAGCAAGGATAATCTCTACCCGCGCTGGCACTTCGATATGGACCACATCTATGCCTTGGGGCTTGCCAGCAAGCCGGCGCCTACGCCGAGCACGGTTGGCCAGTATCGCCTGGCTTGGGTGCGTGGCTACGACTACGCCAGCTACTTGCCCAATGCCCATGACTACCGCGAGATTCAACGCCGTGAAGGCATTTTGCCGATGCTCGAGCACGACCGTGTGGACTTCTACATCGATGCGCTGACCGAGGTCGACTACGTGCTTGGCCAGGCGTCGGAGCCTGCACGCTTTCGTAAAAGCCACGTCGCCGAACTGCCGTTGTACCTGGCGTTCGCCAATAACGGTGAGGCCAAGGCACTGCGGGAACTGTTCGACAAGCGTATGGCCGAGCTGGTGCGCAGCGGTGAATTGAAGCCGATTTTCGAACACTGGAAGCAACCGTATCCCTTCACTGCCGACAGCAAGCCGCTGTAGGAGCAGCCTTGTGCTGCGAAGGGGCTGGTGACAAGCGCAACGATCGGTGGTACTCCAGCGGGCCTCTTCGCAGCACAAGGCTGCTCCTACAGGGGGGGCGGAAAAATAAGCATCGAACTTTTCGATCTTAAACCGCGGTATTCAGCCAGCGCACTGGCGCCGACCTGCTGATACAATCGCCCCACGAGAAATTTACTACTTATTTCAGGAGCACAACGTGCCCGTCGTCTTTGTTGCCGCCTCTAAACTCCCGACCCCGTTCGCGACTTTCACCATGCACGGCTTCCTCGAAGAAGCCACCGGCCGTGAGCACGTGGTGCTCAGCCTGGGTGATATCGCTGACGGTGAACCGGTGTTGGGGCGCCTGCACTCCGAGTGCCTGACCGGCGATGCCCTGTTCAGCCAGCGCTGCGACTGCGGTTCGCAACTGGAAGCCGCCCTGCAGGCCATCGCACGTGAAGGCCGTGGTGTGCTGTTGTACCTGCGCCAGGAAGGCCGTGGCATCGGCCTGTTGAACAAGATCCGCGCCTACGAGCTGCAGGACGGTGGTGCCGACACCGTCGAAGCCAACGAGCGCCTGGGCTTTGCTGCCGACCAGCGTGACTACGCCATCTGCCTGCCGATGCTCGAACACTTGGGGGTGAAATCCCTGCGCCTGATGACCAACAACCCGCGCAAGGTCAAGGCACTGACCGACATGAACATCGTCGTCGCCGAACGCGTGCCGCTGCACACCGGCCATAACCCGCACAACCGCTACTACCTGGCGACCAAAGCCGGCAAGCTCGGCCATATGCTGGGCAACGAACACCAGGGCGAGGTGCCTCAGGCGTGACCCGCGCCGAGGTAAAGCGGCGCCTGGCACTGGCCTGGTGGCAATACCTGGCGATGGGCCTGGTGCCGCTGCCAGTGATGGCCTGGGCGTTTGGTGGCGGTGATGCGTTGATCCCGGTGCTGGCCATGCCACTGTTCATCGCGGGTGCGGCGACCATGTTCCTTAGCCTGCCGCGCTTCGGTGCCTACAAGCGTGCGCTGATCGCGACCTCCAAGGTGCTCGGCAGCACCGAAGAGCCGGCAGCCTGGATCACCCTGGCGCGGGTGCGGCGCATCGCCATGCTGTATGCCTGCTTCCCCGCCTGGGTTGCCGCGCTGTCGGTGCTGGTGGGGCTGGAGGCCGTACCGCAAATCCTTTTGGTGCTGTCCACCGTGGTGGTGCTCTACCTGTACCGCATCCCACGTCAGCTGGGCTGATGCGCAGCCTTCTCTGGCTACTGGCGCTGTGCGCCTGCAGCGCCAGCGGCGGCGAGCCGCTACGGGTGGTCAGCCTGGCACCTTCGATGACCGAAATCATGCTTGAGCTGCACGCCGATGACCTGTTGGTCGGCGTGCTCGACGGTGGTGATCGCCCGCCAGCATTGCGTGAGGTGCCTTCGGTCGGCCGCCAAGGCCAACTGAACATGGAGCGTCTGCTCAGCTTGCAGCCTGACTTGTTGCTGCTCTGGCCCGGCAGTGTGGCGCCAGCACAGCGTGATCAGCTCAAGCGCCTGGGCATCGCCACCTTCAGCGCCGAACCCCACGGTATCGACCAGTTGATCGATCAAATCGAGGCCATCGCCCAGCGCGTCGGCCGCGAAGAGCAGGGCCAGCAATACGCCCAGGCCCTGCGTGACAGGCTGCGGCACCTGCGCCAACAGTATCGCCGTGAGCAGCCGCTGCGCGTGTTCTACCAAGTCTGGGATCAGCCCTTGTACACCTTGGGTGGCAGGCAGGTGGTCAGCGACGCGCTGGCGGTGTGCGGCGCGCGTAATGTGTTCGCCGACCTCAACCAGCCAGCCCCTCAGGTGAGCGTGGAGTCTGTACTGCTGCAAGACCCGCAGGTGATTCTGGCGGGTGATCAGGCGCAGTTGGACAGCTGGAGGGCTTGGCCGCGCCTGCGCGCGGTGGCCGATGAGCGCTTGCTGGTCGTGCCCGACAAAGGGCTCGAACGGCCCAGTGGGCAGATGATCGAGGCCACCGCCCGCTTGTGCGCGTTGCTCGAAGCTAAAGCGCCGGCGTCCAGGTGACGCTGAACAGCACGGTGCGGCCTTCTTCGCGGTAGCTGTGGCTGGCGCCTTCATAGCTGTACAGGGCGCGGCTGTGGGTGTGGTCCAGCAAGTTGTCCAGCTTCGCTTCCAGTTTCAGTTCACCCGTTGCCGCCCAGCTACCGCGCAGGCCGAGTAGGCCAAAGCCGGCGAGCCGGTTGCGGTTGGCTTCGTCATCGTAGCTGGCGCTGACGGCTTGCCAGCTTCCGCCCACGCTGAACCGCCCAAATGCGCGGTCCAGGTCAAGGCTAACGGTACGGCGAGCGCGGCGGGCGAGGGTATGGCCACTGTCGCGGTCGCGCGGGTCGATCAGCGCCAGGCCGAGCTGGCTGCGCCATGCGCCCCATTGCTGGTCGAGGGACAGCTCTACGCCGTTGATGCGCGCCGAGGCGACGTTGCGCGGGATCGCGTCCTGGCCAAAGATGATCGCGTCGCGCAGGTCGGTGCGGTACAGCGACGTCTCCAGGCGGCTGTCCGAGGTGAGCTGGCTGCGCCATTGCAGTTCGTAGCTTTTGGAGTGCTCTGGGCTCAGGTCTGGGTTGCTGAATTCTGGGTAATACAGGTCGTTGAACGTCGGGGCTCTGAAGCCTTCGCTGTAGGACAGCAGCACATCGTTGGACGCGTTCACGGGTACGGTAAGGCTACCGCTCCAGGTGGTCTGGCCACCGAACTGCTGGTTCTGGTCGCGGCGCACGCCCAGCTCGGTGGAAAACCGCTCTCCCCGGTACCGATGTTGAACGAAGGCCGCCCGGTTCCAGCGGCTGTCTTCGGTGAAGTCAGTGCTGCCGTGCACGCGGTCTTCGTACCAGTCCCCGCCGATCAGCAGCGTGTGCTGGTCATTCAAGGCCAGGTCGTTTTGCCAGGTGAGTTGATCACGGTAGGTGTTGAACACGAAGCGCTCATCGCTGAGCTTGTCGCGCTTGTCGTCACGGTTTTCGCTGTGGGCAAGTTCCAGGCGCGAATGCCAGCTGTCGTTGAGCTGGGCATCGAAGTAGGTGCCCAGGCTGCTGACGCTGAAATCGGTATAGGGCTTTTGCCCGAAGCTTTCAAAGGTGACCGGGTTGAAGCCACCGAACGGGTTGTCGTATTCACTGCGCCCATGGCTGTCGAGCAGGTTGAGGCCGGCCTCGAAGCGTTCGCCGAAGGTGTGGCTGAGGCTCAGGTTGAATGATCTGTTGCGGTACGCATCGTGATCCCCATCGCTGGCAAAGGACGGGCCGGTGGCGTCGATGCCGGCAGTTTCGTCCAGGCTGGCGCCCAGGTTGAAGCGGGTGGCGCCGTTGCCACCGGCCAGGCCCAGGCTGCGTTGGAAGGTCTGGTTGCTGCCGGCGGCCAGGCGCAGGCGCGGTTGCAGGCCAGGGCCGCTGCTGCGCCGGGTGAAGATCTGAATCACGCCGCCAATGGCGTCGCTGCCGTAGATCGCCGAGCGGGAGCCGCGCAGTACTTCGACACGCTCGATCTGGTCGACGTCGAGAAATTGCAGGCCGCTGTCGCCGGAGGTGGCGTTGGCGATGCGCACGCCATCGACCAGTACCAGGCTTTGCGCTGCCTTGGTGCCGCGGATGAAGATACCGGGCAGGCTGCCGCGACCACCCGTGGGAGCGACTTGCACGCCGGGGACGCGGGCCAGCAGGTCGGTGACGCTGGTGGGTTGCAGGCGGTCGATGTCGGTGCGGGTGAAGACGGTGTTGGCGGCGCTGGTGGCGGTGCGCGACTCGACTTGGCGGTTGGCGCTGATCAGCACATCGGGGAGTTTCAGGGCATCGTCGCGTTCAGCGGCTAGAAGCGGCAGCGGTAGGCACAGGAGGGTGGCGGTGAAGCTCGGGATTTTCATGGGCATTACCATGTTGCGAGGGCTGCGCCCTCGATCGCGACGCAAGGCCGCTCCTACAGGGCCAGCGCAATCCTGTAGGAGCGGCCTTGTGTCGCGAAAGGGCCGCAAAGCGGCCCCAAAGGTTACAAGCCGAGCTTGGCCATACGTGCTGTAACCGAAGCCTCGATGCCAGCAGCATCCAGCCCGCACTCAGCCAGCATCTGCGCAGGCTTGGCATGCTCGACATAAATGTCCGGCAAGCCCAAGTGCAGCAGTGGCTTGACCAGGGCCTGGCTAGCCAGGAACTCACCCACAGCAGCCCCTGCGCCGCCCATGATGGCGTTTTCTTCGATAGTCACCAGCAGCTCATGGCTGCCCGCCAATTCGAGTACCAGTGCCTCGTCCAGTGGCTTGACGAAGCGCATGTCGACCACCGTGGCGTTGATCTGCTCGGCAACTTGCAAGGCTTCGGTCAGTTGCACACCAAATACCAGCAGGGCGACTTTTTCACCTTGGCGCCGGATAACGCCCTTGCCGATTTCCAGGGGCGTAAGGTCACCACTGATCGGTGCGTTGGGGCCGGTGCCGCGCGGGTAGCGCACTGCCGCCGGGCCGTTGTACAGGTGGCCGGTGGTGAGCATCTTGCGCAGTTCGTTCTCGTCGCTCGGGGTCATCACCAGCATGCCGGGGATGCAGCGCAGGTACGACAAGTCGTAGCTGCCGGCGTGGGTCGGGCCGTCTTCACCCACCAGGCCGGCGCGGTCGATGGCGAACAGCACATCGAGGTTCTGTACCGCTACGTCGTGGATCAGCTGGTCATAGGCGCGCTGCAGGAACGTCGAATAGATCGCTACCACCGGCTTGCTGCCTTCGCAGGCCATGCCCGCGGCCAGGGTGACCGCGTGCTGCTCGGCAATCGCCACGTCGAAGTAGCGCTCCGGGTAGCGTTCGCTGAACTCGACCAGGTCGGAGCCTTCCTTCATCGCCGGGGTAATGCCAACCAGGCGATTGTCGCTGGCGGCCATGTCGCACAGCCACTGGCCGAACACGGCGGAGTACTTGGGCCCGCTGGGTTTTTTCGGCGCGGCGGGCTTGTCGGCGGGCTCGAGCTTGGTGATGGCGTGGTAGCCGATCGGGTCGACCTCGGCCGGGGCGAAGCCTTTGCCCTTCTTGGTCACCACGTGCAGGAACTGCGGGCCCTTGAGGTCACGCATGTTGCGCAGGGTGGCGATCATGGTCGGCAGGTCGTGGCCGTCGATCGGGCCGATGTAGTTCCAGCCCAGCTCTTCGAACAGGGTGCCGGGGACCAGCATGCCTTTGGCATATTCCTCGGTGCGACGGGCGATTTCCCACGCGCCTGGCAGGCGCGAAAGCACCTTCTTGCTGCCCTCGCGCATGCTCGCGTAGGTGCGGCTGGAGAGAATCTTGGCCAGGTAATTGGACAGGCCGCCGACATTGCGCGAAATCGACATGTCGTTGTCGTTGAGGATCACCAACATGTCGGCGTTGACTTCCTGGGCGTGGTTCAACGCCTCGAAGGCCATACCGGCGGTCAGGGCACCGTCGCCGATCACCGCGATCGACTTGCGTGCGCTGTTCTGCAGGCGGGCGGCGATGGCCATGCCCAGCGCTGCACTGATCGAGGTGCTGGAGTGGCCGACGCCAAAGGTGTCGTACTCGCTCTCGCTACGGCGCGGGAAGGCGGCGATGCCGTCCTTCTGGCGCAGGCTGAGCATGCGCTGGCGGCGGCCGGTGAGGATCTTGTGCGGGTAGGCCTGGTGGCCGACGTCCCACACCAGCCGGTCGTCCGGGGTGTCGAAGACGTAGTGCAGGGCGATCGTCAGCTCGATCACGCCCAGGCCGGCGCCAAAATGCCCACCGGTCTGTCCCACGGTGTAGAGCAGTTCCTGGCGCAACTCGTCGGCCAGGGTCTCCAGGTCGGCTTCGGCCAGCCGGCGCAGGCCGGCAGGCGTGTCAGCGCGGTCGAGCAACGGCGTGACCGGGCGTTCGCGGGGGATCTCTTGAAACGTCGTGGGCATCAGGCGAGTCGTTATAGGTGTGAAGACGCGGCAGTTTACCCCATTGTGGGAAAAGTGCCCATTGAGAGGGGGTAGCACGGGGCTGCTTTGCAGCCCATCGCCGGCAAGCCAGCTCCCACACGTTCACCGTTTTGCTGTGGGAGCCGGCTTGCCGGCGATGGGCCGCCTGGCGGCCCCGTTGAATCAGTTGCGGCGTTCGACGATGTAGCGCGCCAGCGCCCGCAGCGGCTCGGCAGTTTCACCAAACCCTTGCAATGCGGCCAGCGCCTGGTCGCGCAGTTCGATTGCATAGGCCTTGGCGGCCTCCAGGCCAAGCAGGGCCGGGTAGGTCGGTTTGTCTCGGGCGATGTCGGCACCCTGGCGTTTGCCAAGGGTGGCGGTGTCACTTTCTACATCGAGGATGTCGTCCTGCACCTGAAACGCCAGGCCAATGGCCTGAGCGTAGGTCTGCAAGGCATCCAGTTGCGCCGGCTCGGCGCGGGCGCTGGCCAGGGCGCCCAGGCGCACGCTGGCTTCGATCAGCGCGCCGGTCTTGTGCCGGTGCATGAATTCCAGCGCCTGCTGGTCCAGCTTGATGCCCACCGAGCCCAGGTCGATGGCCTGGCCACCCACCATGCCCGCCGGGCCGGCAGCCTTGGCCAGGGCCTGGACCATGGCCAGGCGAAGGGCGTCGGACTGTGGGCTCAGGCGTGGGTCGAGCAGGGCGCTGAAGGCCAGGCTCTGCAGGCCGTCACCGGCGAGGATGGCGCAGGCTTCGTCGAAGGCTTTGTGGGTGGTCGGTTGGCCGCGACGCAGGTCGTCGTCGTCCATCGCCGGCAGGTCGTCATGCACCAGCGAATACGCGTGGATCAGTTCGACCGCGCACGCTGCACCGTTGGCCTGTTCGGCTGGTGCACCCAGGGCTTCGCAGGCCGCGTAGGCGAGCAGCGGGCGTACACGCTTGCCGCCGTTCATTACGCTGTAGCGCATGGCGGCGTAGAGGCGCTCGAGTTCTTTGGTAGGCGCTTGAAACAGCGGTTCTAGGGCGGCGTCGACGCGGGCCTGGCAGTTGGCCTGGTAGGTGCTGATCATGCTTCTGGCTCCGCGTCGAAGGGCTGGGCTGCCAGCTCACCGTCGCGTTCCAGAAGGATTTGCACTTTCTGCTCAGCCTGGGCCAGTGCGCCCTGGCAATCGCGGGTCAGGGCGATGCCTTGCTCGAAGGCGGCCAGCGAATCTTCCAGCGACAACTCGCCGTTCTCCAGGCGCTCGACCAGGGCTTGCAGGTCTGCGAGGGATTGCTCGAAATCGAGGGAGGCTTTTTTGCGGGCCATGGCGACTGTCTCGGTGGCGTTCTGAACGGCGCGACACTAGCAGAGCGGGGCAGGGGGAGCAAACTTGTGTGGGGGAGTGCATCGGGTTCGGGCCAATCACGCCTGTGATAAAGGTGGTCACGCGCGTTTGCCGCAGGAATGATTGGCCCGAAAAAATGTAGGAGCAGCCTTGTGCTGCGAAGCGCCGCGCGGGCGGCGCTCGATGTGCGCGCCGCCATCTTCCTTAAGCCAAGCGTCTGAAAGCCATCAAGCCGTAGCCGCTTCGCGCTCCACCATCGCCTCGCGGTACCGCGCCAACTCTTCAATGGTCAGCACCGGCAAATTGTACTGCCGCGCATACACCGCCACCTGCTCCCCACGCGCCATGCTGCCGTCGGGGTTCATCAACTCGCACAGCACCGCTGCCGGCCGCAGCCCGGCCAGGCGCGCCAGGTCGACCGAACCTTCGGTATGGCCACGGCGGATCAGCACACCACCATTGCGCGCGCGCAGCGGGAACACATGCCCAGGGCTGACGATATGCCGTTGCTCGGCGGTCGAGCTGAGCGCCGCAGCGATGGTGGTGACACGGTCTTGCGCCGAAACGCCGGTGGTGATGCCGTCCGCCGCCTCGATGGTGACGGTGAACCCGGTGCCATGGCGCGCCTGATTGTTCTGCACCATCGGCGCCAGTTGCAGGGCGTCCACGGTCGCTTCGTCCAGGCACAGGCAAACGATGCCGCTGCAGTCACGAATCATCATGGCCATAGTTTGCAACGAGATGTTTTCGGCGGCGGCAATGATGTCCGCTTCGTCCTCGCGGTCATCGTCGTCCAGCAGCAGTACGGGGCGCCCGGCCTGGAAGGCAGCGATGGCGGCAGAAATGTTGGGGTATTGCTTTTGCAGCATAGGGGACATGAAACGCTCCTCGTAAATGATCGATGAACGTCTCGGGGCGAACAAAACGCGCGCGCAGGGGCGCCCGAATGGCCCCTGCCTGACGCCTTCTTTCATCCGGACTATGACCGTCGGCTCTGGAGTCTCACCAGATCTGCTGACCCCCGGCATGGCCGGGGCGCTCGCGGGCTCATCTTTCGATTTACCGCCGGTGGGGACTTACACCCCGCCCTGAAGACCCGGCAAGCATACCCCACAGAGCCACCCTGCTGGCAACCCGCCTGGCTAAGACCTTAGGCGAGCATCGGCGGTATCATGGCAGGCATGTTCTATTCGGAATCGACAGCATGGACATTCTCCAGGTCGCCGGCGGCAAGCCGATCAAGTTGTGGACCGACGGCGTGCCGATCGAAGACGAAGCGCGCCAGCAGTTGCTGAACACGGCCAAATTGCCGTTCATCTTCAAGCACCTGGCCGTGATGCCGGATGTGCACTTGGGGTGACCGGGCCGGCCTCTTCGCGGGGCAAGCCCGCTCCCACATAATCTGCACTGCCCTCAGGACTGGAGGGGTAAACCTGTGGGAGCGGGCTTGCCCCGCGAAGAGGCCCGCGCAGGTTTACCGAGACATTCCTTCAATTACGCTTTTCAGCGAGGCCGGCAACATCGGCCCATGCCCCAACCCGTCGAACCGCTCGAAGCGCACCTGCAACCCAGGCACCTTGGCCAGGTCCGCCACCAGCTCCCGCGCCGGCCGCTCCGCGTCGCCCTTCACCGCTGCACGCGGGTTCGACGACTCATCGCCACCGCGCATCAGCAACAGCTTAGGGCGGCCGCCACCCAAGCGCTGCTGCAGCCCCTGGGCTTCCCGCACAATCGCCCCGTCATGCCACCACAACGATGGGCTGGCCGCCGCGTAGTCGCTGAACTCGGCCGGCCGGGTGAACAGTGCATGCAGCACCGCCAGGCCACCATAGGAATGCCCCCACAGTGTTTGCCGTTGCAGGTCGATCGGCGCTACAGCGGCGACCATCGGCCGCATGCGCTGGCTCAGCAGGTCGAAGAACGCCTCCACGCCACCGCTGGGCTGGCCCGTCAGCGGGTCGCGCTGTTCCGCTTGCCCAGGCAGTGCGGGGGTGTAGTCATACGTTCGCCCGGCACGTTCGATGCGTTGGTCGGTCTGGTAGCCCACGGCGACCAGCAACGGGGCTTGGCCTGCGGCAAGCTTGCCCAGTTGTTCACTGTCCAGGGCACCCAGCGCGGCGTTGCCGTCGAGCATCCACAACACCGGGTAGCCCGCCGCGGGCGCCGGGCGATTCGGCTGGCCGATCCATAGACGGTAATGGCGCTGGCCATCGGCTGAATCCAGGTCATGCTGGCTGAAGCGATAGGCCAGGTTCTGGCGCTGCAGCAGCGACGTGTCCATTTTCTGATCGCGCACTGGTTGCGCCAGGGCTGCCGGTGCAGCGAGGGCCAGTGCCATGGCCAGGTACAGGGGCATTTTGCTCATCGGGGAATCTCGCTCGGTCGTTGGTGTTGATCAACGGCTAATGAATACCTGCCTGCCGGTGTGTCGAACCTGCAGCGTGTAGGTCTGTGCCAGCATGGCCAAGGCCAGCGGCAAGTCATCGATGGGGAATGTGCCAGACACTCGCAGCTCACCCAGCACGGGGTCGCACTCAAGTTGTTGGTCGGTGTAGCGCATCAACTCATGCGCCCACAGCCGTACTGGCATGTCGTCGGCCACCAGCAAGCCGTTGCGCCACGCCAGGGTGGTCTCCCGAGCCTCCTCGATGAGCCCCATGCGCTCGCGGCTGAAACGGACTTGCTGGCCAGCACGGATGATGTTTTCGCCAGGGGCCACGCTGGCGTGTTCTGGGCGAACCTGTACGGCGCCTTCGTACACCGCTAGCAAGGTTTCATCGGCCAGCTGGCGCACGCTGAATCGCGTACCCAACGCGCGCAGTTGGCCTTGCTGGGTCTGTGCCATGAGCGGGCGTGGGTCGGCAGCGGTCGCGATGTACACCTCGCCACGGCGCAGGTGCAGCAAGCGTTGCGCGCTGTTGAAAAGCACGTCCACGGCGCTGTCGCTATTGAGGGTGATCTGTGTGCCGTCGGCGAGCCGTGCGTGTTGGCGTTCACCCACAGACGTCTGGTAATCGTTGCCAATGCCTGAGCGCCATGCCCACCAGCTGAGCGGTGCGGCACCGATCAGCAGAAGCAGCCCGCGCAGCACAGCACGCCTGCCTGTCGGGCGATCCAAGGTCTGCTTGGCCAGCGTTGGAGGCAGGCTGCCCAGGCGTGTTAGCAGGCGCTGTGCCCTTTGCCACGCCCGTTCATGCTCAGCACTGGCACGCCGCCAGCGCTCCAATTCGCGCTGTTGCGCTGGCAGCAGCGGCGCTTCCTGCATCAGCATCAGCCAGGAGGCCGCTTGGGCAAGCACCTGTTGGGGGATGGCATCGTCAAGCGGGGCCGTGCGGTTATTCATCGGGCATCTGCGTCAGACAGGCCAGGTAGGCCTCGTGGATGTACTTCTTGACCGTCGGCAGCGCGATGTTCAGGGCCACGGCAATGTCTTTCTGCTTCATGCCGTCCAACGTTGCCATCAGAAACGCCTGCCTCACGCGGGGGCGTAGCGTATCCAGCAGCGTGTCGATCTCGTGCAGGGTCTCGAGGATCACGCTTTGCAGTTCAGGCGAAGGGTGCTCGGGTTCTGGCAGCAGCAGCAACGCCTCGAGCCAGGCACGCTCCAGCGACTGCCGGCGCCGCCAGCTGACCAGCACACAATTGGCGATGCGGGTTAGGTAGGCGCGTGGCTGACGGATCGGTTCGACCCGCGCACCCTCCCGGCTGGTAAGCACCCGCAGGAAAATGTCATGCGCCAGGTCATCGGCCACCCCGCGTCCCCACGACCTCAGCCGATAGGCGAGCCAGTTGCGTAACCAGGCGTGATTCTCGATGTACAACGTCTCGACGCTGCACGGCTCGGTACTGTTCGGCGGGGAGAAGGGCGCATTCATCGTGAGTTGAGTCGGTACAAGACTGTCGCAAATGAAAACCATTATCACTAGAATTGCTCAGATCACAAGGCCGAACCGGCAAATTCAGCCGGTGGCCCTGCACGCATATCCTTTTTTCGATCTCGTGCGACAGAGGAGGTAACAGCCCGCAGCCAGTGGTGGGCGCACACCCTACGAGCGAGAAAAGCATGCTCCCAGTACGTTGTCCTTCACCTGCTCCACGCCCTCGACTTTGCCTGTCGCCCATCACCTTCGCCCTGCGTTGCACGATGATCAGTTGCTGTGGCGCCGGCTTGCTGAACAGCAGCCTGGCCCTGGCCCAGGGCACCGGCACGGCTGCGGTCGCCGCGACCCGCCTGGACGATGCCACGCCGCGTGACTACAACATTGCCAAAGGCCCGCTGGGCGCAGCGCTGGGAAGTTTCACCAGCCAATCCGGGCTGCTGGTGTCTTATGATCCTGACCTGACCCGCGGGCGCACGGCGCCGGCCCTGAAGGGGCGGTACACCGTCAGTGAGGGCATCCAGCGGTTGCTGGCCAATACCGGGCTGCAGCTGGTGGCGAGCTCAACCGGCAGCTACGTGCTGATGGCGCAGGGCGCTGCAACGCGTGCCGCAGCAGAGTTATCGCCGACGATGGTCGACGCTGCCGCACAGGGGCCTCAGGCGGATACTTACCGGGCCCCACGCTCATCGGTGCACCTGAGCAGCGAACAGCTCGACCGCTTCGGCCGGGTCTCCGTGGGCGACCTGCTCAACGGTGTGCCGGGTGTGCAAGTCGGTGACACCCGCAACGGCGGCGCCCTGGACGTCAACATTCGCGGTATCCAGGGGCAGAGCCGGGTAGCGGTGAAGGTCGATGGCTCGGAGCAGGCCCTGGATGTCTATCGCGGTTATGGCGGCACGCAGCAACGCAGCTACATCGACCCCGACCTGATCAGCAGCCTGACCGTGAACAAAGGGCCGTCAACCAAATCCGGAGCGATTGGCGGCACGGTGGAAATGCAGACGATCGGCGTGCAGGACATTCTGGTCGACGGCAACCAGGTTGGCGTGCGCCTCAAGGGCGACCTCTGGGACAACGGCGTAGCCCCCGCCCATCGCAGTTCCAGTTCCAAGGATGAAAGCCTGTCGGCGCCTCCGCGCGACAACCGCGGCAGCCTGTTCGGCTCTGAAGCCAAATCGGGCAGCGCCGCGTTTGCCTTTACCACCGAACAGCTGGATGTGGTGGCGGCCTACGCGCACCGCAACCAAGGCAACTACTTCGCCGGCAAGAAAGGCCAGGACCGCTACCGCCTCTACAACGATTACGGCAGTGAGCAGCCCAGCGTGGCGATGACCTACAACGCGGGCGAGGAAGTGCTCAACGCCTCATCGAAAACCGACTCGTACCTGCTCAAGGCGACTTGGCGGATAACCGACGATCACACCCTGGACCTGGGCTACCGCCGCTACGACGGGCGCACTGCCGAGATCATGCCCTCTGACATCTACCGCTTCGGTACCGCCGGTATTTATCAGTACCCCTTGGGCGAGGTGAAGATCGATACCTATACCGCACGCTACCACTACCTGCCCGCCGGCAACCCGTGGGTCGACCTGACCAGTAACCTGTGGATGACCGACGCCAAGACCAGCTCGTTGAGTTCGGCATGGACGGCGCCGGTTTCCCAGTTGTTTCGTTCTGACCGCAGTTGGACACGCCAGGACAACCGCCGTATCGGCGGCGACCTGAACAACATCTCCAGGTTCGAAACGGCCCATGGCGATTTCAAGCTTGACCTGGGCGGTGCGTTCCAGCTGGAAGACCTGCAACCGCAGAAAAGCGTGCTGATCACCCAGCACGACGTCGATGCCAACCGCACCCTGCGTGATGCTTCGCGGCAGGAATTCAGCTTCAACGGCAAGCTCGAGTACCAGCCGATCGAGCAATTGACCCTGTGGGGCGGGGGCCGTTACAGCCACTTCCGCACCAAAGACAATACCGTGTTGGCCACCGCCCGCCGTGAGGATCGCGACGTGCGCTACATCTCGGCGAGTGGCCCCAAGGGCTGGGGCAGCATGACCTGGTTCCCCGACCAGAACGGCCAGTACACCGACGCCACCGACCCCCGGCTGAACAACGGCATCGTCTTCAGCAACAGCAACGAGCCGTTCAACGGTGTGCGCTTCAATGACTTCGGCGCGACCAGCGTTCAGGTCAGCCCCGAAAGCATCAGCAGCGTGGTCACAGGCTACGACCATACCCCGCAGGGCAGCAGCAGCGGTGGCGGCTTTTCGCCGGCATTTGGCATCAATGTCGAGCTGATGCCCGACACGTACTTCTATGTCACCTACACCCAAGGCCTGCGCCTGCCGTCACTGTTCGAGACCAGCCAGGGCACCCAGCAAGTCAGCCCCGGCAAAAGCCTCAAGCCCGAGCGCTCGCAGAGCTGGGAAATCGGCGTCAGCGCCTTGCGCGACAACCTCTTTACCGATCACGACTCAGCCGCGATCAAGCTGGCCTTCTTCGACAACAAGATCAAGCACTACATCACCCGCTATTACGACCCGAGCCCTGGCCTGTGGGGCCAGATGAGCTTCAGCAACACCGACAGCTTCAGCACCCGCGGCCTTGAACTACAGTCAAACTACGATACCGGCCGTGTGTTCGCCGACCTCTCGGCCACCTACTACCTCAAGACCGAGACCTGCGACGCGGACTTTGCCGGCAAACTGCGCGCCACCGCCAACCCGTACCAGAAGACCCAAGACACGCCAAACTGCACACCGGGCAGCTACATGGGCTCCTACACCAACACCCAGAACCCACCACGGTTCTCCGCCAACCTGACCACTGGCCTGCGTTTCTTCGACGAAGCATTGACGGTAGGCGGGCGCGTGACCTACACCTCCGGGCCTACCAGTACCCTCGACAAGCCCTGGCAGTCCGGCGCTACCACGCCGCAGATCGAGTACCGCTCGGTGGCGCTGTTCGATCTGTTCCTCAAGTACACGCTGCTTGAGAACACCGAGGTGAATGTTTCGCTGCAGAACCTGACCGATCGCTATTACCTGGACCCGCTGGCGCAGAGCTTCATGCCGGCTCCTGGGCGGACGGTACGGATGGGGGTGGTGACTAGGTTTTGAAGGTAGGTGAGGGCGGTGGCACGGCGGGTTTGCCATCGCCTTTGAGTGGTCTTGCTAAACCGGTTTTAGTAGGGGATGGCTTTCAAGCAGGCATTAAAAAGCCGGCTTGTGGCCGGCTTCTCGGGGACGCTTCCGACTAATTTATGGTAAGCCGCAACCGCCTTAACTGTGTGGTCACAAGGACCTGATAGAGATGGTCAACGCCCGTGTGGGGTGTCGCCGAGCCCTCTGGACCGCGGCTTGCGCCGGTCGGGGCTAAATGTGCCGCGTAGCATACAAGGGCTTGCGCAGGATGCCCAGCAAAAAATGGCACAGGGTGTTTCAGCTGGGGCGATGGCGGCGGAAGTGCGACCAGTGGAAGACCCAGCCGAGAATCTCCAGGCCTTGGGCCTGGCGCTGGGCGCGGGTGTAGCGCTCGACGGCGTAGTTGCGCCGGTCATGGCTGTGTAGGTACAGGGTGCCGTGCGGGCCGAGGCTGAGGTTGTTCACCCTCAGGGTACCGTTGTGCAGCAAGGCATAGGTCTCGCCCTCCATGACTTCGGTCATGCTCAGGTCTACCGCCAAGGTGGCCTCCAGCGGAATCAGCGGAGCCATGTTGGCGGCAGGCATGGCCAGGCAGATGGCATTTTGCGCAGCAACGCCCAGTGCCTTTAACGCCGTGGTAGGCAGGCGCAGGTGATGGTTGGCCACGGGGACAAGCAGGCCGTGCTGCAGTGCGTAAAACGGCACCTGCAGCAGCCGGCCGCTGTGTGCTGACAGCGGGGTGGGCGGGTTGGTGTGCGGTGGCCGTGGCGGGCCGCTGCGCAAGATCGGGTTAGGGTGCTTGGGGCCTTCGCCGCTGCGCAGCCAACGGCGATGCACGCAGAACAAGTCGGCCATTTCATCGAGGCGAGCCAACGGAACACCCCGTCTGAACCAGTTGTTGACGTGCTGGGGTGTGACGCTGCGTTGGGCAGCGAAATCGGAAGGGGTCAAGCCACATTCGTGCAGCAGGGCTTTGAGGCGGTCACCGGATGTGTTCATGGCCGCGAGTGTAGCGGCCGGGTGCCAGCTGGCATATGAACCGGATGTTGATGCGGCTTGTGCGAAAGGTGCTTGGTTGTAGGGCGTTGGAGTAGGGCGATGTAGGAATTTTTACTGGAAGGGTGTTCCCTCGCGCATAAAAAACCCCGCCGAGGCGGGGTTTTTCAGCAATCGGTATCAGCCTTTGTAGGCAGCGACCGACTTGGTGATCGCAGCACGGGCGGCGTCGGCGCCGTCCCAGCCTTCGATCTTGACCCACTTGCCCTTCTCGAGATCTTTGTAGTTCGCGAAGAAGTGCTCGATCTGCTGGATCAGCAGGGCTGGCAGGTCGGTGTATTCCTTGACGTCGACATACAGCTGCGACAGCTTGTCGTGCGGCACAGCGATGACTTTGGCGTCGCCGCCGCCGTCGTCGGTCATGTTCAGGATGCCAACCGGGCGGGCACGGATGACCGAGCCTGGGGCAACTGGGTATGGAGTCACGACCAGCACGTCGAGCGGATCACCGTCGTCGGCCAGGGTGTTCGGGATGAAGCCATAGTTGGCTGGGTAGAACATCGGGGTAGCCATGAAACGGTCGACGAACAGGGTGTCGCTGTCCTTGTCGATCTCGTATTTGATCGGCGCGTGGTTGGCCGGGATCTCGATGGCGACGTAGATGTCGTTCGGCAGGTCTTTGCCCGCCGGAATCTTGCTGTAGCTCATTGGGCAGTGCCCCCGTAGTTGACCAAAAAGTGGCGGCGATTATAGGCACATTCCGCATGGGCATGCCACGCCTGGCCTGATGTGCGGCCGCGTCAGGCGTGGCCTTCGCGGTAATCGGGGTGTTGGGCCTGCAACTGGCTCAAGCGCGCCAGTGGGTCTTGGCGGTAGAACAGCGACAGTTGCTGGTAAACCTGCGGATACGCCTGCTGCAACAGGTCGGGGGCGCTGAAGAAGTATTCGCTGGTGACGGCGAAGAATTCTGCAGGGTTTTCTGCCGCGTAGGGGTCGATGGCGGTTTCAGCGTCGGGGTTCAGGTCCAGCTGGCGGTTGAGGTCGTCATAGGCCTGTTGCATGGCCGTCGCCCACTCATCCACGGGCATGCCACTGTGCAGCGGCGGCAGGCCGTTGGCGTCGCCATTGAGCATGTCGAGCTTGTGCGCCAACTCATGGATGACCAGGTTATAGGCCTCCCAACCACCACTGGCCAGCACCCCGTTCCAGGCCAGGATAACCGGCCCCTGTTGCCAGGCTTCACCGCTGTGTTCGCCGTCCCACACATGCTCCACACCACTGGCATCGCGGTGGCGCTGAGGGCTTTTGAAGTCGTCGGGGTAGAGGATGATTTCGTGGAAACCCTGGTACCAGTTCAGGTCACCCAGGTGCAGCAGTGGCAGCTGCGCCTGGGCTGCGAGGAACAGGCGCTGCTCATCGCTTAGCTCGACACCGGGCAGGGTGGTCAGGTGCTTTTCAAGCAAAAACAGGATGCAGGCTTCACGCAACCAGCGATCTTCTTCATCGCTGATACCGTCGAGCAACGGCAGGTGTTGGCGAACCGCCTGCCATTGCTCGGTTGTGATTGGGTAGCGCTTCAGGGTGCGCCGACGCCGCCAGGCGCTGAAAGACCACATGGCTGGGGTCAGTGAGCCTTGGCAGCACGGCCCAGGCGACCGCGCAGCAGGCCGAGCACCATCGGCACCAGCGACAGGAAGATGATACCGACCACCATCAGCGACAGGTGCTGCTTGATGAACGGTACATTGCCGAAGAAGTAGCCCAGCGTCACCAGGCCTCCGACCCACAGCAACGAACCGGCGACACTGAAGCCCAGGAAACGCGGGTAGTGCATGTGGGCAATACCGGCGACGAACGGCGCGAAGGTACGCAGAATCGGCAGGAAGCGCGCCAGGGTCACGGTCTTGCCACCATGGCGTTCATAGAATTCGTGGGTGCGCTGCAGGTAGTCGCGGCGGAAGATCTTCGAATTGGGGTTGTTGAACAACCGCTCGCCGGCCGTTCGGCCAATCACGTAGTTGGTACTGTCGCCCAGGATCGCCGCCGCCATCAGCAGGCCCGCCAGCAGGACTGGGTCCATGCCGCCACCGGCCGCCACGGCGCCGGCGATGAACAGCAGCGAATCACCTGGCAGGAACGGCATCACCACCAGGCCGGTTTCGCAGAAGATCACGGTGAACAGGATGGCGTAGATCCAGGGACCGTAATTGGTGACCAGCAGATCGAGGTAGGCATCGAGATGCAGGATAAGGTCCAGCGGGTTGAAATCCATGTACAGCACCTGTGTTCTGGGGCGTAGGCTCGGTTACCAGGGGATGGGTAAATTTTCACACATGACAAGTGGGGCATTATACGGCGAAGTGAGGATCATGCCCGGGGAGTTTGTAGCGGCGGGTTACGGAAGGGGAAGATTCATGCTGCCTGTACCGACTTCACTCGGCAGGCCCACCCATACCTCTGGCCATGCGCGATCCTTGTAGGAGCAGCCTTGTGCTGCGCCTACAGGTACAGGTGATAAGGCCTGCGCAGGTCAATCCTGATGGATTGGCAGGATGTAGCTCTCGAACTCGGTGTCCTTGCGAAAGCCGATGGACTCGTAGGTCTTTTGCGCTGCCTCATTGTTGGCGCTGGTCGACACCCGCATCCGCACGGCATTGGTCTCTTTAGCCATCTTCTTGGCCTCGCGCATCAGGTGGTCGGCCACCAGCATGCGTCGCGAGTCTTCGGCCACATAGATGTCATTGAGAATCCACACGCGTTTGAGCGACAGCGACGAAAAGCTTGGATACAGCTGGCAGAAACCGAGCAACTTGTTGGCATCGTCATCCGCCAGTGCCAGGTAAATCACCGACTCGTCCCGCTTCAGGCGCTTTTCCAGAAAGCTGCGTGAGCTGTCCGGGTAGGGTAATTGCCCATAGAACTCGCGGTATTTGACGAACAGGGGGGTCAGCAGGTCGAGGTGTTCCAGGGTTGCCTTGATGATACGCATGTGCGGCCCTCAGGATCCATTTGGGGAAACAGCGGATTGCCAGCCGCTCTCAACAGCATGCTGCCTAATGCGTGCGAGAAGCGCAATCCGCCTTCCGTGACATGATTTTTACCCTTTTCCGAGCAGAAAGTTTCCATTTTGGCTGGCGGGGGTATCGCTCTCCAGGCTATGGACCTCGGCTTCGTCCTTCAGATTCACCCCGGAAAGCTGCCGGCGACACGCTTCACGCATCAGATACAGCAAGCGGTGGGCCGCCATGCCATAGCTCAAGCCCTCAAGGCGCACGTTGGAGATGCAGTTGCGGTAGGCGTCAGTCAGGCCGACCCGCGGCGCGTAGGTGAAATACAGGCCGAGGCTGTCGGGCGAGCTCAACCCCGGGCGCTCGCCGATCAGCATCACGGTCATCCGTGCGCCCAGTAACTCGCCAACCTCATCGGCCACGGCCACGCGGCCCTGTTCCACCAGCACCACCGGGGCGCTGGTCCAGCCGTCGGCAGCGGCCTGTTCCTCGAAACGGGTCAGAAACGGCAGGGTATGGCGGTGCACGGCGAGGGCCGAGAGGCCGTCAGCGATGACGATGGCCAGGTCGACACCGCCCGGGTTGGCTTGGGCATGCTGGCGCAGGGTTTCGATCGAGTCTTCGTTCAGCCGTCGGCCCAGGTCCGGGCGCTGCAGGTATTGGTCGCGGTCGTGGGCGGCGCTGTGCAACACCAGGCTTTCGCGCCCGCGGTCACTGAGCTGGGCGGTCAGCCCGGCATGGTCGAAGGGCAGGTGCACGGCATCACGGGCCTGGGCATGTGCGAACTGGAAGTCCAGTTGTGCGCCGGTCGGCAGGCTGGTCCCGGTGCGGCCCAGGGCGATACGCGCCGGGGTCAGGGTACGCAGGGCCAGCCAGGGGTTGTCGGGGGTTACGGTGCGAGGGTCCATGGTCATCCCTATGCAAGCTGTGCCAACGCCTGGCGGAACGCCGGCGGCAGGTTGTCACCAAAGCGCACCCGGCCATCGGCCTGGGTAAAGATGCCGGTGCGCGCCAGCCATGCTTCAAATTCGGGGCCGGGCTTCAGGCCCAGGGTCTGGCGCGCATACAGCGCGTCATGGAACGACGTGGTCTGGTAGTTGAGCATGATGTCGTCGGAGCCGGGGATGCCCATGATGAAGTTGATCCCGGCCACACCCAGCAAGGTCAGCAAGGTGTCCATGTCGTCCTGGTCGGCTTCGGCGTGGTTGGTGTAGCAGATGTCGCAACCCATCGGCACGCCCAGCAGCTTGCCGCAAAAGTGGTCTTCGAGGCCGGCGCGGATGATCTGCTTGCCGTTGTACAGGTACTCCGGGCCGATGAAACCGACCACGGTATTGACCAGAAACGGCTTGAAGTGCCGGGCCACGGCGTAGGCACGGGTTTCGCAGGTCTGCTGGTCGACGCCGTGGTGGGCGTTGGCCGACAGGGCACTGCCCTGGCCGGTCTCGAAATACATGAGGTTTTGCCCAAGGGTGCCGCGCTTGAGCGACAGGCCCGCTTCGTAACCCTCCTGCAGCACGTTGAGGTTGATGCCAAAGCCTGCGTTGGCGGCTTCGGTGCCGGCGATCGACTGGAACACCAGGTCCAGCGGCACGCCACGGTTGATCGCTTCGATTGAGGTGGTGACGTGGGTCAGCACGCAGGCCTGGGTGGGGATGTCGTAGCGCTGGATGATTGCATCGAGCATTTCCAGCAGGGCACAGATCGAGGCGATGCTGTCGGTGGCCGGGTTGATGCCGATCATGGCGTCGCCGTTGCCGTACAGCAGGCCGTCGAGGATGCTGGCGGCGATGCCGGCGGGTTCGTCGGTCGGGTGGTTGGGTTGCAGGCGGGTCGACAGGCGCCCGCGCAGGCCCATGGTGCCGCGGAAACGGGTAACCACGCGGATCTTCTGCGCCACCAGGATCAGGTCCTGGACGCGCATGATCTTCGACACCGCCGCCGCCATTTCCGGTGTCAGGCCCGGCGCCAGCGCGCGCAGGCTGTCTTCGTCGGCATCTTCGCTGAGCAGCCAGTCGCGCAGGCCGCCCACAGTGAGGTGGCTGACCGGTGCGAAGGCCTGGGCGTCGTGAGTGTCGATGATCAGGCGGGTGACCTCGTCCTCTTCATAGGGGATCAGCGCCTCGGTCAAAAAGTGCGTCAGCGGGATGTTGGCCAAGGCCATCTGTGCGGCGACCCGCTCACCGTCGTTGCTGGCGGCGACACCGGCCAGGAAATCCCCAGAACGCGCGGGGCTGGCCTTGGCCATCACGTCCTTGAGGCTGTCGAAGCGGTAGACCAGGTGGCCTACCGTGTGTACGAAACTTGCCATACAGATTCTCCAGAGCGCCGCGGGGCTGGCCCGCGGCGGGTGTCGGCGATCAGTGCAAGGCCTCTTCGGCCTTCTGGATCGCGGCGAATTCCTCTTCCGGTGTGCCCGCTACCAGGTGGTGGCGGCTGTAGAACGCAAAGTAGGCAATTAATACTCCATAGATCACCGCGGCGCCAATCACAACCCGCGGGTCGACCAGGAAGCCCGCCACCACGGCGATGCACGCCAGTACCAGGGCTACGCCCGAAGTGAAGACGCCGCCCGGAGTGCGATACGGGCGTTCCATTTTCGGACGGCGGATGCGCAGGGTGATGTGTGCAGCCATCATCAGCACGTAGGACAGCGTGGCGCCGAACACCGCGACCAGAATCAGCAGGTCGCCCTGGCCGGTCAGCGACAGCCCGAAACCGATGAGGCCGGGGATGATCAGGGCCAGGACCGGCGCCTTGCTTTTGTTGGTCTCGGAGAGTTTGCGCGGCAGGTAGCCGGCGCGGGACAGCGCGAAGATCTGCCGCGAGTAGGCATAGATGATCGAGAAGAAGCTGGCAATCAGGCCAGCCAGGCCGACCAGGTTGACGAAGCTGCCCATCCAGGTGGAGCCGCCATAGGCTTTGGACAGTGCCTCGACCAGTGGGTTACCGGAGGCCTTGAGCGCTTCGGAGCCCGCCGCGCCAGGGCCGATCACCAGAATCAGCAGGGCGAAGGCCAGCAGCACCAGCATCGCGCCGATCAGGCCGCGGGGCAGGTCGCGTTTCGGGTTTTTGGTTTCTTCGGCGGCCAGCGGCACGCCTTCGACGGCGAGGAAGAACCAGATGGCGTATGGGATTGCGGCCCACACGCCGACATAGCCGAACGGCAGGAAACTGCTGGCGCCGGCGGCGTCGGTCTTGGCGATGTCGAACAGGTTGGCTGCATCAAAATGGGGCACCATGCTCACCAGGAACACGCCCAAGGCAATGGCGGCAATGGCGGTGATGATGAACATCAGCTTCAGCGCTTCGCCGACGCCGAAGATGTGGATGCCGATGAATACGATGTAGAACGCCAGGTAGATGACCCAGCCGCCGATGCCGAACAGTGACTCACAATAGGCGCCGATGAACACGGCGATGGCCGCCGGGGCAATGGCATATTCGATGAGGATGGCCGTGCCGGTAAGAAAACCGCCCCATGGGCCAAAGGCGCTGCGGGCAAAGCCGTAACCGCCGCCTGCAGTGGGGATCATCGACGACAGCTCGGCCAACGAGAAGCACATGCACAGGTACATGGTGGCCATCAGCAGGGTGGCGAGGAACATGCCGCCCCAGCCGCCTTGGGCCAGGCCGAAGTTCCACCCGGCGTAGTCGCCGGAGATCACATAGGCGACCCCGAGGCCAACCAACAGCACCCAGCCGGCTGCGCCTTTTTTCAGTTCACGTTGCTGGAAATAGTCCGAACCGACTTTTTCGAAGTCGACAGAAGAGCCTGCCGGCACATTACCGGAATGATCGCTTGGCATAGTTTCACCTGTTGTTTTTCTTGGTGGCCGGAGGGACTTCCAGCCCATGGTGATAGGTACTGCAGGAAGCGAGCCAGAGCGGTTCGTGCACGGGAACCGCGCTGGCTTGTGGTGGTGACGAACCGCTGCGGTGGGCTGCAAAGCAGCCCCCGCAGCCATCTCAGGTTTAGAAGAAGCCCAACGGATTGATGTCGTAACTCACCAGCAGGTTCTTGGTCTGCTGGTAGTGATCGAGCATCATCTTGTGGGTCTCACGCCCAACGCCGGACTTCTTGTAACCGCCAAACGCGGCATGCGCCGGGTACAGGTGGTAGCAGTTGGTCCATACGCGGCCAGCCTTGATGCCACGGCCCATGCGATAGGCGCGGTTGATGTCGCGGGTCCACACACCGGCACCCAGGCCGAACTCGGTGTCGTTGGCAATCGCCAGGGCTTCGGCTTCGTCCTTGAAGGTGGTGACGCTGACCACCGGGCCGAAGATTTCTTCCTGGAAAACGCGCATCTTGTTGTTGCCCTTGAGCAGGGTCGGCTGGATGTAGTAGCCGGTCGACAGCGCGCCTTCGAGTTTTTCCACCTTGCCGCCGGTCAGCAGCTCAGCGCCTTCTTCCTTGGCGATTTCCAGGTACGACAGGATCTTCTCGAACTGCTGTTGCGACGCCTGGGCGCCGACCATGGTGTCGGTGTCCAGCGGATCGCCACGCTTGATCTGCAGGACCTTCTTCATCACCACTTCCATGAACTGCGGGTAGATCGACTCCTGCACCAGGGCACGCGACGGGCAGGTGCACACTTCGCCTTGGTTGAAGAATGCCAGCACCATGCCTTCGGCGGCCTTCTCGATGAAGCTCGGCTCGGCCTGCATGATGTCTTCGAAGTACACGTTAGGCGACTTGCCGCCCAACTCGACGGTGGACGGGATGATGTTTTCGGCGGCGCATTTCATGATGTGCGAGCCGACCGGGGTCGAACCGGTGAAGGCGATTTTGGCGATGCGTTTGCTGGTGGCCAGCGCTTCGCCCGCTTCGCGGCCGTACCCTTGGACGACGTTGAGCACGCCTTTGGGCAGCAGGTCGCCGATCAGCTCCATCAGTACGGTGATGCCCAGCGGGGTCTGCTCGGCGGGTTTGAGGACCACGCAGTTGCCTGCGGCCAGGGCTGGGGCGAGTTTCCACGCGGCCATCAGCAGCGGGAAGTTCCACGGGATGATCTGCCCGACCACGCCCAGAGGCTCGTGAATGTGATAGGCGACGGTGCCTTCGTTGATTTCGGCGGCGCCGCCCTCTTGGGCGCGGATGCAACCGGCGAAGTAACGGAAGTGATCGACCGCCAGCGGGATGTCGGCGTTGAGGGTTTCGCGGATTGGCTTGCCGTTGTCCCAGGTTTCGGTAATGGCCAGGACTTCAAGGTTCTGCTCGATGCGGTCGGCGATTTTCAGCAGCACGTTGGAGCGGTCCTGAACGGACGTGCGGCCCCAGGCATCGGCGGCGGCGTGGGCGGCATCCAGGGCTTTGTCGATGTCTTCGGCAGTGGAGCGGGGAAACTCTGCGATCAGCTTGCCATTCACCGGGGAGGTGTTTTCGAAGTACTGCCCCTTGACCGGAGCTACGAATTCACCACCGATGTAGTTGCCGTAGCGGCTCTTGAAGGAAACCTTCGCGCCTTCGGTACCGGGATGTGCGTAACGCATGGTGTGTCTCCTGGCTATTGTGTTTGTTAGGGAGTTGAAAAGCGTAGAGCAAAGGTTGGGCCAGTGTTTTGAGGTTCTGCTAAATCAAGCACTTAGGGTAATTTTCAGGGGGCTGTGAAAGCCCGCTGTGCCAGCCGTGGTACGGCCTGTGTGACACTTTGTGCCATTTGCGACACGCTGCCGGCAGGTGCATTGCAAAGGCCCGCCGGGTGGAGGATGCTGGCTGAACGCTCGATCTGCGGAGAACCACAACATATGCAGAGCAATCACTTGAGTCGCCATGCCCAGCAAGTGCATACCGTTGCCCACGGTGAAGCCGGGGCGGGCGGCAGTGACCCGGCGATCGCCCGGTCCTGGCTGCGCTGCCTCGAGGATTACCACCTCGACCCGACGCTGATCGAGGCCCCCGTGGTGCTTGAACACGGGCGCTTGCTGGAAACCCGCGAGCGCCTGCACCAGGTGCTGAAAATTGCCGACGCCGAGATGAACAGCCTGCATCAGCAGCTCTCTGGCGCTGGCCATGCGGTGCTGCTGACCGATGCCCGTGGGGTGATCCTCAACTGTGTCAGCGCCCCCAGCGAGCGGCGCATCTTCGAGCGGGCAGGGCTGTGGCTGGGCGCCGACTGGAGCGAGGCGCGCGAAGGCACCAACGGTATCGGCACCTGCCTGGTCGAGCGCCAGGCCCTGACCATTCATCAGCACGAACACTTTCGTGGCCGCCACACCGGCCTGACGTGCTCGGCAAGCCCGGTGTTCGACCCGCATGGCGAACTGCTGGCGGTACTCGACGTGTCGTCGGCGCGGCCCGATGTGTCGCGGCAGAGCCAGTTCCACACCATGGCCTTGGTCAACCTCTCGGCGAAGATGATCGAGAGCTGTTATTTCCTGCGTCATTTTCAGCAGCAGTGGCTGCTGCGCTTTCATCTGCAGGCTGAGTCGGTCGGCTTGTTCAGCGAGGGCTTGCTGGCCTTCGAGGGTGACGGGCGGATTTGCGCCGCCAACCAGAGCGCGCTCAACCTGTTGGGCACCGTTCGCGGTGGCGTGCTGGGGCAACCGGTGGAGCGGTTTTTTGCCTGCAGCCACGACGAACTGTTCAGCCGCGCCGTGCCGGGCGGCAGTACTGTTTGGCCATTGCAGACACGCGACGGCCGCCAGGTGTTTGCCAGCCTGCGGGGCCAGGCGCGTACGCCGGTATGGTCAGTACCGCTCAGCCAGCCCCAGCCCCAGCGTGCTGAAGCGCCAGGCATCTGCCTGCTCGACCCGGCGTTGCAAAACGACTTCCGCCGCTGCGTGCGGGTATTCGAGCGCGATGTGCCGCTGCTGTTGCGTGGCGAGACCGGTTGCGGCAAGGAGGCATTCGCCCAGGCCGTGCACCAGGCCAGCCTGCGTCGCGGCAAGCCGTTCGTGGCGATCAACTGCGCCTCGATCCCAGAGAGCCTGATCGAAAGCGAGCTGTTCGGTTACCGCGGTGGCAGCTTTACCGGCGCACGCAAGGAAGGCATGCGCGGCAAGCTGCTGCAGGCCGATGGCGGCACGTTGTTGCTGGACGAGATTGGTGACATGCCACTGGCCTTGCAGACGCGCCTGTTGCGGGTCCTGGAAGAGCGCCAGGTGGTGCCGATTGGCGGCGAGCCCCAGGCCGTGGACGTGCGCATCGTCAGTGCCACCCACCGCGACCTGCTGGAGCGGGTGGCGCAGGGCAGCTTCCGCGAAGACCTGTATTACCGGCTGAACGGGCTGGAGGTGGCCTTGCCCTCAGTGCGCGAGCGCAGTGACAAGGGCCAGTTGCTGGACTTTTTGCTGCGTCAGGAAGCCCAGGGACAACGGGTTGAACTAGAGCCCAGTGCGCGTCAGGCGTTGCTGGACTTTGCCTGGCCGGGGAACGTGCGGCAGATGCGCAATGTATTGCGCACGCTCGTGGCGCTTTGCGATAACACCTACATCGGGTTCTCCGACCTGCCCGCGACTTTCCGGAGTAATGCGGCACCTGTGGGGGCGGGCTTGCCGCGCGAAGCAGGCAACGCGGTGGATGGCACCGGCTTTGCCGGTGTTCGCGGGGCAAGCCCGCTCCCACACGAGGAGCAAAATAGTCTCACCCACAAGCGCGCGCCAGTGCGCCTTGAGGACGCTGAGTGCGAAGCGCTGCTGTCAGTGCTGGAGGCAAACCGCTGGCACTTGACCCGCGTTGCCGAGCATCTGGGCATCAGCCGCAATACCTTGTATCGAAAACTGCGCAAACACGGCATCACCCGGGTCGGCTGAGCGAAACAGCGGGTGCGATTTCCCGCGCCCTGGGCTACCCTGCCTCGATGTTTTGCGAGGTCGACCATGCATATTCACATTCTCGGTATTTGCGGCACGTTCATGGGTTCCCTGGCGGTCCTGGCCAAAGAGCTTGGCCACCGCGTCACCGGCTCCGATGCCAATGTCTATCCCCCGATGAGCACCCAGCTCGAAGCCCAGGGCATCGAGCTGACCCAGGGCTATGACCCGGCTCAGCTAGACCCAGCACCCGACTTGGTAGTGGTCGGCAACGCCATGTCGCGGGGCAACCCGGCGGTGGAATACGTGTTGAACAAGGGCCTGCCCTACGTCTCTGGCCCTCAGTGGCTGGCTGACCACGTGCTGCAGGGCCGCTGGGTATTGGCCGTTGCCGGTACCCATGGCAAGACCACCACCAGCAGCATGCTGGCTTGGGTGCTGGAGCATGCCGGCATGAGCCCTGGGTTCTTGATCGGCGGCGTGCCACAGAACTTCTCGGTGTCCGCGCGTTTGGGCGACACCCCGTTCTTCGTGGTCGAGGCCGACGAGTACGACAGTGCGTTCTTCGATAAACGCTCGAAGTTCGTCCACTACCACCCGCGCACCGCGATTCTCAACAACCTAGAGTTCGATCACGCGGACATCTTCCCCGATCTGGCCTCCATCGAGCGCCAGTTCCACCACCTGGTGCGCACGATCCCGAGCGAAGGCCTGGTGATCCATCCGACCACCGAACAGGCGCTGGGGCGGGTCATCGGCATGGGTTGCTGGACCCCGGTGCAAACCACCGGTGAAGGCGGCCAATGGCAGGCGCGCCTGCTCAGCCCCGACGGGTCGCGCTTCGAAGTGCTGTTCGAGGGCGAGGCACAGGGCGTGGTCGATTGGGCGCTGACCGGTCAGCACAACGTCGCCAATGCCTTGGCAACCCTGGCTGCGGCCCGCCATGTCGGTGTAGTGCCGGCCATGGGTATCGCCGGGTTGAGCGCCTTCAAAAGCGTCAAACGGCGCATGGAGAAGGTCGCTGAAGTGCAGGGCGTGACCATCTACGATGACTTCGCTCACCACCCGACCGCCATCGCCACTACCCTCGACGGCCTGCGCAAGCGCGTAGGTGAAGCACCGGTGATTGCGGTGATCGAGCCGCGCTCCAACTCGATGAAGCTCGGTGCCCACCGCGATGGCCTGCCGGAAAGCGTCAACGATGCCGACCAGGTCATCTGGTACGCACCGGCCAACCTGGGTTGGGACCTGGCCGCCACGGCGGCGCAGTGCACCGTGCCGAGCGTGGTTGCCGACAGCCTCGAAGCGATCATCGAGCGCATCAAGGGCCAGGCACGGCCGGGCACCCACGTGGTGATCATGAGCAACGGCGGCTTCGGCGGCCTGCACGGCAAACTGGCCGAGGCGCTCAAGTGAGCGGGCCGGAGCGCATCACCCTGGCCATGACGGGCGCCTCTGGCGCGCAATATGGCCTGCGCCTGCTCGATTGCCTAGTGCGTGAGGACCGCGAGGTGCATTTCCTCATTTCCAAGGCCGCGCAGTTGGTGATGTCCACCGAAACCGATGTGTTGCTGCCGCCTAAGCCTCAGGCGATGCAGGCGTTTCTGACCGAATACACCGGCGCTGCCGACGGCCAGATCCGCGTGTATGGCAAGGAAGACTGGATGTCGCCGGTGGCTTCCGGCTCTGGCGCACCGGCGGCGATGGTGGTGGTGCCGTGTTCCACGGGTACCTTGTCGGCGATTGCCACCGGTGCTTGCAACAACCTGATCGAGCGGGCCGCCGACGTCACCTTGAAGGAGCGCCGCCAGTTGATTCTGGTGCCGCGTGAGGCCCCGTTCTCGACGATCCACCTGGAGAACATGCTCAAGCTGTCGCAGATGGGTGCCGTGATCTTGCCTGCGGCCCCAGGCTTCTACCATCAGCCGCAAACCATCGATGACCTGATCGATTTCGTCGTTGCGCGCATTCTCAACCTGCTGGACATCCCTCAGGACATGCTGCCACGTTGGGGTGAACATCACTTTGGGGCGGATGATTGAAGCGAGCACTGTCGGGGTTGGTTGCATTGGCGCTGCTCAGTGGCTGCGCCACGGTGCGTACGCTGGATGCCAACAAGCCAGGCGCGCCGGTGGTGTATGCCGGTACGCGGCTGGACCTGTATGTGATGAACGGCGGTTGCTGCCCTAAAGATCATTTCGGCGCGCTTGCGCCGGCCTACCCAGGCCTGGATCTGCCCGGTAGCCTGTTACTGGATACGCTGCTGCTGCCGTTGTCGTTGCTGACGGCCGCAGGCGTCGGCTTCCAGGCCACCGGCGGGCTTTGATTACCGTATTAACGCGTAATCCGTGCGACACGTGCGACGCTAGTTTTTGCCCAGGCGGCGCAGTTCATCCGACTCGATCACCCGCACCCCGTCTTCTTCCTCCAGCGCCAGGCGCCACAGCGCCCGTGCCAGGGTGCACGCCTCGATACCTCGATACTTCCCAGGTATCAGCTTGGAAAGCGGCGAAATCAGTTGCTCGCCAAAGCGCGGCTCAATGCGATCACCCAGCAGCACCGACGGGCGGACGATGGTCAGCTGTGGCCAGTCCTGGGCCTTGAGCGCTTCTTCCATTTCACCTTTGACGCGGTTGTAGAAGATCGATGATTTAGGGTCGGCGCCGACTGCGCTGACAACCAGCAAATGGCGTGCACCGAGTTCCCGGGCGCGCTTGCTGAAGGCCACGACCATGTCCAGGTCGACGGCGCGGAAAGCCGATTCGGAGCCGGCCTGCTTGAGCGTGGTACCCAGGCAGCAATAGGCGATATCGACACGCCCGGCCAGCTGCGGAAGAAACACCGCCGGGTCGCCCACTGGGTTTTCCAGGTGCGGGTGTTCGGCCAGCGGCCGGCGCGTAGGGGCCAGCACCCGGCTGATGGTCGGTTCGTTGAGTAGGCGGTCTAGCAGGTGTTCACCCGTCAGACCCGTGGCACCGGCAAGCAGGACATGCTGAGGCGTCAAATACATGATGTCTCTCCCTTGTTACACACAAGCTTAGTGGTTGCCGGGCTTTTTTTCCTGCTGCTCCACCGTCGCTTGCGCAGCATTGCGTAGCGCTTCTTCGGCCTGTTGCTGGCGTAGGTGCCGCCAGTGTGCCAGTACTGCTGGCGGCGCCCACAGCTGCGGTTCAGAGGCTTCGAAACCTTCCTTTCGTTCTCTTTCGGCAACGCTGGCGCGTGCCAGTTCAAACGCCTGTTTCAGGTCGTCGGTCTGGTTCAGCGCCTCGGCGAACAGGGCATCGCCAAAGTAGGTGAAGTCGGCTTCTTCCGAGCAACCGAACGACACCCGATCGGCGCGGGCGGCGGTCATGATCACCGTGCGATCGTCTTTGAGCGGCGCGATGTAGCCCCCTGAATAGCAGGCCGAGATGACGATTACCTTGTCGCGCTCTTTCAGCGGTGCCAGGGCACTGGCCAGCTCGTCGGCGGACAGGTCGGCCAGTTGCAGGCGGGGTTGGTCGAGCACCAGTTGGTGGTCGTGGCTGCCGTGGCTGGTGAGGTAGATGAACACCAGGTCCTCGGGGCCGCTGCGTTCGGCCAGGGTATGGGCAGCGCGGGTGAGGTTCTCGCGGGTGGCCATGGGGCGGCTGGCCATGTGGTCCCGGTGGTTGACCAGGGTGACCTGGCCGCGGGCGCCAAAACGGACTTTGAGCATGTTGCTGACATAGTCGGCTTCGCGCAGGAACACGCTTTGCTGGCCATCGCCGGCCACGACCAGGCTGTATAACTGGATGGCCGGCGCGGTAGGCGGCACCCGTGCCAGCGCGTCCTCTAGCAGGCGGCCCTGGTTGAGCAAGGCCAGGTCTAGCGGGTCGGGCAACAGCGTGCCCTTTTCGTCGCGCACGCGTACGCCATTGACCCAAGTGCCACCCTCGACCTTGCCGTTGCTCAGGGTCAGCCGGCCTTTGCCATGGTAGGCATCGTTTTCGAAGGTGCCGATGTACTGGCTGCCGTCGGCCAGTTGCAGGTTGCCTTGGCCAGAAAAGTGCCAGTCAACGAAACCGCCTTTGTAATGGCTGCCATCGCTGCCGAGCAGTTCACCTTCGCCGACCAGTGAGCCATCCTTGAATTCGCCGATCCACACGTCACCTTCGGCGCTTTCATAGCGGCCGCGGCCTTCCAGGCGGTTGTCCTTGAACTCCCCGATGTATTGCTCGCCGTCGACGCTGTCGTAGGTGCCGCTGCCTTGCAGCAGGCCCTCGACGAAACGGCCGCTGAACTGGTTGCCGCTGGCGTCGCTGCGCACGCCGGCACCGTTCGGTTTGCCTTTGGCGAACAGACCCTGGTAGCGGCTGCCGTCGGCCAGCTCCAGCTCGCCTGCGCCTTCGTACTGGTCGTCCTTGAACTGGCCGCGGTAGGTCTGGTCGGCTTGCTTGAGGGTGCCTTCACCGTCACGTCGGCCGTGGCTGAAGGTGCCGGCATAGTGGCTGCCTGGTGTGGTCAAGTCGCCGAGGCCCTGGAACAGGCCTTCGGCGAACTGGCCCCGGTAGACCTCACCGTTCTGGCCGTGCCATTCGCCCTGACCATGCCATTGGCCGTCCTTGAAACTGCCGGCGTACCAGCTGCCATTGGGGTAGTCGATGCGGCCCTCGCCTTGCAGCAGGCCATTGACCACTTCGCCCCGGTAACGCCCGCCGTCGGGCAGCCGCGCGTCCGGAGGTAGTAGCGATTCGCCATCTCCGCACGCGGCGAGCAACAGGATCAGGGTGACAGGGATCAGTGGACGCATGGTGGAGACCGGGCAATAGGTCTGCCGAGTATGACGCAGAATGGGGGGCTGAGACAGATAGGTGCATGCCTTGTGGGGTGTGTTGCCTGTGAGATCGAGCGCCGCCCGCGCGGCGCTCGATCTCACAGGCGCAGAACCCCTCAAGGCATGCACTTCTAGACCCAGACGCCACCCCAAGCCATGCCCCTCATTCCCTCAATGCCCCCGCAAAAAATCCACCATCTTCCGGTTGACCGCTTCAGCCGCCTCCATCTGCACCATGTGGCCAGCGTCCGGCAATACCAGCACTTCGGCTTCCAGCCCGTCGGCATGGCTGGCCGGTATAATCGCGTCCTTCCCGCCCCAAATCACCAGCGCCGGATGCTGCCCCAGCACGCCGCGCAGGTCGTGGCGCTGCTGGTCGCCCTCGGCGATAGCCGACACCAGCTGGCGCAGCGCCGCATCGACGCCCTCCAGGCGCTTGAACTTGAGCATGTCCTCCAGCAATTGCCGGGTAACCAGCGCTGGGTCGGCAAACAACTGCACCATTTGCGGCTTGAGTGCATTGCGGTTCGCCGCAGCCACGAAACCTTGCAGGTACTGCCCGTTGATCGCAGCCCCAAGCCCAGCGCTGGCCACCAGGGTGAGGCTGGCCACCCGCTGTGGCGCCAGGCGCGCCACGTTGAGGCTGACAGCGCCGCCCATCGAGTGCCCGGCCAGGTGGGCGCGGGGGATGTCCAGGTGGTCGAGCAGTGCCAGCACAGTTTCGCTCAGTTCATCCAGGTCGCCGCGTTGCAGCGCCTTGGCCGACTCCCCGTGCCCCGGCAGGTCAAGGGCGATGACGCGGCGCTCGGCCGCCAGCGCCGGATGGTTGAACAACCAGTTGTTCAAATCACCGCCAAATCCATGCACCAGGACCAGCGGCGTTCCGCCTTCGCCCAGTTCGAACCAGCGCAACAGGCGGCCGCCCACGTCGGCTTTTTGCGGGGTTGGCCCTTGTGCCTGGTCGGCGCCACCTTCGGCGACGAATTCGGCCTGGAAGCGCTGCACCACGGCATCGATCTCGGCCTCGTCGGCTTCGCCTTCCACCACCACCGCCAGCAACGCGCCGACCGGCAGGGTTTCATCTGGCTGGGCCACCAGGCGGCGCAATACACCGCTGAAGGGGGCTTCGACGCTGCTGCTGATCTTGTCGGTCTCGACGTCCAGTACTTCGTCGCCTTTGTTGATGGCGTCACCTTCCTGCTTGAGCCAGGTGTCCACCCGGCCCTCAGTCATCGACAGGCCCCACTTGGGCATGGTCAGCGTATGGATCTGGCTCATGCGGCGCTCCTTGCAGCTTCGATCACTTTGCGCACGGCGGCCTCGATCTTCGCCGCGTCGGGGATGTACAGGTCTTCCAGCGCATCGGAGAACGGCACCGGCGTGTGCGGCGCGGTGACCATCTCGATCGGGCCCTTGAGGGCGCTGAAGGCTTTCTGCGCCACCAGTGCGCTGATGTCGGTGGCCATCGAGCAGCGCGGGTTGGCTTCGTCGATCACCACCAGGCGCCCGGTTTTCTCGACGCTTTCCAGGATGCTGTCCTCATCCAGCGGGCTGGTCGTGCGCAGGTCCAGCACTTCGCAGTCGATGCCTTGGCGGGCCAGGTTGTTGGCGGCTTCCAGCGCCACATGGACCATGCGCCCGTAGGTCACCAGGGTCACGTCGTCGCCGTCGCGCAGGAAGTTGGCTTCGCCGAACGGCACGCTGTAGACCTCTTCCGGCACCTCGCCCTGCAGGCTGTAGAGCAACTTGTGCTCGCAGAAGATCACCGGGTCGTTGTCGCGTATCGCCTGGATCAACAAGCCCTTGGCATCGTATGGCGAGGACGGGCAGACCACCTTGAGGCCGGGGATGTGTGTCCACAGCGAGGTGAGCATCTGCGAGTGCTGGGCCGCAGCGCGCAGGCCAGCGCCGTACATGGTGCGCATCACCAGCGGGGTCACGGCCTTGCCGCCGAACATGTAGCGGAATTTGGCGGCCTGGTTGAGGATCTGGTCCAGGCAGCAGCCGGCGAAGTCGACGAACATCAGTTCGCACACCGGGCGCAGGCCTTGGGTTGCGGCACCCACGGCGGCGCCGACATAGCCGATTTCCGACAGCGGCGCGTCGAGCACCCGCCCCGGGAACTGGTGATACAGGCCCTTGGTCACGCCCAGCACGCCACCCCAGGCGTCCTCTTCACCGGGCGCACCGGCACCGCCAGCCACGTCTTCGCCAATGATGAAGACAGTGCTGTCGCGGCGCATTTCCTGGGCCAAGGCTTCGTTGATGGCCTGCTGGTAGCTGATCTTTCTTGCCATGGTGATTCTCCTCTTGTTCTTGTAATCCGCGGCTCAGGGGTAGCTGACGTAGACGTCGCTGAGCAGGTCGGCGGGCTGTGGCTTGGGATCGGATTTGGCGCGGCGCACGGCGTCTTCGATCAGGTCTTCGACACGCGCGTCGATGGCGTCGAGTTGCTCAGCGCTGAGCAGGCCGGCACGGGTGGTCTTGTTGCGGAACTGCATCAGGCAATCACGGGACTCGCGCAGGTTTTTCACTTCATCCGGGGCGCGGTAGGTTTGCGCGTCCCCTTCGAAGTGGCCGTAGTAGCGGCTGAGCTTGACCTCGATCAGCGAGGGGCCTTGCCCGGAGCGCGCACGCTCGATGGCAGCGCCTGCGGCTTCGTACACGGCGAAGAAGTCGAAACCATCGATGGTCACGCCCGGCATGCCAAAGCCGGCAGCGCGGTCGGCAATGTGGTCGCAGGCCACCGACCAGTTCGACGCCGTGGCCTCGGCGTAGCCGTTGTTCTCGGCGACGAAGAGGCACGGCAGGTTCATGATCGAGGCCATGTTCATGGCTTCGAACACGGCGCCTTCGTTGGAGGCACCGTCGCCGAAGAAGGCCACCGACACGTCATCGCGGCCCTTGAGTTTGGCGGCCAGCGCGGCGCCTGCAACCAATGGCGCACCGGCCCCGACGATGCCGTTGGCACCGAGCATGCCCTTTTCCAGGTCGGCAATGTGCATCGAGCCGCCCTTGCCGCCGCACACGCCGGTCTTCTTGCCGTAGATCTCGGCCATCATGCCGTACACGTCTACGCCCTTGGCGATGCAGTGGCCGTGGCCGCGGTGGGTCGAGGCGATGCAGTCGCTGTCACGCAGGTGGGCCATGACGCCTGCGGCGGACGCTTCTTCGCCGGCATAGAGGTGGACGAAACCGGGGATTTCGCCGGTGGCGAATTCCACGTGCAGACGTTCCTCGAAGGCGCGGATGGTGCGCATCACTTCATAGGCATGCAGTAGTTGTTCTGTACTGAGTTGATTGGACATCTTGTTGTTCTCCAGGGTTGTCTCAACACGCGGTTGCAGGGTGTAGCCGGTGGCCGCGCGGCACGGCCAGCAGGTGATGGCGGGCGGCGTGGGCCAGCACGGCCTCGACGTCCACGGTGAGCGGGCCTTGGTGGTCCAGGGTGATGGTGGGGGTGTCGTGCTCGGCGAATTCGATCTCGCGTTCGCCATCCAGGGCCAGGGTGCCGCTGCTTAGGCTCAGGCGATGGGCGGCGCCGGGCGTCAGCACGCCGCTGGCGGTGATGCCGCAGCCTTGCAGCAGGCCAGGCGCCAGGGGCGCGAGCAGGGCCTGCTCGGCGCCAGGGTTCAGGCGCACCCAGGCGCCGTGCGGGTCCTGGCGTGACACCGGGCACCACAAGCCGCACAGGGCGGACAGGCCAATGGCATGGGGTTCGGCGAAGCAGGCGAACACCTCGCTCAGGTCTTCGCTGCGGCTCAGGGCGCGGGCGCCAATGAAACGCTGGGGCGAAACGGCGACTTCCACCAGTGCCCACTCGTCCAACTGCTGCTCGGGCACCTTCACCCGCAAGCGCTTGTTGCGGCGCAGGCCGATGCTGGCGGGCACCCGGCCGCTGGCGAGCAAGCCGCCCGCCAGGCCGGCGCTGGTGGCTTCGCGTAATTCCGGGAAGGCATTGTTGGTGCCGGTGGACAAGGTCAGCAGTGGGATGTCACCGGCTTCTGCTGCCACTGCCTTGTGGGTGCCGTCGCCGCCGAGCACCGCGATCATCGCCACGCCTTGGCCGACCATGCGTCGGGTGGCCAGGCGGGTATCGGCAACGGTCTGGGTCAATGGCAGGTCGAGCACCTCGATGTTCGGCCAGTGCTGGTCGCGCGCAGCGGGGCCTTGGCTGGCCTTGAGCACGGCGGCGGCGATGCCGGTCATGTCGGTTGGCAGCAGCACCCGGCCGATGCCGGTGGCACCGAAGGCGGCCAACAGCCGCTGGATCGCCGACGCCTTGTCGGTGCTCGAATAGAGCCCGGCACTGGCGGTCAGGCGGCGCAGGTCGCGGCCGGAGGCAGGGTTGGCAATGATCCCGACAGTCGGGGTGGGTTGCGGCATGGCGCACCTCGTATTCTTGTTTGTCAGGGACAGAGCAAGGGAGGTGCCAGCTTTGTTTCATCTGCCTGAAGTGGCTGTGCCAGAGCGGTCTGTGCGTAGGAAAGGGCGTGCGCCCAGCATGCCCGGCGAGACGCGGGGTACCAGGCTGCGGCGGCTTTTGCCGAGACGCTGAGACGCTGCGTCTCAAGCGAGCCGGTATTCACACAGTGCTTGTCGGGGCATGCCCGGAAGCGCTTAATGGCCGCACAACGATAAAAACAGCAATGAGAACCGGAGGGCCAGAATGCTTGCCGCGAACTCCCGAGCCCATGTCGACTGCGTCAGCCGGGTGCTGAAAAACGCCGACCGTCTGCCACAGGCACCGGTGCCGCCGCTGATCCTCGACTCCTGGCGCCGCTCCATGCACTTGTATCGCCTCGACCCAGGCTCCCAGCAGGGCCCACGTATCCTTTCGCAAAGCCTGCTCAACGAATGCCGCGAACGTGCCGAGCTGTTTCTGCGCATCGCCGGCGACGCCGTGGCACGGCTGCATGAGCAGGTCCGCGGCGCCGACTATTGCGTGCTGCTCACCGATGCCCAGGGGCAGACCATCGATTACCGGGTCGAGTCCGCCATCCGCAATGACTGCCGCAAGGCCGGGTTGTACCTGGGCACCTGCTGGTCGGAAGGCGAGGAGGGCACGTGCGGGGTGGCGGCGGTGCTGACCAGCAAGGCGCCGGTCACGGTGCACAAGCGCGATCATTTTCGCGCCGCCTTCATTGGCCTGACCTGCACGGCGGCACCGGTATTCGACCCACTGGGCGAGCTGCTGGGTGTGGTGGATGTCTCGGCCTTGCGATCCCCGGATGACCGCCGCAGCCAGCACCTGATTCGGCAGTTGGTCGAGCAGACCGCGCGCGAGATAGAAAACGCCTTCTTCATGCACAGTGCCCAGGGCCATTGGGTGATGCGCGCGCATGGCACGCCGGGCTATGTCGAAAGCCAGCCCGACTACCTGCTGGCCTGGGATGCCGATGGTCGGCTGCAGGCAATCAACAGCCTGGCTCGGCAGCGCCTGGTGGAGCGCCTTGGCCGCTTGCCTGAGCATATCGGCGAGCTGTTCGACCTGGGCCAACTGCGCTGCAGTAACGAGGCCTCGGCCCAGCGCTTGCCAGGCTGGGGGGAACTGTATGGCCGCGTCAGCGCACCGCAACGGCGCCCGCGCCCGCAGCCTTTGCGCCAGGCACAGGACGCGCGCATCGAGCAGCACCTGCGCCTGGCCACGCGGGTCAAGGACTGTAGCCTGGCGGTGCTGGTGCAAGGCGAGACTGGCTCGGGCAAAGAGGTTTTTGCCCGTCAGTTGCACCAGCAAAGCCAGCGCCGCAAGGGGCCTTTCGTCACGCTGAACTGTGCGGCCATCCCTGAGAGCCTGATCGAGAGCGAGCTGTTCGGCTATGTAGCCGGGGCCTTTACCGGCGCCTCCAGCAAAGGTATGCAAGGGCTTTTACAGCAAGCTGATGGCGGCACCCTGTTTCTCGACGAAATCGGCGACATGCCACTGAACCTGCAAACCCGGCTGCTGCGCGTGCTGGCGGAGGGCGAAGTGGCGCCCTTGGGCGCGGCGCGGCGTGAGCGGGTGGATATTCAGGTGATCTGTGCGACACACCGGGACCTGGCGGCAATGGTGGCGGATGGGCATTTTCGTGAGGACCTGTACTTCCGCCTGGCCAACGCCCGGTTCGCGCTGCCGCCGTTGCGTGAGCGGGAGGATCGGCTGGGTTTGATTCATCAACTGTTAGCCGAAGAAGCCGAAGCGTGCCGGGTAGAGGTGGTGTTGGCGGACGATGCATTGCAGGCGCTGCTGCTTTACCGTTGGCCGGGGAACCTGCGCCAACTGCGGCAGGTGTTGCGTTATGCCTGTGCGGTGAGTGAGGGCGGGTGGGTGCGCCTTGAGGATTTGCCGCAGGAGGTACGCGGCGATGCGGTGGCGTCTGCTGAGGTGGATGCCAGCAGCCCGGCTCGGCAACTGTTGCTCGATGCGCTGATCCGGCACCGCTGGAAGCCGGCTGATGCGGCGCGGGCGTTGGGGATATCGCGGGCGACGCTGTATCGGCGGGTGCATGAGCACCGGATCGAGATGCCTAGAATGAAAGGGTGATGGGTTTGTCTCAGGATATTCAGCGCCTGTGGAATCGAGCGCCGCGCGGGCGGCGCTCGATTCCACAGGCAACACACCCCTAAAGCCCATAAAAAAACCCCGGAACAGGTCCGGGGTTTTGGTACATCACACTACACGATCACTCCTGGCTGGCCAGTTTGTGCTCGAGGTAGTGAATGTTGACGCCGCCTTTGCAGAAACCTTCATCACGCACCAGGTCGCGGTGCAGTGGGATGTTGGTCTTGATGCCGTCGACGACGATCTCGTCCAGAGCATTGCGCATGCGCGCCATGGCTTCTTCGCGGTCCTTGCCGTAGGTGATCAGCTTGCCGATCAGCGAGTCGTAGTTCGGCGGAACCGAATAACCGCTGTACAGGTGCGAATCGACGCGAACGCCGTTGCCACCTGGGGCGTGGAAGTGCTTGACCTTGCCTGGGCTCGGGATGAACTTCTTCGGGTCTTCGGCGTTGATCCGGCACTCCAGCGAGTGACCACGAATCACCACGTCTTCCTGGCGGAACGACAGCTTGTTGCCAGCGGCGATGCTCAGCATCTCCTTGACGATGTCGATGCCAGTGACCATTTCCGACACCGGATGCTCAACCTGTACGCGGGTGTTCATCTCGATGAAGTAGAAGCTGCCGTTCTCGTACAGGAACTCGAAAGTACCTGCACCGCGGTAGCCGATTTCGATGCACGCATCGACGCAACGCTTGAAGACTTCCTGACGGGCCTTCTCGTCGATGCCCGGTGCTGGCGCTTCTTCCAGAACCTTCTGGTGACGGCGCTGCAGCGAGCAGTCACGGTCGCCCAGGTGGATGGCGTTGCCTTGGCCGTCGGACAGTACCTGAACTTCCACGTGGCGTGGGTTGGTCAGGAACTTCTCCAGGTAGACCATCGGGTTGCCGAACGCAGCACCGGCTTCGGTACGGGTCAGCTTGGCCGAGGAGATCAGGTCCTCTTCCTTGTGCACCACACGCATACCGCGACCACCACCGCCACCGGCGGCCTTGATGATCACCGGGTAGCCGACGTCACGGGCGATCGCCAGGGCGACTTCTTCGTCTTCCGGCAGCGGGCCGTCAGAGCCTGGTACGGTCGGTACGCCCGACTTGATCATCGCGTCCTTGGCCGAAACCTTGTCGCCCATCAGGCGAATGGTGTCGGCTTTCGGGCCGATGAAGGCGAAACCGGATTTCTCTACCTGCTCGGCAAAGTCGGCGTTTTCGGCCAGGAAGCCGTAGCCCGGGTGGATCGCGGTGGCGCCAGTCACTTCGGCGGCAGCGATGATCGCCGGGATGTGCAGGTACGAATCCTTGGATGACGCGGGACCGATGCAGACCGACTCGTCTGCCAGGCCCAGGTGCATCAGTTCGCGGTCAGCCGTGGAGTGCACGGCGACGGTCTTGATGCCCAGCTCTTTGCAGGCACGCAGGATCCGCAGGGCAATTTCCCCGCGGTTGGCGATCAGGACTTTTTCGAGCTTCGCAGACATCGTTGGCTCTCCGCGGTTCAAACGATGGTGAACAGCGGCTGGTCGAACTCAACCGGCTGGCCGTCTTCTACCAGGATGGCGTCGATGACACCGCCGATCTCGGCTTCGATGTGGTTCATCATCTTCATCGCTTCGACGATGCACAGGGTGTCGCCTTTTTTCACCGACTGGCCAACTTCAGCAAAGTTAGGCGAGGTCGGCGATGGCTTGCGGTAGAAGGTACCGACCATTGGCGAGCGAACCACGGTGCCTTTCAGCGCCGGGGCAGCAGCTTCGGCGACAGGGGCAGCAGCAGCAGCAGCGGCCGGAGCAGCGACAGGGGCAGCAGCCATTGGGGCGGGTGCGTAGAACTGCTGGGCAGCTGGGGTCTTGCTGTGACGGCTGATACGGACCGACTCTTCGCCTTCCTTGATCTCCAGTTCGTCGATGCCAGACTCTTCCAGCAGTTCGATCAGTTTCTTGACTTTACGGATATCCATTAATCATCAACTCCCAAAGGTTCGGTCAGGGGGCGTAATTGAAAACGTGTCTAAAACGTTTCTCTCAAACCCTGGCCCACTTAGGCCAGGGTCTCTGTCATCAGGGCTGTGCGTTGGCAGCCAGTTGTTCCAGCGCGGACTCCAGGGCCAGGCGATACCCGCTGGCGCCCAGGCCGCAAATCACCCCTACGGCCACATCGGAAAAGTAGGAGTGGTGGCGGAACGGTTCGCGTTTGTGCACGTTGGACAGGTGCACTTCGATGAATGGGATGCTCACCGCAAGCAATGCGTCACGTAATGCGACACTTGTGTGGGTGAAAGCAGCCGGATTGATCAGGATGAAGTCCACACCCTCGTTGCGTGCGGCGTGAATGCGGTCGATCAGTTCGTATTCGGCATTGCTCTGCAGGTACTGCAGATGGTGGCCCGCGGCGCGGGCACGTTGCTCCAGGTCCTGGTTGATCTGGGCCAGGGTCACGGCGCCGTAGTGGCCCGGCTCGCGAGTACCGAGCAGGTTGAGGTTGGGGCCGTGAAGCACCAGTAGCGTAGCCATCTGCGGATTCCTTGGATTTGTAGGGCAATTCGACACAGCGCGGCGAGTGTGCCGTAAAGCGACGGCAAGTGTCCAGTTCCCGGCAATAGCCAGCACGATGTCCGAGATTCGCGCGAAGTATGTGACCGGATAATTAAATCTGGTCACTGTCTTGAGGATTTTTCGCAGCTCGCCGGAAGTTATAGACCGAGTTTGCCGCGCACGCGCGTCAGAACCTCGGCGAAATCGGCGGTGTTTATCTCGCCTATGACCCGATCAGCGGTTATTTCGCTGCCGTTCGCCGCAAAGAACAGCAGCGCAGGCGGGCCGAACAGCTGGTAGCGGTCGAGCAGCGTACGTTGCTCGGCGTTGCTCTCGGTGATGTCGAAACGCAGCAGTTTGAAGGCGCTCAGCTGCGATTGCACCTGCGGCGCATTGAGCACTTCGTGCTCGATCACCTTGCAGCTGATGCACCAGTCGGCGTACCAGTCCAGCAACACCGGCTGGCCCGCGGCCTTGGCCTGGGCCAGTGCCGCGTCGAGCGCGGCGGGGGTGGTGAGGGTCTGCCAGGCATCGGCCTTGACGGCCGGGCTGGCGCTGCCCGTGGCCGCGGCGGGGGCAGGCAAGGGGCGCAGGGGGTCGCCCTGGCCGTTCAGTGCCCCGTACCAGCAGGCCAGGGCGTAGACCAGCAACGCCAGGCCGAGCAATTGCGCCAGGCGTTGGCGCGGGGTTTTGATGACGAATTCCAGGGCCCCGAGGAACAGCGCCACGCCGGCAGCCAGGAAGCCGACCAGCAGCAACGTCACCTGGCCAGGCAGCACGCGGCTGAGCAAGCCGATGGCCAGCCCTAGCAACAGCACACCGATGGCGTTTTTCACCGTGTTCAGCCATGGGCCGCTCTTCGGCAACCAGGCTGCGCCACCGGTAGCCACCAGCAGCAACGGCGCACCCATGCCCAGGCCGAGGGCGAACAGTTTCAGCGCACCCCCCAGGGCATCGCCGCTGGCGCTGATATAAAGCAGGGCACCGGCCAGTGGCGCCGACACGCAGGGCGACACCAGCAAACTGGAAAGCACGCCCAGCACTGCCGCGCCGACTAGCGAGCCACCTTTGGTGCGGTGGGCGAGCGAGTCCAGGCGATTGTTCAAGGCCTGTGGCAGCTTCAATTCGAACAGGCCGAACATGGCCAGGGCGAACACCACGAAGAACAACGCGAAAGGCACCAGCACCCAGGCCGACTGCAGCCGTGCCTGCAGGTTCAAGCCCGCGCCGAACAGGCCCATCAGCGCGCCCAGCACGGCGAAGCTGGCGGCCATCGATACAACGTAAGCAAGCGACAGCGCGAGGCCGCGCAAGCCGTTAGCCTGGCCACGCAGCACCACGCCCGAGAGGATGGGCAGCATCGGCAGCACGCAAGGGGTGAAGGTCAGGCCGACGCCAGCGAGGAAGAACAGCAACAGGGATTTCCAGCTCCAGGCCTGTTCACCTGTGGCCGGTGCCGCGCTGGGGGTGCCACCTTCGCCATCGATGCTCAGGCGCGCGGTTTCCGGGGGGTAGCACAGGCCTTTGTCGGCGCAGCCCTGGTAGCCCACCAGCAGGGTGAACGCGCGAGGGTCGGTGCGTGGCAGCTCGATGTCGAGCACGCCGTGGTACACCTCGACGTCACCGAAGAACTCATCGTGCTTGGCTTCGCCTTTAGGGATGTTGGGCGTGCCCACGGCCACGTCGGCCGGCTCTGTGCGAAAATTGAAGCGGTGGCGGTAGAGGTAGTAGCCCTCGGTGGCGACGAAACGCAGCTTGATGCTCTGGGCATCGGCCTGGATCAGGCTGAGCTTGAACGCTTCGTGCACGGGCAGAAAATCGGCAGCGTTGGACAGCGAAGCGGCGCCGAGGGTGGCGCTGGGGCGGTTGTCGAGCAGGCCCGTGGCGAAGGCAGGGCTGGCCAGCAGCAGGAACAGCAGGAGAAACAGGCGGCGCATGGCGGACTCGCGACGTGGAACGTGCTGGGCATGATAGCGGAGTTGGTCTTGATTTGGCGTGTGTCGACCGGGGGAACGACACATGGCCGATGGCTGATTCGCCTGTACCGGCCCTTTCGCGGGGCAAGCCCGCTCCCACAAGTTCACGCCAACTTCAAGTGCAGAGGTCACCCTGTGGGAGCGGGCTTGCCCCGCGAAAGTGCCGGCCCAGGCAAACGCTCACACCCTGAACGCCCGCACCGCCGTGCTCAGCTCGCTGCCCAGGCTCAGCAATTGCTCCCCTTGCTCACGCCCCTCGCCAATGCGCTGCAAATTGTCCTCGCCCAACTCGTGAATCCGCTCGCTATGGTCACGAATCTCGCTCACCGCACCGCTCTGTTGGGCCGTGACATCGGCAATCCGCACCGCCGTATCGGCAATGGTACGAATGGCGCGGACAATCTCGTCCAGCGCGCCATCTGCGGCCTGGGCCTGGTCGGCGGTGGCTTCGGCATGTTCCAACTGCGCTCGCATGCCGGCCACCGAGCCTCTGGCGGCTTGTTGCAAGCGGTCGATCAGTGTCTGGATCTCGCCGGTTGCGCCTGTGGTGCGCTGCGCCAGGGAGCGCACTTCGTCTGCCACCACGGCAAAGCCACGGCCCATTTCGCCCGCGCGGGCAGCTTCGATCGCGGCGTTCAGGGCCAACAGGTTGGTCTGCTCGGCAATCGAGCGAATCACCGTCAACACGCCGCCAATGGTGGCGGACTCCTCAGCCAGTTGTTCGATCATGCGGGCGTTACCCTGCACTTCGTCCACCAGTTCGCGTAACCCCGACAAGCTCTGGCCAATCACCGCCTGGCCGTGCTCCACCGCACGGCCGGCATCGCGGCTGGCGTCGGCAGCCGCGCTGGCATCGCCGGCCACTTGCTGGATGGTCGCTTCCAGTTCACCCAGCGCGTCGCGAATCTGCCCGGTGTCGCCCGCCTGGCGCTCGGCACCGTCGTGCAGGGCGGCGCTCATACCGGCCAGGGCATGGCTGCTGCCGGCCACCTGTTCGGCGTTGTGGCGGATGGTGCCGACCAGTTCCACCAGGTAGTGGCGCAGGCGGTTGAGCGACTCCTGGATGTCGTGCAGCTCGCGGTTGGTTTTGCCCAGGGCGATCGGCTTGGCGAAGTCGCCCTCGGCCCAGTGCGACAGGGCCGGCGCCAGGCTGGTCAATGTACGCGCCAAGCGCCGCTGCAGGGTGTCGATGAGCAGCGCGATCAGCAGGATCAGGCCGATCATCAGGCCTTGGCTGATACGCACTTCGGCGGCGATCTTGGCGTGCAGCCCGCGGACTTCAGGCTCCAGGCCGGCGATGGCCTGCTGCACCGCTTCAAGGCGTTGGCCCGTGCTGGCGGCCAGGGCGGCGCGGCGCTCGATTTGCTCGCGGGTGCGTTGCAGTTCGGTCGGGTAGCGCGTGAGCAGGCTCTGCAGTTCGCGCTTGAGGGCGACGGCAATGTCTTCCTGCTGCGCGCTGGCCTGGGTTTCCAGGCCCATCAGGGCGGCGAAATCATCGGCATTGGACTCGGCTGCACGGGTAACACCCAGCAACGGCAAGCTGTCGAGGGCCTGGGCCTGGGCGCGGATCAGTTGCAGCTCGCGCTCCACTTCGTCGGCCAGTTCAGGGCGGCCACTGCTGACCAGTTTGTCCCGGGCCAGCGACAGGCGGCCCAAGTGCACGGTGGCGTCGAGCACAGGCAGCAGATAGCGGTTGGCCTCGGCGCTGCCGCTGTCGCGGGCGTAATTGGCCAGTTGTTCGAAGTTGGCCCCCAGTTCGCGCTCGGCTTGCAGTAGCAGCGCTTGCGGGTCGCCGGCCAGCTTGCCGGCCGCCAGCAGTTCTTCGGCGGTAAAGGCCTGCAGGCTGTCGAGGCTGGGGTGCAGTTTGGCGGCCAGCGCGTCGGGCCATTCGGCCAATGCCGTCTGCAACTGCTGGTTGGCCTCCATCGCAGCGGCATGGCGCAAGGCATCACCATTGGCCAGGTAGGCCTGGATGTTGTGCGCTGCCTGGTTCTGGAACTGTTGGGACAGGCCCAGGTAGCGTTCCATCATCTGATAGGGGCGCTCCAGGGCACGCTGTGACCACCACAAGGTCACGGCCAGGGCGATACAGACGGTTACCAGCAACAGGGTGTTGAAATTGGTCAGCCACTTCAGGCGCATAGCCGCGAACTTCCTGCGGGGAGTGGGAGAGGTAAGCGCCTGAAGTTATTGCGATTTTGTTACGCAGTGATGACGTCTGTGTCCTGATGTAAAAAAAGATGGCACTTTGCCTTGTTAAGGCTCCACCCGAACCACGCAGTTACGCCCCGCGTGCTTGGCCCGGTACAACGCCTCGTCCGCTGCACTGGCCATGGTCAGCGCATCCAGCTCATCGTCCAGTTGCACCACCCCCGCGCTGAACGTGCAGTTCAGGTCCCGTGGCTGCGCCGGATAGAGGATCTCGGCAAAACGCCGGCGGATTTCGTCCAATACCTTGTGCGCGGCATCCAGGGCGGTGTTGGGCATGACGATGGCGAACTCTTCGCCGCCATAACGCCCGATGAAGTCGGTCTTGCGCAGCCGTTGCTTGAGGAACAGTGCCAGGCTCTTGATCACCCGGTCGCCCATGGGATGGCCATGGCGGTCGTTGATCTTCTTGAATCGGTCGATGTCGAGCATGGCGAAGCTCAAGGGCTGCTGCTCGCGCCGGGCGCGGAAGCTGCAATCTTCGAGCAGTTGCAGGATATGGGTGTGGTTGTACAGCCCGGTGAGGCTGTCGCGCACCATGCGTGCCTTGAGGTGGCGGGCGCGGGCGGCGCGGTTGCGCACGGTGGTGATCAAGTGGCGCGAACGGAACGGCTTGGTGAGGAAGTCATCGCCACCTTCGCTCATGGCGTCGAGCTGCTTGTCCAGGTCGTCCTCGGCCGACAGGTAAATGATTGGCACACTGACATAGCGGTCGTTGTGGCGGATTACCTTGGCCAGCTCCGGGCCGGTACAGGCGGGCATGTACAGGTCGAGGATGATCAGGTCCGGCTGGAAGTCGGCCAGTTCCGCCATGGTGCGGATCGGGTCGGTCAGGCTGCGGGTGATCATGCCCGCGCTGCTCAGCACTCGTTCGGTGTGCAGCGCCTGGGTGCGTGAATCGTCGATGATCAACACCCGCAGCGGGTCGAGCGGGGTGGTGCTGGTGAGCAGCTCGACCTTCTCCAGCAGGCTGGAGGCTTCCAGGGTGCCGGTCAGAAACTCTTTGCCGCCAGCGCGCACCGCGGCAAGGCGGGTCGGGGTATCGGTTTCGTGGTGGCTGAAGAACAGCAGCGGAATCGTTTGCGGCACACCTTGCTGAGCTTGGGCGGCCAAGCGCAGGCCCTGGCCGCTGCCGGTGAAGTCGACATCCATCACCACCGCCGCAGGCGGGCATTCACTGAGCGAAGCCCGAAACGCATCCGCACTGAACAAGGCCTGCACACCGAGGCCGAAAAACTCCAGCTGCTGGGCCAGGCGTTGGGCGCGCTCATGGTCCTGCAAAAGGATGTATACAGGCTTGCGCAGGGGCGGCAGGGGCACCGGGTTGAGCGGGTCATCCTTGCGCAGGCCGGGACGCGACAGGTGCTGGGCGGGGCACTGGTGGCTCGGATCGACTGCTTGGCTCATGTCCTGGCTACTTTTGGGTGGGTGGTGTGCAGGTGCGATGATGGCTCTATGCTAGCAGCTCTTTTCCGTTGGGTGAGTGCCCTCCATCAACAAAGCGTTTAGAACGAATATTCAGTTACTGACCCACTGGTCGCTTATGCGTACGGCAGTGTCTGCTTTATAGTGCAGCGATGCGGGCTTGCCGTGGCACCCTGGCGAAGGCCTGGGGTCCAAGCCTCTGAACCGTCTTGACTGATTAAGGACAATGCCATGCTGGACTGGAAAAACCGCGAGGCCAAAGCCGAACCCCGCGAGCGTGTTGATGGCCGTGGCGCCGCCGCCCGTAGCTACCTGGGCGGCCTCTGGAGCCGTGCCCTGGGTACTCTGATCGGCCTGTATCTGCTGGTCTGTATCGGCCTGGGCTGGTACTGGAGCCAGGAGCCGGAGCTGTTCCCGGTGCAGCAGAACGCCCAGGCTGCGGCCGAGCGTAATGGCCAGCAGATGGTCATCGGCTATACCACCATCGAAACCCTCAAGACCGTCGCCGGTACCTTGCTGAACAAGCCGGGCGGTTACATTTCCAACGACCGCTTCCCGCCGGGGCTGTGGATGGACAACATGCCGAGCTGGGAATACGGCGTGCTGGTCCAGGTCCGCGATTTGTCCCGCGCGTTGCGCAAAGACTTCGCCCGCTCGCAGTCGCAGTCCACTGAAGACGCCGACCTGGCCAAGGCCGAGCCGCGCTTCAACTTCGACAACAAGAGCTGGATTTTGCCGTCGAGCGAGTCTGAGTTCGAAGAAGGCATCAAGTCGCTGAACCGCTACCAGACCCGCCTGGCCGCTGGCGACAAGGGCGCGATCTTCTACACCCGTGCCGACAACCTGAACAACTGGCTGGGCGATGTGGCTACCCGCCTGGGTTCGCTGTCGCAGCGCCTGTCGGCCAGCGTTGGCAGGGTCAAGCTCAACACCACCCTGAAGACCGAGTCGGTACAACCTGGCCAGGCACCGCAGGTTGACGAAGAGCTGGTCGAAACCCCATGGCTGCAGATCGACAACGTGTTCTACGAAGCCCGTGGCCAGGCCTGGGCGCTGTCGCACCTGCTGCGCGCCATCGAGGTCGACTTCGCCGATGTGCTGGCGAAAAAGAATGCCACGGTCAGCGTGCGCCAGATCATCCGTGAGCTGGAAGCCTCGCAGGAAGCACTGTGGAGCCCGATGGTGCTCAATGGCAGCGGCTTCGGCATGTGGGCCAACCACTCGCTGGTCATGGCCAACTACATCTCCCGGGCCAACGCTGCGGTCATCGACCTGCGTCAGCTGCTGTCGCAGGGGTGATCGTGGCCATCAGCACCCAAGAAGCCGCCCATCGGGCGGCTTCCGACCGTGAGCTGGTTGCCTGGGTCGACGAAGCCGACCAGGTGCTCGGCGCCTTGCCCCGGGCAGAGTTGCGCGAGCGCGGGCTGATTGGCCGTTGCACGTTCATCTTGCTGTTCAATAGCGCCGGGGAGTTGTGCGTGCACCGGCGTACCTTGAGCAAGGCGCTGTACCCAGGCTTTTGGGATGTGGCGGCGGGCGGCATGGTGACGGCGGGCGAGGGCTACGCCGAGTCGGCTGCGCGGGAGTTGGCCGAAGAACTGGGTATCGACGGCGTCGCGTTGCGCTTTCATGAACGGTTCTACTTCGACCAACCCGATAACCGCTTGTGGTGTGCGGTGTATTCGGCGGTGTCCGATGCACCGTTGCGCTTGCAGCCGGAAGAGGTGAGCGAGGCGCGGTTCATCAGCCTGGCGCAGGCGGAACAAGAAAGCCACACCAAGCCGTATTGCCCGGACTCGTTGGCGGCGTTGCAGCGGTACAAAGCCAGCTTGCCCTAGTTGCACGGCGTTGCAGCCTATTCGCGGGCAAGCCCGCTCCCACAGGTTTACCGGAGCCTTTAAGAACCGTGCAGTACCTGTAGGAGCGGGCTTGCCCGCGAAGGGTCGCAAAACATTCGCAAAATGGCGCATTCCAGTACTTAGCAATCCCCTGATTTATCGTTACACTGCGCGCCCTTTTCGGGCTGTCGCAAGATCTTGCGGCAGTAGCGCCGCCCCTGCCAGAGTGGGGCTTCGCGGTCGGCTCCCGCCGACCAGTTTTTGTCCTCAGCACAGAGGAACAAAAGTGGCCAAGAAAGCTTCTTCCTTTTCCGCCCTTGGCGGTCTCGTGTTCTCCACCGATGCCGGTCGGCACTGCCCTGACTGTAGCCAGCCGGTGGATGCCTGCACCTGCAAGCAGCAAATCATCCCCGAAGGCGACGGCATTGCCCGCGTACGCCGGGAAAGCAAAGGCCGCGGTGGCAAGACCGTGACCACCGTCACCGGTGTGCCGCTGCCCCTCGATCAGCTCAAGGAGCTGGCCACCACGCTCAAGCGCCGCTGCGGTACCGGTGGCGCCTTGAAGGACGGGGTTATCGAGATTCAGGGCGACCATGTCGAGCTGTTGATCGGCGAGCTGACCAAACAGGGTTTCAAGGCGAAAAAGTCGGGCGGCTGAGGCCGTCGCGCGTTTTTTTGCCCAGTGCTTTCTAAACTCGTTCCTGTTGGAAGGGTCTACCCCTGAACCGGACGAATCGTCATTTTCAGCTTCTACACTGCGCCGGCCCTTTTCGTTGGGGCAGTGTTTTCGACTTATCTATAGGGGACTTGAATGTCCGTACGACGCACACGCAAAGACGATGGTAGCCAATGGACCGTGGCCGACAGCCGCAGTGTTTACGGCATCCGCCATTGGGGCGCTGGTTATTTCGCCATCAATGAAGCCGGGCGCGTCGAAGTACGCCCTAATGGCCCCAATAGCGCGCCGATCGACCTGTTCGAGCAGGTCGACGAACTGCGCCAGAGCGGCCTGTCGTTGCCGTTGCTGGTGCGCTTCCCCGACATCCTGCAAGACCGTGTACGCCAGCTGACCGGTGCCTTCGACGCCAACATCGCGCGCCTCGAGTACCAGAGCCAGTACACCGCGCTGTACCCGATCAAGGTCAACCAGCAGGAAGCGGTGGTGGAAAACATCATCGCCACGCAGAACGTCTCGATTGGCCTTGAGGCCGGCTCCAAGCCCGAGCTGCTGGCAGTGCTGGCGCTGGCGCCAAAGGGCGGCACCATCGTCTGCAACGGTTACAAGGACCGCGAGTTCATCCGCCTGGCGCTGATGGGCCAGAAGCTGGGCCACAACGTGTTCATCGTCATCGAGAAGGAATCCGAGGTCGCCCTGGTGATCGAGGAGGCCGCCGAGCTCAAGGTCAAGCCGCAGGTCGGCTTGCGCGTGCGCCTGTCGTCGCTGGCGTCGAGCAAGTGGGCCGACACCGGTGGCGAGAAGTCCAAGTTCGGTTTGTCGGCTGCGCAGCTGATTTCGGTGGTGCAGCGCTTCCGCGATGCCGGCCTGGACCAGGGCATCCGCCTGTTGCACTTCCACATGGGTTCGCAGATCGCCAACCTGGCGGACTACCAGCACGGCTTCAAGGAAGCCATCCGCTACTACGGCGAGCTGCGTGCACTGGGCCTGCCGGTCGACCACATCGACGTCGGCGGTGGCCTGGGTGTGGACTACGACGGTACTCACTCGCGCAATGCCAGCTCGATCAACTACGACATGGATGACTATGCCGGCGTGGTGGTGGGCATGCTCAAGGAGTTCTGCGACGCGCAGGGCCTGCCGCACCCGCACATCTTCTCCGAGAGCGGCCGTTCGCTGACCGCGCACCATGCCATGCTGGTGATCCAGGTGACCGACGTCGAAAAACACAACGACGACGTGCCGACCATCGAAAACAAGGAAGCCCTGCCCGAGACCGTGCAGTGGCTGGCCGACCTGCTGGGCCCGACCGACATCGAGATGGTCACCGAGACCTACTGGCGCGCTACCCACTACATGGGTGACGTGGCGGCGCAGTACGCCGATGGCAAGATCAGCCTGGCCGAGAAAGCCCTGGCCGAGCAGTGCTATTTCGCCGTGTGCCGTCGCCTGCACAACTCGCTGAAGGCGCGCCAGCGTTCGCACCGCCAGGTGCTGGACGAGCTCAATGACAAGCTGGCCGACAAGTACATCTGCAACTTCTCGGTGTTCCAGAGCTTGCCGGATACCTGGGCCATCGGCCAGGTACTGCCGATCATCCCGCTGCATCGTCTGAATGAAGAGCCGATGCGCCGCGCGGTGCTGCAAGACCTGACCTGTGACTCCGACGGCAAGATCAACCAGTACGTCGACGAGCAGAGCATCGAGACTAGCATGCCGGTGCATTCGCTCAATGAGGGCGAGGACTACCTGCTGGGCGTGTTCCTGGTTGGCGCCTACCAAGAGATTCTGGGTGACATGCACAACCTGTTCGGTGATACCGACTCGGTGAACATCTACCAGAATGCCGATGGCAGCGTGTACCACGCCGGTATCGAGACCCACGACACCATCGAAGACATGCTGCGTTACGTGCACCTGTCGCCGGAGGAGTTGATGACTCACTACCGCGACAAGGTTGCCAGCGCGAAGATCACCGCCCGCGAGCGGACGCAGTTCCTCGATGCCTTGCGCCTGGGGCTGACCCGCTCTTCGTACTTGTCTTCGTAATCGCCGGGGCCGCTTTGCGGCCCATCGCCGGCAAGCCAGCTCCTACAGGTATTGCACGTGGCTCGGGCCATGCAGTGATTCTGTGGGAGCTGGCTTGCCAGCGATGGGCTGCAAAGCGGCCCCAAAATCACTGAACCCACAGCCCCTTTTGCTGCAACCGCCACCCAACCCACCCCAACGTCACCGCCCGCAATGCCATGAACCCGAGAAACGCCAACCACAAGCCGTGGTTGCCAAACCCACTCATGGCCCACGCCACCGGCAGCGCAATCACCACCGACGCGAGCATCGCATTGCGCATCTCCCGCGCACGCGTCGCGCCGATGAACAACCCGTCGAGCAGGTAGCTCCACACCGCAATCAACGGCAGTACCGCCAAGTACGGCAGGTACGGGTAAGCCGCCGTGCGCACACTGTCGATATCGGTCTGCAGGTCAATGAACAGGTGCCCACCCAGCAGGAACAGCCCGGCAAAGCCAACGCTGGTGATCAGCGACCAACCGCATGCTACTACCAGCGAGCGGCGGAGCGTATCGCGGTCGCGGGCGCCGATGGCATGGCCGCACAAGGCCTCGACTGCATGGGCGAGCCCGTCGAGCGCGTAGGCGGTCAGCAGCAGGCCATTGAGCAGCAGGGCGTTGGCTGCCACCGTCGCTTCACCCAGCCGGGCGCCTTGCACGGTGATCAACAGGAACACCAGTTGCAATGCCAGGCTGCGTAGGAAGATGTCGCGGTTGACGGCCAGCAGCGGCCTCCAGGCCTGCCAGCGCTTGAGCGCCGCCCAGGCGATGTGCCCGGGGTACGCGCGCAAGGCCGGGCGGGTCAGGGCCAGGCCCAGCAGTGCGGCGCTCCACTCGGCGATCACCGAGGCCCGCGCTGAACCCAGCACCCCCCAGTCCAGGCCGAGCACGAACCACAGGTTGAGGATGATGTTCAGCAGGTTGGTGGTCAGCAGGATGGCCAGCGGCGCCCTCGCATTCTGGGTGCCGAGGAACCAGCCGACCAGCGCGTAGCTGGCCAGTGCCGCAGGCAGCCCGAGCAGGCGGGTGTGGAAGAAGTCCTCGGTGGATTGCTGCAACGCCGCGCTGGGCTGCATCGCGTGCAGCGCCAACTGGCTGAAGGGCAGCGCCAACAGGCCGATGACCACGGCAAAGCCCAGGGCCAGCAGCAGCCCTTGCACCAACACCTGGCGCAACGCCGCGCCGTCACCGCGCCCAGCAGCCTGGGCTGCGAAGCCGGTCGAGCCCATGCGCAGAAAGCCCATCAGGCCAACCATGAAGGTGAACAGTGTGGCGCCCACGGCAACAGCGCCCAGCTGGTGGGCGTGGGGCAGGTGGCCGATGACGGTGCTGTCGACCAGCGCCACCAGGGGTACGGAGATGTTGGAGAGGATCATCGGTGCGGCCAGGCCCCAGACCTTGCGGTGGGTAGGGCGGTCGCGCCAGTCGGTGGTCAGTTGAGACATTTCAAATCCTGGCATTAGCAGTGCCACAGTGTACCGGCCAGGCAACCAATTCGCGCGAACGCGGTCTCACCTGGCGCTACACGGCGGGTGACGCGCTCGTCGTTGCGCTATAGTTGCTGCCCTCACGTACACGCTGCCTAAGAGTTCCTACTCCATGTTCAACAAAGGATTGTTGCTGGCCTGCGCGCTGGCTTTGCTCAGTGCTTGTGACTCCTCCGCGCCGGGCAAACCCGCGCCGGCCGAGAAACCGGCAGCCACCGCGCCCGAGGAGGCCCCAGCGGCCAAGCGCGAAGACCCTGCCGTGCTCGCCAAGCGCTACGAGGGCCGGGCGCTCACGGTGCTGGACGTCTCGGAAGTGCAGCTCGACGGCGCCAGCGCGCTGTCGATCAGCTTCTCCGCGCCGCTGGATGCCACAGAGGACTTCGCCGGCAAACTGCACCTGGTCGACACCGTCAAAGGCAAGGTCGACGGGGCCTGGGAACTCTCCGACAACCAGATGGAGCTGCGCCTGCGCCACCTGGAGCCACAGCGCAAGCTGGTGCTCACGGTCGACAAAGGCCTGCTGGCGGTCAATGGCAACGCGCTCGACAGCGAGTCGGTCACCCGCCTGGAAACCCGCGACATGCAGCCGACCATCGGCTTTGCCAGCCGCGGTTCGTTGCTGCCCACGCGCCTGGCCGAGGGCTTGCCGGTGATCGCCCTGAACGTCGACAAGGTCGATGTCGAGTTCTTCCGCGTGAAGCCCGAGATGCTCTCGACCTTCCTGGTCAACTGGGGGCGTAACAGCAGCCTGTACTACTACCAGTCCAAAGAAACCCTGGACATGGCCGAGCTGGTCTACAGCGGCCGCTTCGATCTCAACCCCGCGCGCAACACCCGCGAGACCGTGCTGCTGCCGATCGCCGGGATCAAGCCGCTGCAGGAACCGGGCGTGTACCTGGCAGTGATGCGTGCCTCGGGCACCTACGATTACTCGCAGCCTGCAACCCTGTTCAGCCTCAGTGACATCGGCGTCTCTGCGCACCGCTACCGCGACCGCCTCGATGTGTTCGCCCAAGCCCTGGACGGCGGCAAGGCGATGAAAGACGTCAACCTCGAGGTGCATGACGAGAAGGGCAAGTTACTGGCCCAGGCCAAGACCGATGGCGACGGCCACGCCGAACTGCCGATCACGCCCAAGGCCGATACCCTGATTGCCACGCAAGGCGTGCACACCACGTTGCTGCGCCTGAACACTGCAGCCCTGGACCTGGCCGAATTCGATATCACCGGCCCGCAAGCCAACCCTTTGCAGTTGTTCATCTTCGGCCCGCGCGACCTGTATCGCCCGGGTGAGACCGTGCTGCTCAACGGCCTGCTGCGCGACCAGGATGGCAAGCCGGTCAAGGCCCAGCCGGTCAGTGTGGAAGTGCGTCGCCCTGATGAGCAGGTCAGCCGCAAGTTTGTTTGGGAGGCGGATGGCAGTGGCCTTTACCAGTACCAACTGCAACTGGCCAGCGAGGCGCCGACCGGTCGCTGGCAATTGCTGCTCGACCTGGGGGGCGGGCGCAAGCAGGTCTACGAGTTTCTGGTCGAAGACTTCCTCCCCGAACGTTTGGCGTTGGAGCTCAAAGGCAGCAGCGCACCGCTTGCGCCTGATCAGGACGCCCACATCCAGGTCAATGGCCGCTACCTATACGGCGCGCCGGCTGCGGGTAACCGGCTGAGTGGCCAAGCTTACGTGCGTCCGTTGCGCGAAGCGGTGCCGGCGCTGCCGGGTTACCAGTTCGGTTCGGTCACCGAAACCGAGTTGAACCAGGACCTGGAGCTGGACGAAGTCACCCTCGACCAGGCCGGCAAGGCAGTGGTCGATATCGAAAGCCGCTGGGCCGAAGCCCGCTCGCCACTGCAACTGACCGTGCAGGCCAGCCTGCAGGAGTCTGGTGGCCGGCCGATCACCCGTCGCCTGGAACAGCCGATCTGGCCTGCCGAACGTTTGCCGGGCCTGCGCGGCCTGTTCGAAGGCGAGGAAACCGACAGTGACGGCCCGGTGGAATTCGAGTTCCTGGTGGCCGACCGTGATGGCAAGAAGCTGGCGGCCAATGACCTCAAGGTGCGCTTGATTCGCGAGCGCCGTGACTACTACTGGAACTACTCGCAGAGCGACGGCTGGAGCTACAACTACAACGAGAAATTCCTCACCCAGAGCGAAGAGACCGTCAGCGTCAAGGCCGGCTCGACCGCCAAGTTGTCGTTCCAGGTCGAGTGGGGCCCTTACCGGGTCGAGGTCGAAGACCCAGAGACTGGCCTGGTGTCCAGCGAGCGCTTCTGGGCGGGCTATCGCGCCCAGGACAACGCCGAAGGCGGCGCAGTACGCCCGGACCAGGTCAAGCTGGCCCTGGACAAACCGTCCTACGCCGATGGCGCCACCGCCAAAGTCACGGTGACCCCGCCTGCCGCCGGCAGCGGCTACCTGATGATCGAGTCCAGCGATGGCCCGTTGTGGTGGCAAGAGATCGAGGTGCCGGCCGAAGGCAAGACCTTCGACGTGCAACTGGACAAGAAGTGGGCACGCCACGACCTGTATATCAGCGCCTTGGTGATTCGCCCCGGCGAGCGCAAGGCCAATGCCACACCGAAACGCGCGGTGGGCGTGTTGCACCTGCCACTCGACCGGGCCGGGCGTAAGCTCGCGGTCAGCTTGCAGGCGCCGGAGAAGATGCGGCCCAAGCAGCCGTTAACAGTCAAGTTCAAGGTGGCCAATGCCGATGGCAGCCCCGTGGCTGCGGGGCAGCAGGTGCATGTACTGCTGTCGGCAGTTGATGTCGGCATCCTCAACATCACCGACTTCAAGACCCCTGACCCGTTCACCAGCCTGTTCGGCCGCAAAGCGTATGGCGCCGACCAGTTGGACATCTACGGCCAGTTGATCGAGGCCGGCCAGGGCCGCCTCGCCAGCCTGGCCTTTGGCGGTGACGCGGCCATGGCCAAGGGTGGCAAACGCCCCAACACCACGGTGACCATTGTCGCGCAGCAGAGCCTGCCGGTGACCCTGGACGAGAAGGGCGAGGGCCAGGCCACGGTCGACATCCCCGACTTCAATGGCGAACTGCGGCTGATGGCGCAGGCCTGGACCGAAGACCACTTCGGCGTGGCCGAGGGCAAGACGGTGGTGGCTGCGCCGCTGATCGCCGAGCTTTCGGCACCGCGCTTCCTGGCCGGTGGCGACCGCACCAGCCTGGCGCTGGACCTGGCCAACCTGTCGGGCCGCGCCCAGCAACTGAATGTGGAGATCAGCACCGAAGGCCAGTTGAGCCTGGTTGCGAGTGCGGTGCAAAGCGTCGCGCTGGACGAAGGCCAGCGCCGCACGCTGATGATTCCGGTGCAGGCCCAAGGCGGCCTGGGGCAGGGCAAGGTGCGCGTGCGGGTCAATGGCCTGCAACTGCCAAACGAGCCGGTCACGGCCTTCGAGCGTGAATGGACCTTGGGTGTGCGCCCGGCTTATCCGGCGATGCTCAAGCACTACCGGGTTGCCTTGAAGGACCAGCCATGGGCGTTGCCCGAGGCGGACCTGGCCGCCTTCGAACCGGCGGGCCTTGAAGCCAGCCTGGTCTTGTCGAGCCGGCCGCCGCTGAACCTGGCCGAACAGATTCGTGCCCTCGAAGCCTACCCCTATGGGTGCCTGGAGCAGACCACCAGCGGCCTTTATCCGTCGCTCTACGCCGATGCCGAAAGCCTCAAACGCTTGGGGATCAAGGGCGAACCGGCCGACGTGCGCAAGCGCAAGATCGAAATGGGCATCGAGCACCTGCTGGGCATGCAGCGTTACAACGGCAGCTTCGGCCTGTGGAGTTCGGACAGTGAAGAAGAGTACTGGTTGACCGCCTACGTCACCGACTTCTTGCTGCGCGCCCGTGACCAGGGCTACGGCGTGCCCGCCGAGGCGCTGAAGAAGGCCAACGAGCGCTTGCTGCGCTACCTGCAGGAACGCAACCTGATCGAGGTCGACTACAGCGAGAACGCTGACCATACCCGCTTCGCCGTGCAGGCTTATGCTGCCCTGGTTCTGTCGCGCAGCCAGCAGGCGCCCTTGGGTGCCTTGCGCGGGCTTTTCGAACGCCGTGCCGACGCCCGCTCCGGCTTGCCGCTGGTGCAACTGGCGGTAGCGCTGGAGAAGATGGGCGACAAGCCACGTTCCGAGCAGGCCCTGCAAGCCGGCCTGGGTATTGGCCGCAGCAAAGGCTGGATGGCTGACTACGGCAGCAGCCTGCGTGACCAGGCGCTGATTCTGGCGCTGTTGCAGGAGAGCAACCTGGCCAGCAAGCAGGTCGACCAACGCCTGTTCGCACTGTCGGACGAGTTGGCGGCCAACCGCTGGCTGTCGACCCAGGAACGTAACGCGTTGTTCCTCGCTGGCCGTGGTTTGCTCGGCAAGCCGGAAGGCAAGTGGCAGGCGCGTCTGGATAGCGCGGGTGAGATCCGCGAGTTCAACAATGCCGAAACCGGCCTCAAGCTCGAAGGCCCGCTGCTGGCGTCGCCGCTGACGGTGCAAAACGAAGGCAGCGAGACGCTTTACCAGCAGCTGACGCTGTCTGGCTACCCGCGCCAGGCGCCGGCAGCCGGTGGCAATGGTCTGCAGATTCGTCGTGAGTACCTGGGCATGAACGGCCAGGCATTGGACCTGCACAACCTGCGCAGCGGCGACCTGGTGCTGGTGCACCTGGCCCTCAAGGCCGAGGACCGTGTGCCGGATGCGCTGGTGGTGGATTTGCTGCCAGCGGGGCTTGAGCTGGAAAACCAGAACCTGGCACAGAGTGCGGCCAGCCTGGAGAACGCCAGCAGTGCCGTGAAGGCGTGGCGTGAGTCGATGCAGAACGCCAGCGTGCTGCACCAGGAGTACCGCGATGACCGTTACGTCGCAGCGCTCAAGCTGGACAGCTATGGCACCACGCACCTGCTGTACCTGGCGCGGGCAGTAACCCCGGGCACCTACCGTGTGCCGCCGCCGCAGGTCGAGTCGATGTACCGCCCGAACCTGCAGGCAGTGGGCGATGGGCAAGGCGAGATGACCGTCAAAGCCCGCTAAAAGCCTGCCTCTTGTAGGAGCAGCCTTGTGCTGCGAAGAGGCCGGTATGAGCAACGAAAATCCTGTTGCCTGTACCGGCCTCTTCGCAGCACAAGGCTGCTCCTACACACACACACACACACACTGCGAGGTGCGGCGATGGCCTTTAGTGAATCACCCAGCTCATCACCCACAACCCCAGCACCAACCAGATGATCCCGAGGATGATCGAAGCGCGCATGAAGGCGCGGATTGCCGAGTACAGCAGCATCAGGCCGACGACCAGGGCAAGGATGCTGACCAGCGAGGTGTCCATGCCCAGGGTGCGTGCCAGGCCATCGATGAAATTGCCGCCGGCATTGGCCAGCAGGTTGAACAGCCCGCTCAATGCGTCGACGATAAAGCGGATCAACGACCCGAGTGCGTGGCCCAGCCACCCGAAAAAATCTTCTACATGCATAGTTGCTTCCTGATCAACACACCGGCGAGGTTGCCGTTCCCAAGCCTTTGGCCATCAGTTGGCCAAGTCGGTTCCCGATGCCAAGCTTAGCGCGGCCGCGCACGCGTGCGGGCAGGATTGTGCGTGGTAGCGCCATCACCCTGGTCCTGGCTGTTGGCCTGGTGTGGCTGGCCGACCGTATCTGGCCGTTGCCCATGCCCGGCGACGACCTGGCGCGGGTGGTGCTGGCCGAAGACGGCACGCCGTTGTGGCGCTTTGCCGACGCCGATGGCGTGTGGCGCTACCCGGTCAGCCCGGAACAGGTCTCGCCGTTGTACTTGCAGGCGCTGCTGACCTACGAGGACCGCTGGTTCTATCGCCACCCTGGGGTCAACCCGCTGGCCCTGGCCCGTGCGGCCTGGCTGAACCTGCGCGGAGGGCGCGTGGTGTCGGGGGGCAGTACGTTGTCGATGCAGGTGGCGCGCCTGCTCGATCCGCATGACCGGACGCTGGCCGGCAAGCTGCGCCAGTTATGGCGTACGGCGCAGCTGGAGTGGCACCTGTCGAAGCGCGAAATCCTGCAGATCTACCTCGACCGTGCACCCTTTGGCGGCACCCTGCAGGGCGTGGCAGCGGCCAGCTGGGCGTACTTGGGCAAATCGCCCAAACACCTGACACCTGCCGAGGCGGCGCTGCTTGCGGTGCTGCCCCAGGCACCCAGCCGCTTGCGCCCGGACCGCCACCCCGAGCGTGCCCAGCGTGCACGCGACAAAGTGCTGCAGCGCCTGGAGGAATACCAGGTCTGGCCAGCCCAGCAGCTCAAGGAAGCTGCCGAGGAGCCCTTGCTGCTGGCGCCACGTCAGGAACCGGCACTGGCACCGTTGCTGGCGCGGCGGCTTAACACGGCGAATAGCCCACCGCTAATCCGCACCACCCTAGACGCAGCCTTGCAAAGGCGCCTCGAAGACCTGCTGCTGGGCTGGCGCGCACGCCTGCCGGAGCGCACGTCGGCGGCGATCCTGGTGGTCGAGGCGCAGACCATGGCAGTGCGCGCCTACCTGGGTTCGATCGACCTTAGCGACGCACGCCGCTTCGGCCACGTCGACATGGTGCGCTCATTGCGCTCGCCCGGTTCCACGCTCAAACCCTTCCTCTACGGCATGGCCTTGGATGACGGCCTGATCCACTCCGAATCGCTGCTGCAGGATGTGCCTAGGCGCTACGGCGACTATCGGCCCGGCAACTTCTCGATGGGGTTCAGCGGGCCGGTGTCGGCCAGCTCGGCACTGGCGCTGTCGCTCAACCTGCCGGCCGTTCAGTTGCTGGAAGCATATGGCCCGAAACGCTTCGCCGCGCAATTGCGCATGGCCGGCATGCCGCTGATGCTGCCGCCCTTGGCCGAGCCCAACTTGTCGTTGATCCTCGGGGGGGCGGGCAGCCGCCTGGAAGACCTGGTCGGCGGTTATGCGGCGCTGGCACGGGCCGGCAACAGTGCGCGCATCCGCCTGCAGCCGCAGGACCCGCTGGTAGAGCGACGCCTGCTGTCGCCAGGGGCGGCGTGGATTATCCGGCGTATTCTGAGCGGCCAGGCACGCCCTGACCGCGACCCGCACGCCGAACTGGTGCAGCGCCCGCAACTGGCCTGGAAGACCGGTACCAGCTATGGCTTTCGTGACGCCTGGTCGATTGGGGTCGGCCCGCGCTACTTGATTGGTGTATGGATCGGCCGCCCCGACGGCACACCGGTACCCGGGCAGTTCGGTCTGGCCTCGGCGGCGCCGTTGATGCTTCAGGTGCATGACCTGCTAAGCAATCGCGATGCCCAGCGCGGTATCAGCGTGCCGGTCGAGCAGGTGCCCCCTACCATCGGCGTGGCAGCCATCTGCTGGCCGCTGGGCCAGCCGATGAATCGGCAAGACCCCAACTGCCGCCGCCAGCGCTTTGCCTGGACCCTCGACGGCACCACACCGCCGACCTTGCAGGCGGCCGATCAGCCGCTCGGGCTGGGCCTGCGTGAGCGCGTCTGGGTCAATGCGCAAGGGCTGCGGGTCGACGGCAGTTGCCCGGGGGCCAAGGTACGCGACATCGCGCTCTGGCCCGCCCCGCTGGAGCCTTGGCTGCCCAGGGTCGAACGGCGTGCAGCGCGCCTGCCGGCAGTAGACCCGGCCTGCCCACCGCAGGCGCCCGCCAGCGCACCGCCGCTGTCGATTGTCGGCGTGCGCCCGGGGGACAACCTGCGCCGTCCGGCAACCAGCAGCGAACCGTTGCAATTGCACGTTTCCGCCTTGGGCGGCGGCGGGCGGCGCTGGTGGTTCCTCAATGGTCAGCCGTTGGGCGAGACCCAAGGCCAGGACAGCCTGCTGGTACGTTTCGAACGGCCCGGGCAAATCGAGCTCAGCGCGCTGGATGAAAGTGGCGAGACCGCGCGGGTGGCGTTTCAGGTCAGCGAGTAGCCGTTCGACGATTGCCGGGCCAGCACCTACGCTTTGCACAAGACGGGTGTGACCGGCTGGCGCCCCGGTACACGAGGGATCATGGAGCGTCCTATGCGTCCTCTGGTCATGCCTCTTTTGTTGCTGCCCTGGGCCGTGATGGCCCGCGCGGAGCCGTTGCCGGGCTTTCTCGACAGCCACGAAAACGAGCGTCGCCTGCCCGCCGCCAACCTGCCGCTGGACGCCTACCGCCCACTTGCCCCACACCTGCGGCTGGCGCTGCCGAACGCCAGCGCGGCAGGCTGGGCGCCGCTGGAGACCCGCCTGGTGTTGCACAAGGTGCGCTTCGAAGGGGGGACGGTGTTCCCCTTGAGTGACCTGCGTGACCACTACCAGCCGTTGATCGGGCGTGAAACCACGCTGGGCGAGTTGCAGCAGTACACCGCGCGCCTTACTCAACGTTACCGGCAAGAAGGCTACCTGCTGTCGTACGCTTACCTCCCGCCGCAGGATGTCGCTGACGGCCGTGTTGAGGTGGTTTTGGTCGAGGGCTATATCCATGGGTACCAGCTGGAAGGCGACATCGGCTCGGCCCGCACCTACCTGCAGCAGTTGCTGCAGCGCTTGCAGGCGGAACGCCCGCTGACGCGGGAAACACTCGATCGCTACCTGGGCCTCGCCGAGCGCCTTCCCGGCGTGGTGGTGGACGCTGAATTGGCTGCGGCGCAGTCGCCTGAGGGCGCCGCTCAGCTCACGGTCCACGCGCGGCGTACGCCGTTCGCCGCTGGCGTTACCGTAAGCGATGGCAGCCGTGAGGACGCCCAGGCGCTGTTCGCCGTCACCAGCAACGCCCAGACCCGCTATGCCGAGCAGTTTCAGGCAAGCGTGTTGCTGCCGCCCGGCGATGACCAGGCGCATTACCAGCGGTTGGACTACAGCCAGTACCTGGATGCTGAAGGCAGCCAGTTGCTGGTGTCTGCCTCGCGCTATCGCAGCACGCCGGGCACCCGAATTCGGCTGGAGGACGGCAGCGATTTGACTCAGCAGCGTGAAAGCGAGCGTTATTCGGTTGGCCTTGGCCAGCCGCTGATCGTCAAGGCGGATGAGTGGATGACGGTGGCGGGGCGCTTCTACGCGATCAGTGAGCACCTCGAAGATCGGCCTGCGGGGCTGTTGCCGTCACACCAGTACGACAGCTACGTACGCGCAGTGTCATTTGAAGGCAGTTGGCGCAAGGCCGACGATCGTCGCTTGCGTATTGTCAGTGCCGGTGTCTATCAAGGCCTGGATTACCTGGGGGCACGCAGCGACGCCGACTATGACCTGGACTTTCTGCGATTTCGCCTCTCGGGGTTGCAGAGCGACGCGTTGTTCAATGATTGGCAGGGGGTGGCGTCTGGTGCCTTGTACTGGAGTGACGACACGCTGCCCGACAGCGAGCGGGCGGTGTTTGGCGGGCAAACTTTCGGCCGCGGTTATCCACGCGACCAGGCAGCGGGGGACAAGGGGTGGGGGGTAGCGTACGAGCTTGGCTACAGTGTTCGGCCCAACGGCAACTGGCTGAAGGTGCTGCAACCCTATGCGGTACTCGATGCTGCGCAGGCTTGGTACAACCGCAGCAATGTCGAGAATGCCCACATGGCGTCCGCTGCGCTGGGGCTGCGGTTGGGGGATGGGCGCTACTTCAATTTGGCGGTGGAAGTCGCGAAACCCTTGGCGGATGTTGCCCTGGATAGCCTGAGCCGCGGGCCACGCGTGACGCTAAACCTTACCTACCAGATGGAATGAGCCCTGGGGCTAATGGCCTATCAACGGCAACTCGGATGCCGCTGACAGGCCAGTATTTCAATGAGCGGTAAAGCGCTGATGCACCGGTGAAGAACTCGGCGTCAGCGCGAGCGCCAGCTGCGTGCGGTTGTGCATGTGGGTCAGGCGCAGTACTTGAGAAACGTAGAGTTTCACGGTGTTCTCGGTAATGCCCAGTTCACAGGCAATTTGGTAATTGGTCTTGCCTTTGCTCACCAGGCGGGCCACTTCCAGTTGACGCGGCGACAGCTTCTCGAATACGGCGGGCAGCTCGTTTTCACTTTCTTCGACATCGCTGGCACGGCGGTGCACGCCTTGGCCGCGGGCCTTTTCCAGGTCGTGGTAGAGCTCGTCGACCGACTCTGCCAGGTCCTGCAGGCGCTGGTTGAGGCCACCGAGGTCTTTCATGTTGCGCTGACGCTCCAGCAGAGCCTTTTCCTGACGGCGCAAACCTTCGAGCAGCTCGTTAAAATCTACCGGTTTTTGGTAATAGTCGACAAAGCCCGCGCGCAAGGCGCGGATCACGTCCTGCTTGTCGGCACGACCGGTCAGCATGATGGCTTCGAACATACGCTTGTTGCCGGCCAGCTCCTTCAAGGCGTGGACCAGCTCAATGCCATCACGCTCGGGCATGTGCAGGTCGCACAGCACCAAGCCAATCTTTTGGTCAGCCGAGTAGCGCTCGATGGCTTGGGCAGTGGAATGGGCTGGGACGCACACGTGGCCCTGGCTTTCGAGGTATTCACACAATTGTTCGACGATCAATGGCTGGTCATCGACCACCAGCACCTTCACTTCACTGGACGGCTTGTTCACGATCAACTCCCTGTTCGTAATCGGCCCTGCTCCCGGGCTAGACACTCCGGCAGCTTAAAAATAGTCGCAGTTGGCAATTCTGTACAAGGTCCGTACAAGTTATAGGACAACAGGGATGATTATTGGATCCATACGGCTGTCAGCATAAAGCCCGCCAGGACGTACGGTACGAAGGCCTGTTTGTCGCCCATTTGCTCCGTCAGGGCCTGCAAGCGCTTCTTGACCTTAGGATTGAGCAAGGTCCACAGGCGGCGACGCGACAGCAGCCAGAGCACGACTGTGATACCCGCACCAATGAAGGTGCCGAGCACATATTGAGGACTGGTGGCGAGCGCCAGGGCACCCATCAATTTGACGTCGTCGGCGCCGAAACGCCCGAGCATGTAGCCGGGTAACGTCAGCAGCATGACGATGGCCAGCGCCCAACCGGCGTCGCTGGCGTCGGCACCGATCCAGCTGTGGCCGGTGGCGAACAGCCAGGCCAGGGCGCAGGCAGCGACGCCCAGGGTCAGCGCGTTGGATATTTGCCGTTGACGCACATCCTGTTCGGAGCACAAGGCAAGCCACATCAGAAGAACAATGCTTTGCATTGGCAGGTCGCCTTCCCTAATTGTTGAACACTTCTACCCGGTCAGTCAGGTTTCCTTGAATTCAGGGTAGACGCGAAGTTGCAAGCGGGCGCGGCGGGAAGGGAAAAAGGCGTGACGGGATCAGAAGATGTCGCAGCTGACGGGGCCTGTGTTGGCCCATCGCCGGCAAGCCGACGATGGGCCTCGGCGCATTACTTCTTGCTGCCGGGTGGGTAGTTGCTCAGCACATTGGTCACCGTATTCTGGATCGCGTTGTTACGTTCTTCCGGGCTTGGCGGGTAATTGTTCATGATCTGTTCAGCGCTGCCACGCCAGACCAGCTTGTCGTCCCGCCCATCGAACATGTCGACCTGGATGGTGGCGACCTTGTAGTCGACGCTGCGGGTTTCGTTGTACATCGGCCCGCCCCAGTAGCCTCCCCAGTAACCACCCCAGCCACCGCCATAGTTGGTGGTGATCTGCTGTTGGCGCTGCTCGACGATGAGGTAGGCGCGCACTTTCAGGTCAGGCCGCGCATTGCCCTGCGCCGGGCGCAGGCCGCGTTGGTCGAGCTGCTCGGCCACGGCCTGGCGAATGCGCTGCTCGGTCAGGTCGCTTTTGATGCGAGGGTCGTCCGGGCGGTATTGCAAGCCGGGTTCCTGCCACGCCCAGCTGCGGTAGGCGGCAAAATCGCGGCTGGCGTCGAAGTCCTGCTGGACGTTGTTGCTCGAGCAGGCCGTGAGCACCAGCGCGAATGACAGTAGAACGAGACGGCGCAACATGATGGTTCTCCGTTAAACGTTAACTGGGAGGATAGCCGCTGAGCGCCTTGTGCACCGAATCACGCAAGGCGCTTTCGCGATCACGCGGCGAGTCCTTGTCGCTGTTGCTTTCAGCACTGGCGCTCCACACCGGCTGGCCGCTGCGAGCGTCGTACAGATCGATGCGTACCACCATCACCTCCACCTCGTAGGTGCGCACGATCGGCGTGCTGGCATAGGCACCGTAGCCGTTGCGGTAGCCGCCATAACCCACACTGCCGTAGGGGTAGGGGCCGTAGTAGGGGTCGTAGGTGTCGTAGTCACGTACTTGGCGCAGGCGTTTTTCCAGGCGCATGTCGGCGCTTACCAGCAAATCGCCGGCGCTGCCCCGGGCAGGGCGCAGGCCATGCTGGTCGAGCGCGCCGCTGATGGCATCGGCCAGTTGTGCCGGGTCGGCATTGGCTGTGCCGCTGGGCAACTGGCCGTCACGCCAGCTCCAGCTGCGGTAGTGCCCGTAGTCGCGGGCGGGTGCCGGGTAGGCACTGGCATCGAAGGTGGTGGCCGCCTGCGCAGGGGCGGGCGGTAAGGGGCGGCTACTGGCGACATACGGGTTGCTGCCCTGGCAGGCAGCCAGGGCAAGGGGCAGCAGGGCCAGGCACAACAGACGGTACGGCATGTATTCCTCCCGGCGGGCGGGGTCAGCGGGGGCGGCAGATCCAGTGCAGGTAGCGACCGAGCCCGGCAAAGCTTGGGTGTCGGCGGTGGGCCAGTTCCATTTCCAGCAGGTCGAGCATTTCGGCCTTGGCTTGGAACTCCTTGGGCATGTAGTCGTGGAACACCCTGACGCCACTCTCGCTTTCGACCTGCCACATAGGATCAAGTTGCGCCTTGAGCTCACGCGGATCAAGGGGTTTCTGCGGGGTCAGGCTCTGCTTTTCACCTTCCAGGCGGTTGCTGCGCAGTTTGCGGAAATGGCCCTTGAGCAGGTTGCGATAGACCAGTGCGTCGCGGTTGTAGAACGCCAGCGAAAGCCACCCGCTGGGCGCAGTGAGCTGGTGCAGCACGGGCAGGATGCTTTCGGGTTCGGCCAGCCATTCGAGCACGGCGTGGCACAGCACCAGGTCGTAGGGTTCGGTCAGCTGGCCCAGCAGGTCCTGCCACGGTGCCTGGATGAAGGTGGCCGTCTGGCCGGCCTCGGCAAAGCGCGCGCGGGCACCGTCGAGCATGGGCGCGGCGGGTTCGGCGAGGGTCAGGTGATGGCCGCGTTGTGCCAGCCACAGGGCCATGTGGCCCAGGCCTGCACCGATGTCGAGTATGCGCAGCGGGCGATCGGGCAAGGTTTCGGCCAGGTCGGCCTGCAGCACGGCCAGGCGAATGGCGCCCTTGGCACCGCCGTAGATTTTCTCGGCGAAGCGGGTGGCCAGTTCATCGAAGTGACGGTCGTTCATCGGGCGAAGCGCCTTTCACTGTCGGCCAGCTTGGCCCTTACCACCTGGTCCATGTCCAGGCCCAGCTCGCTGCACAGCAGCAACAGGTAGAGCACCACATCGCCCACCTCTTGGCCGGCGTGGGCGAGTGTGTCGGCAGGCAGCTGGCGGGATTGGTCCTCGCTCAGCCACTGGAAGATTTCGACCAGTTCGGCCATTTCAACGCTGGCGGCCATGGCCAGGTTCTTTGGGCTGTGGAAGCCGCGCCAATCGTTGTTGTCGCGGATCCGGTGCAGGCGTTCGGTGAGTTCTTGCAGGTTCATCGGGGGTCTCCTAATGCCGCATAGCTTCGGCGCAGGCCCGATGCAAAGCAAGAGGCCTGCGCCTACAGGCCACCCCAACGGCCAACCATGTGCAGCAACTCACCCTGCCCATCCAGCCGTAGTTCACCTTCTGGCCCGGCTTCGCTGGCACTGAGCACCACCTCGGAAGGCAATCGCACCGGTTTGCGGAACTCCACCTCGAAGCTGTAGCCGCTGTGTGGCAGATGCCCGCGCAGGGCCGCCAGTGCCATGGCCTTGCTCCACATGCCGTGGGCAATGGCCTTGGGGAACCCGAACAGTCGCGCACTGGCAGCGCTCAGGTGAATCGGGTTGTAGTCGCCACAGACCTTGGCGTAACGCCGGCCGATATCGCTGTCGGCATACCAGCGGCTCGCCTCTGCCAGTGCGTCAGGCGCGCTGTCTGTTTGCTCACTGGCCTGGCCCTCCAGGCGTAGCCCGCGTACCAGCGTGCGGCTGCATTCGCGCCAGAGCAGGCCCAGGCCATCTTCGGCTTCCGTAATGAGGTCGAAGGTGGCGCCCTTGGCGTGGGGTTGCAGGTTGTCGGCGTAGACGGCGAAACGTAATGCATCGATGCCGCCCAGTGGCCGCAACACCTCGATGCGGTTCTGCAGATGCACCAGCCCGAGCAAGGGGAAGGGGAAGCTGTGCGCCGTCAGCAGCTGCAATTGCAGGGGGAAGGCCATCACATGGGGATAAGTAGCGGGCAGGCGGCCATCGTCGGTGAAGTGACAGAGTCGGCGGTAGGCTGCCAGGTTGTCGGGCTGAACCCGTATCACGCAGCGCAGGCCTTCGTCGGGCAGCTTGTCGCCGCTGATCTTGCGCTTGCTGGCCGCACGCAGGTAAAGGCTCGCGCGTGAGTCCGGGGCGTGCAGGTCGTGCCAGTGTCGGCTCATGGTCAGGCCCCCATCAGCGCTTGGCCACAGACCCGCAGCACCTGGCCATTGACCGCGCCGGAGCCTGGCTGGCTGAGCCAGGCAATGGCCTCGGCGACGTCTTGTGGCCGCCCGCCTTGGCCCAGTGAGCTCAAGCGCCGCCCGGCCTCGCGCAGCCCCATAGGCATGGTGGCGGTCATGTGCGTTTCGATGAAGCCGGGGGCCACGGCATTGATGCTGGCACCCTGCGCTGCGAGTTTTGCCGCCCAGGCCTGGGCGAAGCCGATCAAGCCGGTCTTGCTCGCCGCATAGTTGGCCTGCCCGCGGTTACCGGCAATGCCGCTGACCGACGCCAGCAGCGTGATGCGCGCGTTCTCGCCGAGCGCGCCTGCGTCATACAGTGCCTGGGTGAGTACCTGCGGTGCCTTGAGGTTCACGGCCATCACCGCATCCCAATATTCGGGGGTCATGTTGGCCAGGGTCTTGTCGCGGGTGATGCCGGCATTGTGCACCACGATGTCGATACCCCCGGGCAGCGCTTCGAGCAACTGCGCTGCGGCGTCATTGGCGCAGATGTCCAGCGCCAGTGCCTTGCCGCCCAGCCGCGCGGCGAGGGCTTCGAGGTCTTGCCGGGTTTGCGGCACATCCAGCAGCAGCACCTCGGCGCCGTCCCGCGCCAGGGTTTCGGCAATCGCGGCGCCGATACCGCGTGCAGCGCCGGTCACCAGGGCGCGTCGTCCGCCAAGCGGGCGGGTCCAGTCCTCGACCTGGCTGGCGCAGGCTTCAAGGCGCAGCACCTGGCCAGAAATGAACGCGCTCTTGGGCGAAAGGAAGAAGCGCAGGGCACCTTCCAACTGGTCTTCAGCACCTTGGCCGATATACAGCAACTGTGCGGTCGCGCCGTTGCGCAGCTCTTTGGCCAGCGAGCGGCTGAACCCTTCGAGCGCCCGTTGCGTGACACTGGCCAGTGGGTCGTCGAGGCCTTCTGGCGCGCGCCCGAGCATCACCACGTGGGCGCAGGGCGCCAGGCTGCGCAGCAACGGCTGGAAAAATTCGCGCAACTGCTTCAATTCATCGCTGTCGGACAGGTGAGTGGCATCGAACACCACGGCTTTGAGCTTCGGCCCAAGCCCTGCAACCCAGGCCGGCGCCTGTAACCCTTCGGCATTGAAGCTGTAGAGTTCGTCGGTGAGGCGTGGGGCGATGGCCTCGACCTGGCGCGTCAGTGGCCCGCCACCCAGTACCAGGGCACCCTCTACCGGGCGCAGGCGGCCTGCCTGCCAGCGCTCCAGCGGGGCCGGGTGTGGCAGGCCGAGGGCATCCACAAGGCGGCGGCCGAGGTTGGAGTTGGCAAAGCCGAGGTAGCGATCGCTCATGAGTGGGTCTCCCTGAAGGCAAGCTTGAAAGTGTGGACCAACTTTGTGGCAAGGTCGTTCGAATGCGGTAAAAACACCTAGGCTGTACGGTTTAAATTGTTTCAGGAGGAACATGCGCATGCGTTCACCTCGCCGGGTCGCGATCCTGGGCGGCAACCGAATCCCGTTCGCCCGTTCCAATGGTGCCTACGCCACCGCCAGCAACCAGGCAATGCTGACCGTCGCCCTGGAGGGCCTGATCGAGCGTTACCGCTTGCATGGGCTGCAGCTGGGCGAAGTGGTGGCGGGCGCGGTGCTGAAGCACTCCCGTGACATGAACCTGACCCGCGAATGCGTGCTCGGTTCGCGTTTGTCGCCGCGCACGCCGGCCTACGACATCCAGCAGGCCTGCGGCACGGGGCTGGAGGCGGCCTTGCTGGTGGCCAACAAGATTGCCCTTGGGCAGATCGACAGCGGCATCGCGGGCGGTGTCGACACCACCTCCGATGCGCCGATTGCCGTTAACGAAGGGTTGCGCCACATACTGCTGGAGGCCAACCGCGGCAAAAGCCTGGGTGAACGGCTGAAGCCGTTCCTGAAGTTGCGCCCTGGTCACCTGAAGCCTGAGTTGCCGCGCAATGGCGAGCCGCGCACAGGCCTGTCGATGGGCGAGCATTGCGAGCGCATGGCGCAGGCCTGGCGGATCGACCGCGCCGAGCAGGATGCACTGACCTTGCTTAGCCATCAGCGGCTGGCGGCCTCCTATGCCGAAGGCTGGCAGGATGATCTGCTCACGCCCTTCCTGGCACTTAGCCGTGACAACAACCTGCGGCCGGACCTGACCTTGGAGCAACTGGCCAAGCTCAAACCGGCATTCGACCGCAGCGGGCTGGGCACGCTTACCGCAGGCAACTCCACCCCTTTGACCGATGGCGCATCGCTGGTGCTGTTGGGCACGGAGGAATGGGCGCAGGCACAGGGGCTTCCGGTATTGGCCTACCTAGTTGACGGCGAGACCGCAGCGGTTGATTTCGTCACGGGCCGTGAAGGGTTGTTGATGGCGCCGGTGTACGCAGTGCCGCGCCTGTTGGCGCGCAATGGGTTGAGCCTGCAGGATTTTGACTACTACGAGATTCACGAAGCCTTCGCCGCCCAGGTGTTGTGCACCCTCAAGGCCTGGGAGGATGCGGAGTACTGCCGTGATCGCCTGGGGCTGGACGCACCGCTTGGGGCAATCGACCGTAGCAAGCTCAACGTAAAGGGCAGCTCGCTGGCGGCGGGGCATCCGTTTGCCGCGACCGGGGGACGAATATTGGCCCACCTGGCGAAGCTGCTGGCCGCGGCGGGGAAGGGCCGCGGTTTGATATCGATTTGTGCGGCAGGTGGGCAAGGGGTGACGGTCATCGTCGAACGGTGATCAGGCGGCGCAGATGCCACAGTCATGGCGCGTAACTGGTAGGCTTGTCCGATCAGAACTACAAGAAACCGCCATGCCGATCATCGGACATCCCCGGGCCATCCCGGCGCTCGACCACCTGCCCAGGCCCCTTTATGCCCGCGCCGAAAGCCTCGGCGCCGGCTCCTGGACCACTCGCCATCAGCACGACTGGGTGCAGTTTTCCTACGCCATCAGCGGCGTTCTTGGCGTTTACACCCGCGATGGCAGCTATTTCGCGCCCCCTCAGTGGGGCGTGTGGATCCCGGCGGACGCCGAACACGAGGTAGTAACGTCGATGCAGGCCGAAATGCGCAGCCTGTACGTGCGCCGCGATGCCTGCCCGTGGGCGCCGGAGCACTGCCGGGTGCTGGAGGTGACGCCGCTGGCGCGGGAGTTGATCAAGCAGTTCTGCCTGTTCCCGGCGGATTACCCGGAAGCCGACAGCGCCGAATCGCGATTGGTCGCGGTGCTGCTTGACCAGTTGCGCACGTTGCCGGAAGTCGGGTTCTCGTTGCCCCTCCCGCGTCATCCGGGGTTGCTGGCGTTGTGTAATGGCCTGATCGCAGCGCCAGATACAGCCCAGACCTTGCAGCAATGGGCGCTGCAACTGGAGTGTTCGGAGAAGACGCTGATGCGGCTGTTTCAGCGTGAGACGGGGTTGAGCTTTCGCAACTGGCGTCAGCGCATGCGGCTGCTGTCATCGCTGGCGTTGCTGGAGGCGGGGGAGAATGTAACGGAGGCCGCGTTGGGGTGTGGGTATGACTCGACTTCGGCTTACATCGCGGCGTTCAAGCAGTTGTTTGGGGCGACGCCTGGGGAGCTGAAACTGTAGGAGCAGCCTTGTGCTGCGAAGAGGCCAGTGATAGCAGCGAAAAACTATGCTGTTGTCACCGGCCTCTTCGCAGCACAAGGCTGCTCCTACAGGTCGCTTGCTGGCTGTCAGGTGCGGAAGCGTCGTACCAGCGAATCCAGCTCGTTGGACAACCCTGCCAGGCTCTCCGAGTCTTGGCGCGCAGCCTGGGCCAGTTCGGCCACCAGTTGCGCATCGCCATGGATCTGGCTGATGTGCCGGTTGATGTCCTCGGCCACCTGATGCTGCTCTTCCGCTGCCGTGGCGATCTGCGTGTTCATGTCGCGAATCACGTCCACCGACTCACGGATCTGGCCAAAGCTGTCGCGGGCCAGGCCGATGCGGCTGACCGACTGCTGCGACACTTCCAGGCTGGCGTGCATCTGTTCGGCAACCTCGGCGGTGCGGCTGGCCAGGTTGCCCAGCAGGCCATCGATCTCGGCGGTGGAGTCGGCGGTACGCTTGGCCAGCGCCCGCACTTCATCGGCGACGACGGCGAAGCCACGGCCCTGTTCACCGGCGCGGGCGGCCTCGATCGCGGCATTGAGGGCCAGCAGGTTGGTCTGCTCGGCAATCGAGCGAATGGTGCCGAGGATCGACTGGATGGCGTTGCTGTCGCGTTCCAGCTGCTGAATCGACTGGGCCGATTGCTCGATCTCCTGGCTCAGGCGGTCGACGCTGTTCACGGCTGCATCGATCTGCTGCTGGCCTTCACGGGCTTGCTGCTGGCCACTGTCGGCCGACTGCGCCGCCTGGCTGCAAGAGCGGGCGACTTCGTTGGCGGTGGCGACCATTTCGTGGAAGGCGGTAGAGACCATGTCCACGGCTTCGCGCTGGCGCCCGGCCGCCTCGGCCATGTCACTGGACACCCGGGTCGAGCTGGTGGAGGTGCTGAGGATCTTGCTGGCGGCAGAGCCGATGTGCTGGATCAGGCTGCGGATCGCGCCGAGGAACTGGTTGAACCAGCTGGCCAGTTGGGCGGTTTCGTCGCGCCCGCGCACTTCCAGGTTGCGGGTCAGGTCGCCTTCGCCCTGGGCGATGTCTTCCAGGCCGCTGGTGACGCTGTTGATCGGGCGCACGATCAGCTTGGCGAACGCCGCACCGACCACGGCGAACAGCGCGGCCAGCACCAGTGCGATGGTGCCGATCAACCACGTCAGGCGGGTGGTGGTCTGCATCACTTCGCTTTGCTCGATCAGGCCGATGAAGGTCCAGCCCAGTTGCTCGTCGGGGTAGATGTTGGCCATGTAGCGCACGCCATTGAGCTCGACTTCGACCAGCCCTTTACCTGCCTTGGCCAGGTCGGCATAGCCGTTACCGAAGCTGCCCAGCTGCTTGAAGTTGTGGCTGGCGTCTCGCGGGTCGACCATCACGTTGCCGTTGTTTTCCACCAGCATCAGGTAGCCGCTTTCGCCCAGCTTGATCTGCTGGACGATCTGGGTCAGGCCCTTGAGCGACACATCGATGTTGACCACGCCACCCGGGTTACCCAGCTGGTTGGCCACGGCGCGCACGGTGCTGACCAGCACGGCGTCGTCGGCGGCCCAGTAATAGGCGCCGGTACGCAGGGTTTTGCCAGGGTTGGCCATGGCCAACTGGTACCACGGGCGAGGGCGGGGGTCGTAGTTGACGAACTTCTGCCCCGCGGGCCAGCCGACATAGCCGCCATCGCTGACACCGTAGGAAAGGTAGGCGTAGCCTGGGTGGGAATCGGCCAGGCGGGTGAAGAACTCGAGCACCTGCTTGTCCTGCTCGCCCAGCTCATACGATGGGTTGGCGCTCATGAACTTGTTCAGGTTGTTGCCCGTGGCCGCAATCATGGGTTGCGAGGCCAGGTATTCGACGTTCTGGTTGATGCCCTGGAAGAAGATGTTCATCGCGTTGCTGACCTGGCGAATTTCCCGGCTGCTGCTGTCGAGGAATCCGTCGCGGGCTTCGCCGCGCAGGTTGAGGACCACCAAGGTGGCCACGAGGACGATGGGCAAGCCGGCGATGACCGCGAATGCCCAGGTCAGTTTCTGTTTGATGCTCATCGACGCTCCCGGAATTTTTTTGTTGTCGACACACGAGGCAGGTAGTTACTGCATCGGCAGCGTCCGGGATTAGATGAAGGCAAATGCCCGTATTTATTAGGGAATGTCGCACTAGGCGATGATTCGGTCGTGTTTGGGCGAATATGGCATACCAAGGCGTCGTGGCGAGCCTCAGCGGCAACATCCGCCAACGTTTCCGTTTGCTAAATCCTTCAGGATCGGACAGTCCGGCCGCTCGTCTCCCTGGCAGTGGGAGACCAGGTCGCTGAGGGTGTCGCGCAGGCTCACCAGCTCTTCTATGCGCCGGTTCAGCTCATCGATATGTTGCATGGCCAGCGCCTTGACGTCGGCACTGGCCCGTTGCCGGTCTTGCCAGAGGGTCAGCAACTTGCCGACCTCTTCCAGAGAAAAGCCCAAGTCGCGGGAGCGCTTGATGAAGGCCAGGCTGTGCAGGTCTTCCGGCTGGTAAAGGCGGTAGCCGCTGTCACTGCGGGTGGCTGGCTTGAGCAGGCCGATGGACTCGTAGTAGCGGATCATCTTGGTGCTGAGCCCGCTGCGGCGGGCGGCCTGGCCGATGTTCATGGGGCCTCCTGGGAGCTGCTGGTGGGTTTCCAGGTCTTGAGCCACAGCGCATTGCTGACCACGCTGACGCTGGACAGGGCCATGGCGGCGCCGGCGAGTACCGGGTTGAGGTAACCCAGCGCGGCCAGGGGGATACCGACCAGGTTATAGATGAACGCCCAGAACAGGTTCTGGCGGATTTTCGCGTAGGTCTTGCGGCTGATCTCCAGGGCTGCGGGTACCAGGCGTGGGTCGCCGCGCATCAGGGTGATGCCGGCGGCCTGCATGGCCACGTCGGTGCCACCGCCCATGGCGATGCCGATGTCGGCAGCGGCAAGGGCCGGGGCATCGTTGATGCCGTCGCCTACCATCGCCACCACGCCGTCCTGTTTCAGTGCCGTCACGGTGGCAGCCTTGTCGGCAGGCAGCACTTCGGCATGCACGTCGTTGATCCCGAGGGCGTCGGCAACCACCTTCGCGCTGCCGCGGTTGTCGCCGGTCAGCAGGTGGCTGCTGATGTGTTGTGCGTGCAGGCTATCGATAGCCTGCTTCGCGCCCGGTTTGAGGCTGTCGCCGAAGGCGAACAGGCCCAGCACGCGAGGTTGTGCGCCGCGCTCGATCAGCCAGGACAGCGTACGCCCTTCAGCCTCCCAGGCGTGGGCTTTGGCGGCCAAGCCGCCGGGTTGCAGCGTGCTCTCGTCGAGCATGCGACGGTTACCCAGGGCCAAGTCACGGCCTTCCACCCGCCCGGCGATGCCCCGCCCGGTCAGCGACTGGCTGTCGACGACTGTTGGCACCTCCAGTTGCTGCTCAGCGCACGCCTCCAGCACGGCTTTGGCCAATGGGTGCTCACTGCCGCGCTGCAGGGCGCCGGCCAAGCGGTGCAGCTCGGCGGTGGTGCCGACCAGTGCCTGGCTGTGGACCACGCGTGGGCTGCCGGACGTCAGGGTGCCGGTCTTGTCGAACACGACCCGGTTCACCGCATGGGCACGCTCCAGGGCTTCGGCGTCCTTGATCAGGATGCCGTGGCGGGCGGCGACACCGGTACCGGCCATGATCGCCGCTGGCGTTGCCAGGCCGAGTGCACAGGGGCAGGCAATCACCAGCACGGCGACCGCATTGATCAGCGCGGTTTCCAGCGGGGCACCGGCCAGCCACCAGCCGATCAGCGTGATCAGTGCGATCACCAGTACGGCGGGGACGAATACCTGGCTGACCCGGTCCACCAGCTTCTGGATAGGCGCCTTGGCCGCCTGGGCATCTTCGACCAGGCGGATGATCCGGGCCAGCACGGTTTCGGTACCCAATGCCTGGGTGCGCACCAGTAGCCGCCCTTCACCATTGATGGCGCCACCGGTGACGGGGTCGCCAGGCTGCTTGGGCACTGGCAGGCTCTCGCCGCTGATCAAGGCCTCGTCGGCATGGCTGCTGCCTTCCTCGACTTCGCCATCGACCGGGAAGCGTTCACCGGGTTTGACCACGACCAGGTCACCCACACGCAGTTGGTCGATGGCCACGTCTTCTTCGCGGCCATCGACCACGCGCACTGCGCGTTCGGGGCGCAGTGCTTCAAGGGCCCGAATGGCGCTGGCGGTCTGGCGTTTGGCGCGGCTCTCCAAGTACTTGCCCAGCAAGACCAAGGCAATGACCACGGCCGAGGCTTCGAAATACAGGTGCGGAACCATGCCGGCAGGGGCTTGTGCCCATTGGTACAGGCTCAGGCCGTAACCGGCACTGGTGCCAAGGGCCACCAGCAGGTCCATGTTGCCGGCGCCGGCACGCACGGCCTTATAGGCGGCCACGTAAAAGCGTGCACCGAGAATGAACTGTACGGGCGTAGCCAGCAGGAACTGCGCCCAGGCGGGCAGCATCCAGTGCAGGCCAAAAGGCTGTACCAACATCGGCAAAACGAGTGGCAGGGCCAGCAGCAAGGCGGCACCGACCGCCAGGCGTTCGTTGCGCAGGCGGCGCTGGGCATCGCGCTGATCATCGTGGCCTGCGTGCGGCAGGCTGGCGCTGTAGCCGGCCTTTTGCACGGCGTCGATCAGCAGGCTGTCGTCGAGGGCCGCGAGCACCTCGAGGTGCGCGCGTTCGCTGGCCAGGTTAACGCTGACCTGTTCGACCCCAGGCAGTTTGCCGAGTGCGCGTTCGACGCGGCCGACGCAACTGGCGCAGGTCATGCCGTCAATCTGCAACTCGACAGTACGGGTGGGCACGCCATAGCCGGCTTCACGCACGGCGTCGAGCAAGGCCGGCAGGCTGCTGGCCGGGGCCTGGACCCGGGCCTGTTCGGTGGCGAGGTTGACGCTGACCTGTTCAGCGCCGTCGACCTTGCGCAGGGCGCGCTCGACCCGGCCAGCACAGCTGGCGCAGGTCATGCCGGAAATCGGCAGGTCGAAGGTGGTGGATGCGGGCATGGCTGTCCTCCTTGGATTGGCCTCCAGCATCAACCTTGCCACGTAGGCAAGGTCAATAGCCTAGGCCGGCGCGCTTCAATTCCAGCCCATTGTGGCCCATGGCAATCCGGTATTTGTTGATCTGGCCCGCCTGCAGGTTCAAACGTGTGCTGCGCTGGTCTTCGATACCGGGGGCGCAACCGGGGGTCTGCCCTGGCAGTAGGCGCAGGCGTATATCCACAGGGCCTGGTGGCAGGTTGAAGGCGGTCGATTGCTCCTGGAATACGCGCCCGGAGAGCTGATCGTTGAGGTACACGCCGATTTCGCAGTTGGTGGCCACTTCCAGGCGCTCCCGCGAAATGATCAGTACGCTGTAGTCCGAGTTGCCTTCGGCGTTGGCCGGTGGCACCGCAGCCAGCGCGCTCAAAAGCCCGACGACGCCCAATGCTGCCCTGAACATGATGAATCTCCTGCTTGCCTGATCGTCAAAGGCGCAGCTTGGCCGACGTGAGCGCGGATTTCCAGCCCGGACGCGCGCAGGGGCTTGACCTTGCCCCGATGGCAAGCTTGAAACTGCGTGAAAACCTGAAGGAGGCAACCCTATGCAAGTGTTCAATGTACAAGGCATGACCTGTGGCCATTGCGTCAAAGCGGTGACCCGTGCGGTGCAGGGGCAGGACGCCGATGCCAAGGTCGAAGTCGACCTGGCAGGCAAGCAGGTGCGGGTGCAGAGTGCCATGGCGGTGGAGCAGATCCTCACCGCGATTCGTGACGAGGGTTACCAGGCCGAGCTGGCGTGAAGCCCTGCGCCGGGGGCGCATGAGGCCCCCGGTTTTGTTGCAAATCTTTTCATGCTGGTCGAGTCCTTAGCAGGTAGACTTACGCACTTGCTTAGCCTGCTATGGATTCCTGATGAACCTGCGAATGGTGCTCATCCTGGGCGCATTGAGTGCGTTCGGGCCTTTGGCGATCGACTTTTACCTGCCCGCCTTCCCGGCCATGGCGCAGGCTTTCGCCACCGATGAAAAACACGTTCAGGCCACCTTGGCCGCCTACTTCCTTGGCCTGTCCATCGGGCAGTTGGCCTATGGCCCGGTGGCCGACCGCTTCGGACGGCGTAAGCCGCTGTTGTTCGGCGTGGCGCTGTTTACCCTGGCGTCGCTGGCCTGTGCCTATGCCCCCAACCTCGACACCCTGGTCCTGGCGCGGTTCGTCCAGGCCCTGGGCGGTTGTGCCGGGATGGTGCTGTCGCGGGCGATCGTCAGCGACAAGTGCGACCCGGTGGCGTCGGCCAAGGTGTTCTCGCAGTTGATGCTGGTGATGGGCCTGGCGCCGATCCTGGCGCCAATGCTTGGCGGGGTGTTGGTGAACCTGGCCGGTTGGCAGTCGATCTTCCTCGTCCTGAGCCTGTTCAGCGCGGCCTGCCTGCTGGCGGTCAGCCTGGGCCTGCCGGAAAGCCTGCCGGCGGACATGCCGCGCCAGCCGCTGTCCGGGGCGCTGCGCCAGTACCTGCGTTTGTTCAATGACCGGGTGTTTCTTGGCCATGCCTTGACCGGGGGTATTGCCATTGCCGGTATGTTTGCCTACATCGCGGGGTCGCCATTCGTCTTCATCAAGTTATATGGCGTACCTGCCGAGCACTATGGCTGGTTGTTCGGCACCAACGCGGCTGGCTTTATCCTCGTGGCGCAGGTCAATGCCCGTTTGCTGGCCAAGCGCGGCCCAGCCTTCCTGCTGGTGCGTGCTGTGTGGATGTACCTGGCTGCAGGTTTGGTATTGCTGGGCGTCGCTGCACTGCGGCCGAGCCAGTTATGGCCGCTGTTGGTGCCGTTGTTCGTGTGTATCGCCAGCCTGGGTTGCATCATCCCCAATGCGTCGGCCTGCGCCATGAGCGGGCAGGGCGCACGCGCAGGCAGCGCCTCGGCGCTGATGGGCTGCCTGCAATTCAGCGTCGCCGCAGGCGCGGCGGCGTTGGTCGGGCTGTTGCACGATGGCAGTGCGGTGCCAATGACACTGGTGATCAGCCTGTGCGGGGCGCTGGTGGTCAGTGTCGCGCTGCTGACCCGGCGTTTGCAGGCCAGGCGTCCCGCATAAGCGGGTGAGGCGCCTGCAGGCGGGTTTCCAATGTGGCGACGAAGGCACGCGCCTCGGCCTCGCTGCGGAAACTCACCACGTGTTGGTCGAGCTGAACCTGCCAAGGGCAAACGGGGTTGCGGCTCGACGCACTGACGACAATTTTCATCGCGGCATACCTCCAATGGGGTGTGAGCGGAAGAAGTGTAGCGCTGTGCCCTGTGCCTGCCATGACCGGCATCCGTGGTCTGACTGACGGTCATTTCCCCCCTGTTCTTCCCTACTGACCGTCATGCTCCGCGTGTAATACCTGGAGGCATGTAGAAGCTTCGCTTTTGTTTGCGCTATTTATGGAAGCTGCTTGTCGGTCGCGTCCGAACCTGCACAGGGCTAATAGTGCTCATGACCTGCCTCTGTCCCGCTGAGTGCTGGGGCACTGCTCAACTGCGGGGTATTGGGCGGGCTCACTGCACAGACACATCATCTCTCATGGGTAGGTATACCCAGTGGACTTCTGACAGGTGGGCTGAAGCGGCTAGCGCCCTGAGAGGGGGTTTCTGCGGCTTATACTGGCGACCAGCGCCGATGCCAGCGAGCAGGGTTTCCCTCTCAAGGCCGGCGACTGTCAGGCAGGCGATCCCAGTGCCAGGGTTGGCCATTGCATCCATATAAAAACGTGCAGGGAGTTACAGGGACATGAACGCAGTCAGCAGTATCAGCCAGATCGCCAGCCTGATGGCCGACCCCAAGCGCAGCGCCATGTTGTGGGCGCTGATCGACGGCACCCCACGGCTGGCCAACGAGCTCGCGATGATGACCGGGCTGACCTCGTCTTCCGCCTGCGCCCACCTCTCGTTGCTGTCTTCGGCGGGTTTGCTGCGGCATGAGGCGCGGGGCCGCAAACGCTATTTCCGCCTGGCCACGCCTCAGGTAGGGGCAGCGGTGGAAGCACTGGCCAGCGTGCAGTTGGGCAGCGCCAGAGACGACCACCCCGAGGCGGCAGCCTTGCAGTTGCCGATGTCGATCCGCAGGGCGCGGCGCTGCGGTGACCACCTCGGCGGCGAGCTGGCCGGGGAGTTGTATCACCGTCTGGTGGTGGCGGGCTGGTTGGAGGGCACTGACCGGCAACTGGTGGTCAGTGAGCAAGGGCGGGCAGAGCTGGCGCTGGTCGGCGTCTACATAGATGCCTTGGCGCCGCACCAGCAACGGGGGTGTGTGATCTGCCGTTGCACTGACTGGAACAACCAGGGGCCACACTTGGGCGGCGTTCTGGGGCAGGCCTTGTTCAGGCTGTTTCTGCAGTCGGGTTGGATGCGCGAATCGGAGGACACGCGGGCTTTGCATATCTCGGCGCTGGGCATCCAGCAGATCAATCGCATTGCCCGCGTGCAGACGTTGCAGGTTGGGTAACCGCAACGCCAACGGCTGATCAGACCAGTCGCGCGTCCAGGCTGTTTTGCGCCAGACGGCGCGCTTGGTCTTCGGTCATGCCCAGGTGGGTATGCAAGGCATGGAAGTTTTCGGTGACGTAGCCGCCGAAGTAGGCCGGGTCGTCAGAGTTGACAGTGACCTTCACCCCGCGCTCAAGCATGTCCAGGATGTTGTGCTGGCTCATGTGGTCGAACACGCAGAGCTTGGTGTTCGACAGCGGGCAGACGGTCAGTGGGATCTGCTCGTCGATGATGCGTTGCATCAGCCGCTCGTCTTCGATGGCGCGTACGCCGTGGTCGATACGCTTGATGTGCAGCAGGTCCAGGGCTTCCCAGATGTATTCGGGCGGGCCTTCTTCACCGGCGTGGGCAACGGCGACGAAGCCTTCGCTGCGGGCGCGGTCGAACACACGCTGGAACTTGCTCGGCGGGTGGCCCATTTCGGAGCTGTCCAGGCCTACGGCAATGAAGGCATCGCGGAACGGCAGTGCCTGGTCCAAGGTCTTGTGCGCTTCGTCTTCGCTGAGGTGGCGCAGGAAGCTCAGGATCAAGCCACTGCTGATGCCCAGTTGGTCCCGGCCATCCTTGAGGGCCTGGTTGATGCCGTTGAGCACCACCTCGAAGGGGATACCGCGGTCTGTGTGGGTTTGCGGGTCGAAGAAGGGTTCGGTGTGGACGACGTTCTGCGCCTTGCACCGTTGCAGGTAAGCCCAGGTCAGGTCGTAGAAGTCTTGCTCGGTACGCAAGACATCCGCGCCTTGGTAATAAAGGTCGAGAAATTCCTGCAGGTTGTTGAAGGCGTAGGCGCTTCGCAAGGTTTCGACATCGTCCCAAGGCAGGGCGATCTTGTTGCGCTCGGCCAGGGCAAACAGCAGCTCGGGCTCCAGCGAACCCTCCAGGTGCAGGTGCAGTTCGGCCTTGGGCAGGGCGTTCAACCAGTCATACATAGTTGGTTATCTCGATCAGGTACGGTTGCCGCCATTCTACAGGGCCTGGCCAGGCATTGCGCCCGGCCAGGCCCTGTGTTGCCTCAACCGGCGATGAGCTGCGCGGCCGCCTGGCGGTGATCGGCGATCAGGCCTTGGATATCCAGGCCTTCGATTTGCCCGTCGATGACCCGCCACTGGCCACCGACCATGACTCGGTCGGCGCGGTCGGCGCCGCACAGCAGCAGCGCCGACAGCGGGTCATGGCTGCCAGAGAAGCGCAGTTCGTCGAGCTTGAACAACGCCAGGTCGGCTTGCATGCCGACGGCCAGCTCGCCGATGTCCTGGCGCCCCAACAGCCGCGCCGAGCCGCGCGTGGCCCAACCCAGGGCACGCTCTGGGGTGATCTGCTCGGCGCCATAGCGCAAGCGCTGCAGGTACAGCGCCTGGCGGGCTTCGAGGATCATGTTGGAGGCGTCGTTGGAGGCCGAACCGTCTACGCCCAGGCCCACGGGGGCACCGGCGGCTTCAAGGTCGACGGTTGGGCAGATGCCCGAGGCCAGGCGCATGTTCGAGCTGGGGCAGTGGCAAATACCGGTGCCGGCCGCGCCCAGGCGGGCGATTTCTTCGCCATTGAAGTGGATGCCGTGAGCCAGCCAGGTGCGTGGGCCGAGCCAGCCGACGCTGTCCAGGTAGTCCACGGTGCGCAGACCGAAACGCTGCAGGCAGAAGTCTTCCTCATCAAGGGTCTCTGCCAGGTGGGTGTGCAGCCGCACGTCCAGCTCTTCGGCCAGCGTGGCACTGGCCCGCATGATCTCGGGTGTGACCGAGAAGGGCGAGCAGGGTGCCAGGGCAATCTGGATCTGCGCACCTTCGCCGCGCTCGTGGTAGCTGTGGATAAGCCGCTGGCTGTCGGCCAAGATCACTTCACCCTGTTGCACCGTTTGCTGGGGTGGCAGGCCGCCGTCGTCTTCGCCAAGGCTCATGGAGCCGCGGGTCAGCATCGCGCGCATGCCCAGCTTGCGCACCACTTCGACTTGCACGTCGATGGCGTTATCCAGGCCTTGCGGGAACAGGTAATGGTGATCGGCCGCAGTCGTGCAGCCCGACAGCAACAGTTCAGCCAGTGCCACCTGGCTGGCCAGCGCCAGCTTCGCGGGGGTGAGGCGTGCCCATACCGGGTACAGCGTCTTCAGCCAGGGGAACAGCGGTTGGTTGACCACCGGTGCCCAGGCGCGGGTCAGCGTCTGGTAGAAGTGGTGATGGGTGTTGATCAGGCCGGGGGTTACCACATGTTCGCGGGCATCGAACACTTGGTCGCACGGTTGGCTGGGGCTTTCGCCAAAGGCCAGGAGTTGTGTGATGCGGCCGTCTTCGATGACCAGCCCGCCACGGGCGTCGGTGCCGTTGGCAGTGAAGATGGCAAGGGGGGATTTCAACCAGATACGGGTCGCAGGCATGGTGCCGGCTCCTCTGAAAGTGGGTTCAGGTTAGCCAGCTCAGTGTTGCCCTGTCTGCTGATCCAGGTCCGCCACGGGGGCGAGGCATCGAGTCTACTGCCTCGCCACGCGGCTTTCAATTCACCAGATCAGCGGTTCACCTTTGTAGTTGATGAAGCGCAGGCCGCCCTTACCGCTTTGCGCCTTGATCTGCTCGAGCATGCCGCGGGTGCTGGTCAGCACGTCGATCTCCGCATTTTCGCCGCCCATGTCGGTCTTCACCCAGCCGGGGTGCATGGCCAGCACGCAGAGGCCGGGGCGCTGTTGTTCGACGACAAAGCTGTTGATCATCGAGTTCAGGGCCGCCTTGCTGGCTTTGTACAGGCAGACTTCACCGCCGTCCGGGATCGTCACGCTGCCCAGGATCGAGCTCATGAAGGCCAGCACGCCGCTGCCTTCGCGCACCTGGCCAACCAAGCGGCGGGCGACGCGGATGGGGGCCACGGCGTTGGTCATGAACAGGTCGCCGATGTCCTGGTTGCGGACGGTTTCCAGGTCTTGTGGCAGCGGCCCCATGACGCCCGCGTTGACGAATACCAGGTCGAACACTTCGCCTTGCAGGCGTTGCTTCAAACCATCGAGCTGAGCGGTGTCGTTCATCTCCAGCTGTTCGATGCGCACACCGGGAACGTGGGCCAGGGCGCCGGCCTTATGCGGGTCACGCACGGTGGCGATGACGTTCCAGCCATCTTCTTGCAGGCGTTGCACCAGCCCCAGGCCAAGGCCGCGTGAGGCGCCGATGATGAGGGCAGTTCTTGAGTTAGCCATAGGAACATTCCTTTATCGGTGTAGGAAAAAGGATTTGAGCATACTGCAGAGTCGCTAACTGTGCCTGCGCTGCAGCTGGTCAAAAAATGATCGATGGCGCCAGGCTGCTTGTAGACGGGCGCTTCGCCTGTTGGCTAACGGGTTATCCACAGGCTGTTCCACAGTTATTGTGTGCAAGCCGAGCGGAGTGGCCAGTGCGTAACCACTCCAGGAATTGGGGATAACTTTTGAGGTTTCAGCAATTTGCGACTGTCATCAAATAGTGATCAAAATATGATCAAAGCTCTGGGGGCCTTGAAACCAATGGGCTGCAAGAGAGTGCCCCAAGCTTATCCACAGGCAGGCCCACAGTTCTTGTGAGCAATGTCCAGCACATGTGAACAGTTATTCAGCGCGCTTCCAGCAGAATGCGCCCACGGCTCAGGTCGGCCAGTTGCTGGCGCAAGGGGGCCAGGTGGGCTTCACCGACCGCGATGTGCAGGTCAACGCCATTGGCGGTGAACTGTTCATCCAGCACCAGGCCGTCGACGTCCGCCAGGCGCAGCTTCACCAAGGCCAGTTCGCTGAAGCTGCAACTGCAGGTGTATTCGCTGCGCTGCACCAGCACCCGCTTGGGCGCCTGTTGCAGGCATTTGTTGGCGCCACCGCCATAGGCCCTGGCCAGGCCACCGGTACCCAGCTGGATGCCGCCATACCAGCGGATCACCAGCACCACCACCTGATCGCAGTCTTGCGCTTCGATGGCGGCCAGAATAGGGCGCCCGGCGGTGCCGCCCGGTTCGCCGTCATCATTGCTGCGGTATTGCCCGCCAAGCTTCCACGCCCAGCAGTTGTGGGTGGCCGCCAGGTCGCTGTGGCGTTCGATGAAGCTCATCGCCTCGGCAGCACTGTTGATTGGGCCGGCGAGGGTGATGAAGCGGCTTTTGCGGATTTCTTCACGAAACTCGCAGAGGTCGAGCAGGGTAGAAGGCATAAATGGCTGTCAGGCACTCGGCTTGATGCCGCACCCCTTGAGAATGATATGGATAAGGTTGCTGCTCGCGTCTTCCATGTCTTGCTTGGTCAGGCGGCTGCGGCCGGTGACCTGGCAGATCTGCGTGGCGAAGTCGGCATAGTGCTGGGTGCTGCCCCAGAGCAGGAAAATCAGGTGCACCGGGTCGACCGGGTCCATCTTGCCTGCTTCGATCCAGGCCTGGAACACTGCGGCCCGGCCACGGAACCACTCGCGGTAGTCGGCGCTGAAGTACTCGTTCAGGCAATTGCCGCCGCTGATCACTTCCATGGCGAAAATGCGCGAGGCTTGCGGGTTGCGTCGCGAGAACTCCATCTTGGTCCGAATGTACTGGCTCAGTGCCTCGCCCGGGTCGTCCTCGACGCTCAAGGCATTGAAGGTGCTGTCCCACAACTCGATGATGTTGCTGAGCACGGCAATGTACAGGCCCAGCTTGTTGGTGAAGTAATAATGCAGGTTGGCCTTGGGCAACCCTGCTTTCAGCGCGATGGTGTTCATGCTGGTGCCCTTGAAACCATGGCGGGCGAATTCATCTTCGGCGGCCTGGATGATGGCCTGTTCGTTTTTCTGGCGGATGCGGCCGGCGGGCTTGCCCGAGGCGGAGAGGCGATGCGCTGGGACTTCAAGGGTCATGGACGATTCCGTACGGGTCAGTGGCAGCGGCTGTCGGACAAGATTACCTGCCTACGCCGAAGTGACAAGCGTTTGCGTCAGAGACAGGCATCAGCGTGTCGCAGCCAGGCTATCCAGGAAGCTCTCGAGCACCAGGTTCGGCCGCCGCCCTTTGCGCGTCACCCAACTCAGGCTCAAGTCATAGAAGCGCTGCCGGGGCTTGAGGGCACGCAGCCGGCCTTGCTGCACCCAGAAACTGGCGTAGTGGTCGGGCAGGTAGCCGATGTAGCGGCCCGTCAGGATGAGGAATGCCATGCCTTCGCGGTCCGACGCGCTGGCCGTGCAATGCAGCGCCTGGTAGTGGGCCTGGATATCGGCGGGCAAGCGGAAGGTGGGGGTGATGGCCTCTTGGCTGTTGAGCCGGTCGTCGTCTATCTGGTGGTCGTCGGCATAGAACAGCGGGTGTCCTACTGCGCAATAGAGCAGCGAACGCTCGCTATACAGCGGTTGGTATTCAAGCCCTGAAAGGGCGATGGTCTGCGGCACTACGCCGACATGCAGGCTGCCGTCGAGGACGCCGTGCTCGACTTGGCTGGGCGCGATCATGCGGATGTTGATACGCACATCTGGGCCGCGGTCCTTGAGCTCGGCAAGCGCGTGGGTGATGCGCATGTGCGGCAAGGTCACCAGGTTGTCGGTCAGGCCGATGTTCAACTCGCCACGCAAGTGCTGGTGCAGCCCGTTGACCTCAGTGCGGAAACTTTCCAGGGCACTGAGTAACTGCAGGGCCGAATGGTAGACCTCGCGGCCTTCCTCGGTCAGTGAGAAACCGGCTCGGCCACGCTGGCACAGGCGCAGGCCGAGGCGTTGCTCCAGGTCGTTCATCTGTTGGCTGATGGCCGAGCGGCCGATCCCGAGCACGTTTTCGGCTGCCGAGAAGCCGCCGCACTCGACGACGCTGCGGTAGATCTTCAACAGGCGAATGTCAAAATCGCTCACTTGGGCGAGTGGGTCGGGGCGTCGGCTCATTAGTTTAGTGTTGCCCTATCTGAAGATTAGAAAAGCAGGCTTTTTCAGACTTTATCGCCGTGCCAATTTAGCCGCAACAAGATCCATCGTTGCCTAATCGTCTTTCGAGGAACCGCCGATGAACATGCCGGAAACCGCTCCCACCGATATCGCCAGCCAGCTCAAGCTGGATGCCCACTGGATGCCCTACACCGCCAACCGCAATTTCCATCGCGACCCACGCCTGATCGTGGCGGCGGAAGGTAACTACCTTGTGGATGACAAGGGGCGCAGGATCTTCGACGCCCTGTCTGGCTTGTGGACCTGCGGCGCCGGGCATACCCGTAAGGAAATCACCGAGGCCGTAGCCCGTCAGGTCGGTACCCTGGATTACTCTCCGGCCTTCCAGTTCGGCCACCCGCTGTCGTTCCAGCTGGCGGAAAAGATCACCGCGCTGACCCCGGGCGATCTGAACCACGTCTTCTATACCAACTCCGGTTCCGAGTGCGCCGATACCGCGCTGAAGATGGTCCGTGCGTACTGGCGCCTGAAAGGCCAGGCGACCAAGACCAAGATCATTGGCCGTGCCCGTGGCTACCATGGCGTGAACATCGCCGGCACCAGCCTGGGTGGCGTGAACGGTAACCGTAAGATGTTCGGCCAGTTGCTGGACGTCGACCACCTGCCTCACACCGTGCTGCCGGTGAACGCGTTCTCCAAGGGCTTGCCAGAGGAGGGCGGCATTGCCCTGGCCGACGAAATGCTCAAGCTGATCGAGCTGCACGACGCCTCCAACATCGCTGCGGTGATTGTCGAACCGCTGGCGGGCTCGGCGGGTGTTCTGCCGCCACCGAAGGGCTACCTCAAGCGCCTGCGCGAGATCTGCACCCAGCACAACATCTTGCTGATCTTCGACGAAGTGATCACCGGCTTCGGCCGTATGGGCGCGATGACCGGGGCTGAAGCCTTCGGCGTGACGCCAGACCTGATGTGCATCGCCAAGCAGGTCACCAACGGTGCCATCCCGATGGGTGCGGTCATTGCCAGCACCGAGATCTATCAAACCTTCATGAATCAGCCGACGCCGGAATACGCGGTGGAGTTCCCCCACGGCTACACCTACTCGGCCCACCCAGTGGCCTGTGCCGCCGGCATTGCCGCACTGGACCTGCTGCAGAAGGAAAGCCTGGTGCAGGCTGCGGCCGAACTGTCGCCGCACTTTGAGAAACTGCTGCACGGGGTTAAAGGCACGAAGAACGTCGTCGATATCCGCAACTATGGCCTGGCCGGCGCGATCCAGATTGCTGCCCGCGACGGCGATGCGATCGTGCGCCCTTATGAAGTGGCGATGAAGTTGTGGAAGGCCGGCTTCTATGTGCGCTTCGGTGGCGACACCCTGCAGTTTGGCCCTACCTTCAATACCCAGCCGCAGGAACTGGACCGCCTGTTCGACGCGGTGGGCGAGACCCTGAACCAGATCGATTGATCGTTGCGATTTTGATGGCAAGCGCGTGAAGTGATCACGCGCTTGTGTCACCCCTCTTTATCTGGAGTTTTGCATGAGCATTGTTCAACACCTGATCAACGGCGAGCTGGTTACCAAGGGTGAGCGCACCGCCGATGTCTTCAACCCGTCCACTGGCCAGGCCGTGCGCAAGGTCGAACTGGCCAGCCGTGCGACCGTTCAGGAAGCCATCGATTCGGCCAAGGCTGCCTTCCCGGCCTGGCGCAACACGCCGCCGGCCAAACGTGCCCAGGTGATGTTCCGCTTCAAGCAACTGCTGGAGCAGAACGAAGCCCGCATCTCGCAGATGATCAGCGAAGAGCATGGCAAGACCCTGGAAGACGCTGCAGGCGAACTGAAGCGTGGTATCGAGAACGTCGAGTTCGCCTGTGCGGCACCTGAAGTGCTCAAGGGCGAGTACAGCCGTAACGTTGGCCCGAACATCGACGCCTGGTCCGACTTCCAGCCGCTGGGTGTGGTCGCCGGTATTACCCCGTTCAACTTCCCGGCCATGGTCCCGCTGTGGATGTACCCGCTGGCCATTGCCTGCGGTAACGCCTTTATCCTGAAACCGTCCGAGCGTGACCCCAGCTCGACCTTGTACATTGCCCAACTGCTGCTGGAAGCCGGCCTGCCTAAAGGCATCCTTAACGTGGTGCATGGCGACAAGGAAGCTGTGGACGCGCTGATCGAAGCTCCGGAAGTGAAAGCGCTGAGCTTCGTCGGCTCGACCCCGATTGCAGAGTACATCTACGCCGAGGGCACTAAGCGCGGCAAACGCGTGCAGGCGCTGGGTGGTGCGAAGAACCATGCCGTGCTGATGCCCGATGCCGACCTGGACAACGCTGTCAGCGCGCTGATGGGTGCAGCTTATGGTTCGTGCGGTGAGCGCTGCATGGCGATTTCGGTGGCGGTGTGCGTGGGTGATCAGGTTGCCGATGCACTGATCGCCAAGCTGGAGCCGCAGATCAAGGCGCTGAAGATTGGTGCCGGTACTTCGTGTGGCCTGGACATGGGCCCGCTGGTTACCGCTGCTGCCCGCGACAAGGTGGTTGGCTACATCGACGACGGTGTGGCTGCTGGCGCCAAGCTGGTGGTGGATGGCCGTGGCTTGCGCGTTGCAGGTAATGAAGATGGCTACTTCGTGGGTGGCACCCTGTTCGACAAGGTGACCCCGCAGATGCGCATCTATAAAGAAGAGATCTTCGGCCCCGTGCTGTGCGTGGTCCGGGTTAACAGCCTGGAGCAGGCCATGCAGCTGATCAACGATCACGAATATGGCAACGGCACCTGCATCTTTACCCGTGATGGCGAGGCAGCGCGCCTGTTCTGTGACGAGATCGAAGTGGGCATGGTCGGTGTGAACGTGCCGTTGCCGGTGCCGGTGGCGTACCACAGCTTCGGCGGTTGGAAGCGTTCGTTGTTCGGCGACCTGCATGCTTATGGCCCGGATGGGGTGCGTTTCTATACCCGTCGCAAGGCGATCACCCAGCGTTGGCCGCAGCGGGCCAGCCATGAGGCATCGCAGTTTGCGTTCCCTAGCCTATAAAGCATGAACAAAAGCGGGGAGGCCGGAGGGCCTCCCCGCTTTGTTTTTCAGCTTTATTAAGGTTTCTTGGAATTAAAGGTTGACGGGGTTTCGAATCCCCTTATAATGCGCCCCACTTCCAGCGTGATTGGAACGAGAAACTCCTTGAGTATCAACGAGTTAATCGATTCAGGCAGTGTTGTAAGGGCTTCGATCGAAAGATCGTCAGCG
>NZ_JABWRW010000021.1:0-108790 GCF_014269095.1 Pseudomonas sp. SWRI50 | reverse complement strand
CCCCCTACCCCCACCATTGAGTTACCATACCCCCCTGCGCAACGCCCATCATCCAAGCCAAGCCCCCGCTTGCTCGACTCGACACCAACAGGTCATCCATGCGTCTGTTTCATACCTCCGACTGGCACCTGGGCCAAAGCCTGCACGGCCAGGAACGCGACTTCGAACACGCCTGCTTCCTCGACTGGCTGCTCGGCCAGCTGCACCTGCGCCAGCCGGATGCGCTGCTGATCGCTGGCGACATCTTCGACACGGTCAACCCACCGGTCAAAGCCCAGGAGCGCCTCTACGACTTCATCGTCCAAGCCCATGAGCAACAGCCCAAGCTGGACATCGTGATGATCGCCGGCAACCACGACTCCGGCTCACGCATCGAACTGCCCGCCGCGCTCATGCGCCGCCTGCGCACCCACGCCTTGGGCCGTGTGCACTGGCTCGATGAAGGCCAGCTGGATGCCGAGCGCCTGCTGATCCCGCTGACCAACGCCCGCGGCAAGGTCAGCGCCTGGTGCCTGGCCCTGCCCTTCCTGCGCCCGGCAGAAGTGACCGGCCCGCAGTTGGGTGACGATTACCTGCAAGGCATCACCCAGGTGCACCAGCAACTGATTGCCGCTGCCCAGCAAAAGCGCAAGAAGGACCAGGCGCTGGTCGCCATCAGCCATGCCCACATGGCCGGGGGTGCGGTGTCCGAGGACTCTGAGCGCAGCCTGATCATCGGCAATGCCGAAGCCCTGCCGGCCAAGCTGTTCGACAAGGCCATCAGCTATGTCGCCCTGGGCCACCTGCACAAGCCGCAGAAGGTCAATCGCGAAGCGCGCATTCGCTACAGCGGCTCGCCGATCCCGCTGTCGTTTGCCGAAATCAACTACCCGCACCAGGTGCTGGAGGTGGAGCTGGACGGCGCCGAGCTGGTCAGCGTCGAGCCGCGCCTGGTGCCCCGCGCCGTGGCCCTGCAACGCATTGGCCCGGCGCCGCTCGGCGAGTTGCTGGTACAGCTGGCTGAGCTGCCGGTGATCGACTTGCTCGAAGACCCCAATCGTCAGCCCTGGCTCGAAGTGCGCGTGGTGCTGGACGAACCGCAACCCGACCTGCGTCAGCAAGTGGAGGGGGCGCTGCAAGGCAAGGCCGTGCGGCTGATCCGCATCAGCGCCGAATACGCCGGGCGCACGAGTGCCGAGGACGACGACCAGGCCTTCGTCGAACTGTCCCAGATGACCCCGCAGGACCTGTTCAGCCGCGCCTGGGAACAGGCCTACGGCAACCCCGCCGATGAGCAGGCCCTGGCCGATTTCGCCCTGCTCTTGCAGGACGTCCAGCTGGAAGAGGAACAGCCATGAAGATTCTCGCCATCCGCCTGAAGAACCTGGCATCCCTGGCCGGCCCAATCGACATCGACTTCACCGCCGAGCCCCTGGCCAGCGCCGGCCTGTTCGCCATCACCGGGCCAACCGGCGCCGGCAAGAGCACGCTGCTCGATGCCCTGTGCCTGGCGCTGTTCGGCACCGTGCCGCGGCTCAACGACATCGGCCGCGAAGCCAAGGTACCGGACGCCGACGGCGAGATCCCGACCTCGGACCCGCGCAACCTGGTGCGCCGCGGCACGGGCAGCGGCTTTGCCGAAGTCGACTTCGTCGGCATCGATGGCCGTCGCTACCGTGCCCGCTGGGAAGCCAACCGCGCCCGCGACAAGGCCAATGGCAAGCTGCAACACAGCCGCCAGAGCTTCTATGACCTGGACAGCGAGCAGGTGCTTGCCAGCGGCAAGAACGAATACAAGCAACTGGTCGAAGCACGCCTGGGCCTGAACTTCGAGCAGTTCACCCGCGCAGTGATGCTGGCCCAGAGCGAGTTCGGTGCGTTCCTCAAGGCCGACGACAAGGAACGCAGCGAGCTGCTGGAAAAGCTCACCAACACGGCGATCTACACCCGCCTTGGCCAACGCGCCTTCAGCAAGGCCCGCGAGGCCGGTGAAACGCACAACGCCCTGAAAGACCGTGCCAGCCACCTGCTGCCGCTGCTGGCCGAAGCCCGCGCCGAGCTCGACCAACGCCTGGAGCAGGCGCAGCAGCAATTCAAGGCCGACCAGGCGCGTGAGCGCCAGTTGGAGCAACAGCGTGGCTGGCTCAATGAGCAGCGCCTGCTGCAGGTACAGCAGGCCGAAGCCCATGCAACCCTGCAGGCCGCCGAACAGGCCTGGCAGCAGCTGGCCGAACAGCGCCTGGACCTGCAACGCCTGGAGCGCCTGGCGCCACAGCGCCACCAGTTCCACCGGCAGCAGGCCTTGGCCGCGCAACTCACGCCACTGGCCAGTGAGCTCGACGCACAACAGCGCCAGCAAAGCGACCTGCACAACCGCACCGGCGAACTGGAGCTGGCCCTCGAATCAGCCCGCCAGGCGCTGAGCCAGGCACAGGCCAGCCAAGGCGAAAACGCCCCACGCTTGCGCCAGGCGTTCGCCGAGCAAGACACCCTCACCCGCCTGGAACAGGAACTGGTCAAGGCGCGCGAAACCGGCCAGCAGGCCGACCTGGCCGCGGCCGAGCTGCAGCAACAATTGCAGCAGCTGGCCGAGCACCAGCAGCGCGGCCAGCAGCAACTGGCTCACATTGAAGCAGCCCTGGCTGACAGTGCGCCCCTGGCCGCCCTGACCAACGCCTGGCAGGCCTATCGCCCGCAGCTGCAACAGTTGCTGCAAATCGGCAACCGCCTGAACCAGGGCCGTGAAGAGCTGCCAGGCCTGCAGGCCCAAGCCAGCCAGGCCAATGCGCAACTGCAGGAACAGCGCGACGCCCTCGACGTGTTGTTCCGCGAAGCCGCAGCAGAGCCTCAGGCCCTGGCCGAGCAGCTCGACCTGCTGGGTGGCATGCTGCAAGAAAACCGCAAGCAACAACGCGCCGTGGAAGAACTGTCGCGCCTGCACGCCCGCGAGCAGGAGCTGCAACAGGGTATTCAGTCGCTGCGCGAACGCCAGCAACAGGCCATGCAGCAACGCCAGCAACTGATTGGCGAAGGCACTGCCGCCAAGGCCGAGCTGGAAGCCGCCGAGCAGGCGCTGGCACTGACCCGGCAACTGCTGGAACGCCAGCGCCTGGCACGCAACACCAGCGTCGAAGAACTGCGTGCGCAGTTGCACGATGGCGAACCGTGCCCGGTTTGCGGCAGCGCCGAACACCCCTTCCACCAGCCTGAAGCGCTGCTGCAGAGCCTTGGCCGGCATGACCAGGCCGAAGAAGCCACGGCCCTGGCCCAGGTTGAGCAATTCAACACCCGCCTGATCGAACTGCGCACCCAGGTGGGTGTGGTCAACGGCCAGATCAAGGAATACCAGCACCAACAGGCACAACTGAACGAGCAATTGCAGCCATTGGCCGGCCAACTCGCCGCCCATGCCTTGTGGCCCGCCCTCAGCGCCCATGAAGGCAAGGCCCGCAGTGGTTGGCTGGACAGCCAGTTGCAGCGCCTCGACCAAGAGATCGCCCGCGACGAAAAACGCCAGTCCACCCTGCTGACCCTGCAACGCGATGCCGCCCGCCTGAACCAGCAGTTGCAGGCTGCCAGCGAAGCCCAACAGCAGGCCCAACGCCGCCTGGACCAACAGCATCAAGCCCTGGCCGCCGACCAGGAACGCCTCGAACAGGCCCTGGCTGATTTCGCCACCTTGCTGCCAGCGCCTGTGTTGCAGGCACTGCACGATGAGCCAGCGCATGCCTTCCTCAGCCTTGACCAGCAGATCGCCCAGCGCCAGCAACAGCTGGACCAGCAAAAGGACGAACTGCAGGAACAACAGCAACGCCAGCAACAGCTGGAGCGCCTGCACGATCAGCAACACACCCGCGTGCAGCGCCAGCAAGACCTGCAGCAGCAGATCAACGGGCTGGCCGAGCAGATGGAAAAAGCCCGCGCCGCATTGGCCGAGTTGCTGGGTGACCACCCGCGTGCCGAAGACTGGCAGCGCCATCTGGAACAGCAGGTGGAGCAGGCCCGCACAAGCGAGGCCGAAACGGCCGAGCGCCTGCAACACGCCCGCACCCAAGCCCTGCAACTGGCCGGCGAACTCAAGGCCAACATCGCCCGCCAACAGGCGCTCGAACAGGAGCACCAGCAGTTGCAGGGGGAAATCGCCCAATGGCGCGCTGAACACCCCGAGCTGGACGACAGTGGCCTGGACCGCTTGCTGGCCATGGACGACGCGCAAATGGCCGAACTGCGCCAGCACCTGCAGGCGGCGGAAAAGGCTATCGAACAAGGCCGCGTGCTGTTGCAGGAGCGTGAACAGCGGCTGCAGCAACATGCCGCGCAAGCCAGTGTCGAAGCCACGGCCGAAGACCTGGAGCAGTCGCTGCTTGAGCTACGCGAAGTGCTGGCCAACCATGAACAGCAGTGCGCCGAGCTGCGCGCCGCCCAAGCCGAAGACCAACGCCGTCAACAGGCGTACCAGGCCCTGGCCACGGAAATCGAGCACGCCCATCAGCAGTGGCAGCGCTGGGCGCGGCTCAATGCGCTGATCGGCTCGGCCTCTGGCGATGTGTTCCGCAAGATCGCCCAGGGTTACAACCTCGACCTGCTGCTGCACCATGCCAACAGCCAATTGCGCCAGCTGGCGCGTCGTTACCGCCTGAAACGTGGCGGCAGCGCCCTCGGCCTGCTGGTGCTGGACACCGAAATGGGCGACGAGCTGCGCTCGGTGCATTCGCTGTCGGGCGGTGAAACCTTCTTGGTCTCGCTGGCCCTGGCCCTTGGGCTGGCGTCGATGGCGTCGAGCACCTTGCGCATCGAATCGCTGTTCATCGACGAAGGCTTCGGCAGCCTCGACCCTGAGTCACTGCAACTGGCTATGGATGCCCTCGACGGCCTGCAGGCGCAAGGCCGCAAGGTGGCGGTGATCTCCCACGTGCAAGAGATGCATGAGCGGATCCCGGTGCAGATCCAGGTACGCCGCCAGGGCAACGGCCTGAGTGACGTCGAGGTGTGCGGGTGATCCTCTACTCGTTCCGCCGCTGCCCTTGGGCCATGCGCGCGCGCCTGGCCTTGCGCTACGCCGGGTGCGAGGTGCAGATCGAAGAAGTGGCGATGAAGCACAAGCCCGCCGCGCTGCTGGCCTTGTCGCCCAAGGGCACGGTGCCGGTGCTGGACACCGGGGCGGGTGTGCTGGAAGAAAGCCTGGACATCATGCGCTGGGCACTGCAACACAACGACCCGCAAGACTGGCAGCTACTGGCCGACCCTGCGGCGGCGCAACAGGCCGAGGCGCTGATCGCCCGAAACGACAGCACGTTCAAGGCGCTGGTGAACCTGTACAAGTACGCCGAGCGCTACCCCGAACATACCCGCGAGCACTACCGCCAGCAGGCCGAAGCCTGGCTGGCGGAGCTCGAGGGTTTGCTCGAAGGGCGTGCTTACCTGCTGGCCGATCACCCGAGCCTTGCCGATGCCGCCTTGCTGCCCCTGATGCGCCAGTTTGCCGGGGTCGAACCGCAGTGGTTCGCCGAGGCGGCTTATCCGCGTGTGCGGAGCTGGCTGGAGGGCTGGCTGGGGTCGGATCTATTCAAGGCAGTGATGGCGCGATAGCTTCAGACTTGGCGCGAAACCTGTGCGGGCGAATCAGTGGCTGTGCTTGCCACCCAACGCCGCATAAAAATTCGCGCTCTGACGCAAGTACTGCTCGGTATAGCTGTGGGTAGAGGACGCCTTGCTGCGGGTGTCGGCATGGGCATGCGTCGGCAACACGACCGAAGCGGAAATGGTGGATGCGGCGATGACCGGGAAGAGATTGAAGTTCATGTGGGCTGACCTCGACGGCGGTGGTTTGACGTTGGCCCGTTTGGGCCTTGGGTCAAACTTACGCCGCCAAGCTCACGCGTAGAAATTCATTGCGACAGTAACCATTATCACGCTGATCGATAGTCGCTCGAAACGGTCACTCGATGAACTTCAGGTCCGACGGCGCAGCCTGCGGCAGCGTCTGTACTGTCTCACCGAGCTTGCCGCTACGCGGGTCACGGCGCATGACCACGATCTGGTCACTCTTCTGGTTGGCCACCAACAGGAAGTTGTCGCTAGGGTCGAGGGCAAATTCACGAGGGTGATCGCCCTCCACCGAACGGCGTTGCAAGAACGCCAACTGGCCATCGTCCTTGCCCACGCTGAAGGCCACGATCTCGTTGGCCGTGCCGCGATTGCTCACGTACAAGAAGCGCCCATCCGCCGCCAGGTGCAGGCCGCCAGCGGCCTTGGCCGCAGCGTCCTGGTGGTCCGTCAGGGGTAGACGCTGGCGCTCGACCAGGCTGCCGTTCTGCACATCGAACACCACCACCTCAGCGCTCATTTCCAAGGTCAGGTAGGCGTGTCGCCCCTTGGCGTCGAACAGCAGGTGACGCGGGCCGCTGCCCGGCGGCAGGGCCACCGACGCCGGAATCGCTGGCGTCAGTGGGTGGTCTGTGCTGGCACCGTCGTAACGGTAGATGAACACCTTGTCGGCGCCCAGGTCGCAGGCATACAGGTGCTGGCCGTCCGGCGACAGCACCAGCGAATGCACATGGGCGCCGGCCTGGCGTTCGGGGTTTACACCGCTTGGTTTATGGCGGGCTTGCTGCACCACGTCCTTGAGCTTGCCGTCCTTGGCCACCGGGATCACCACCAAGCTGCCGCCGGGGTCTGGCTTGACGGCGTAGTTGGCAACGAACAGGAAGCGCTGGTCGCGACTGAGGCTGGCGTGGGTCGGCTCGTCGCCTCGGGTGGCCACCTGGTTGAGCGGTTTGATCTCGCCTTTGCGGCTCACGCTGAAACTGCTGACGTGGCCTTGCGCGGTTTCGTTGACTGCAAACAGTTGCCGTTGGTCGGCCGAGAGCACCAGCCAGGAAGGGTTCTCGCTCTTGACCACCTGTTGCGGGGTCGGCGTGATCTGGCCTGTCTTGCTGTCGAACAGGTAGCGGTAGATGCCTTGGCTCTGGCCATCGGTGTAGCTGCCCACCAGCAGCGTGGCGGCGTGGGCGTTGATTGTCAGGCTCATCAGGCTAGCGGTCAGCAGGCTCGTCCAGATCCGGTTCATCGTGGTCTTCATCCGGGGCGCGAAAGGCACTCATACAGACTAGACGATGCTCGCCCTGGGCACCGTTGAGCGTCCACTCGTCACCCGTGGCGGTGGCGGCGGCGATCTGCTCGGGGGTGAAGTTCCAGCGACGCAGCTGGCGGCCATCCATGCATTCGACGGTCAGGCCGGTTTCGTTGGACGTGAAGTTGAAAGCGTGCAGGCCGTCGATCAGCAGCATGTCGCAGGTTTGGAGGGCGGTGGCGAGGGGGGACATGAGGGTACCAATTGGGAAAAGAGCGACAGTATAGCGACATGGCACCTGTAGGAGCGGGTTTACCCGCGAATGCGTCGGCGAATGCACCACCGTATTCGCGGGTGAACCCGCTCCCACAGGCCCTCTACAGCCCCCTCACTTAATGGGCAAAAATGGACCCGCCCTCCTTGCCCACCATCTTCTCAGGCTTGATCAGGAACCGCGCCAGCGCCGGCAGCAGCCACAGCGCACCGAACATGTTCCACAGCAGCATGAAGGTCAGCATCAAGCCCATGTCGGCCTGGAACTTGATCGCCGAGAAGATCCAGGTGCACACACCAATGGCCAGGCACAACCCGGTGAACAGCACCGCCTTGCCCGTCGAGCGCAGGGTTTCGTAATAGGCCTCCTGCAACGGCAGGCCTGCACGCAGGAAGCTTTCCAGGCGGCTGTAGATGTAGATGCCATAGTCCACGCCGATGCCCACACCCAAGGCCACCACCGGCAACGTCGCGACCTTCACGCCAATGCCCATGTAGGCCATCAGCGCATTGCCCAGCACCGAGGTCAGCACCAGCGGCAGGACGATACACAGGGTTGCGGCGAACGAGCGGAAGGTGATCAGGCACATCACCGCGACGCAGATGTACACCAGCACCAGAATGGTCAGTTCGGCCGACTTGATCACCTCGTTGGTGGCCGCCTCGATCCCGGCGTTACCGGCTGCCAGCAGGAACTCCAGGCCCTCTTTGTTGTGGCTGTCGGCAAAGGCCTTGGCGGCTGCGGTGACGCGCTCCAGGGTTTCGGCCTTGTGGTCGTTGAGGAACACCAACACAGGCGCCAGCGAGCAGTCGGCGTTGTACAGGCCGTCGGCGCGGGCGATGGAGTTGTTGAGGATGTCCGGGTTGCGCGACAGGGTCTCCCATTTCAGGCTGCCCTCGTTCATGCCCTTGATCACCTGCTTGGACACGGTCACCAGCGAGATCGCCGACTGCACGCCCGGGGTGTTCTCCATGGTCCACATCAGCTCGTCTATCGGCGCCATGGTGGAGTGGATCGAGCAGCTTTCCGACGGCGTCTTGACCATGATCACCAGCACGTCCGAGCTGGTCGAATAGTTGCTGATGATGAAATTGTTGTCCTGGTTGTAGCGCGAGTCCGGGCGCAGCTCCGGCGCGCCCTGGTCGAGGTCGCCGATTTTCAGGTTCTGGCTGTACCAGAGGCCACCGGCGAACATCACCAAGGCCACGGCAACAGACACCGGCGCCACCTTGGCACTGGCGAAGTTGGACAGCAGGCGCCAGAACGGGTGCTCGCGGGTCGCGTCCTTCTTGCTGCGCTCGACCGCCTTCTTGCTGATGCCGACATAGGAAATCGCCACCGGCAGCAGGATCAGGTTGGTAAAGACGATCACCGCGACGCCGATCGAGGCGCCGATGGCCAGCTCGCGAATGACCCCGATGTCGATGATCAGCAGGGTGATGAAGCCCACCGCATCAGCAAGGATGGCGATCATCCCCGGCAGGAACAGCTGGCGGAACGTGCGCCGGGCAGCGGTCAGTGCGTTGTCGGCGCCACTCGACTGCAAGGCGATGCCGTTGATCTTCTGCACCCCGTGGGAAATGCCGATGGCGAAGATCAGGAAGGGTACCAGCATCGAATACGGGTCGAGGCCGAAGCCCACCGCATGCATCAAGCCCAGCTGCCAGACCACCGCCACCAGGGTGGTGATGAGCACAGCGATGGTGCTGCGGATGCACCAGGTAAACCAGTACAGCAGCACCCAGGTGATGCCCAGGGCCACGCCAAAGAACATCGCCACCATCACCAGGCCGTCGATCAGGTCGCCGACCTTCTTGGCGAAGCCGACGATATGGACCTTCACGTTGGGGTTCTGCGCCTGGAACTTGTCGCGGATCTTCTCTTCGAGCAGGTGCGAGAACTGCTGGTAGTCGAGCTTGACCTGCTTGCCTTGGTCCTGCGGGTCGGGGTAGCTCTCCAGCAGCGGCACATCGACGATGCTGGACTTGAAGTTGTTGCCCACCAGGCGCCCGACCTGGCCGGACTTGAGCACGTTGTCGCGCAAGGCATCGAGGCTTTCGGGGGAGCCGTTGTAGGTATTGGGGATCACCTCGCCACCGGAGAAGCCCTCTTCGGTCACCTCGGTCCAGCGCACACTGGGGCTCCACAGCGACTTCAGCCCGGCGCGGTCGACGCCGGGGATGTAGAACACCTCGTCATGGATCTGGCGCAGGGTCTCCATGTAGTCCTTGTCGAAGATGTCACCGTTGACCGACTCGACCGAAATACGCACGGTGTTGCCGAGGTTGGCCAGGTCGTTGCGGTGCTTCATCATCTGTTCGATGAACGGGTGCTCGAGCGGGATCATCTTCTCGAAACTGGTCGAGGGGCGGATCTGCGTGGCCTGCCAGAACAGGAAAATGCTGACCAGCACGCACAGGGCGATGACCACAGGGCGGTTGTTGAAGATCAGGCGTTCGAGCAGCGTGGCTTTGTCCTGGTGATGCGGGTGCATGGTGATGCTCTCCCTGCTGGTCATGGACGCGCCTCCTTGGCAGCCTGGTCGGCGCCTTCGGCGGTGGCCAGGTGCACGCCACCCTGCCCCACCAGCAGCAAGCCGCCGGTTGTCAGGCCGGTGACGCCGGCCAGGGCGATGCGGTCGGCACGGTTGTAGACGCTGAAGGTTTGCCCGTCGTCATGGCTGCGCAACACGCTGCCGCCGTTACCGACCAGCACCACGCTGCCATCCTCGACAAGCGTAGCGCTTGCCAGGCCGAATTCGAGCGTGCCGCGCGCGGCTTTGAGTTCGATCGGCTGCCAGCTGTCGCCGAAGTCGGAAGAACGGAACAGGTTGCCACGCAGGCCGTAGGCCAACAGCGTCTGTGGCTGGGCGGTGCCGATCACGCCGAACAGCGAGCCCTCGTACGGGCCGTCGACCTTGGCCCAGGTCTGGCCGTTGTCGCCTGAACGGAACATGCTGCCCTGCTCGCCGACGATGAACAGGCCGGCGTCCTTGATTACGGCGATGCCGTTAAGGTGCAGTTGGTCGGCGTTGTCCAGGCGTTCGGCAACGTCCTGCCAGTGCTGGCCGCCGTCGGTGGTTTCCAGCAGTGCGCCATAGGCACCCACGGCAAAACCGTGCTGGGCGTCGAGGAAGGTGACGTCGAGCAGCGGGGCTTCGCGGGACAGGTCTTCGAATTGCTTGCTCCAGGTCGCGCCGCCATCGGTACTGGCGAGGATCTGCGCATCATGGCCGACAGCCCAGCCGTGCTTGTCGTCGAAGAAGAACACAGCGGTGAGCAGTTGCCGGGTGGGTACCCGGGCCTGGGTCCAGGTCTTGCCCTGGTCGTCGGAGAACAGGATATGACCGCGATCACCGACCACGACCAGACGCTTGCCGGCCTGGGCGGCGTCGATCAGCAGGCTTTGGCTGGCCTTGGCCGATTCGGTCGAGTATTCGTCGGCAGGTGCCGCTTGCGCGGTGTCCGCCCACATCCCAAGTGCCAGCGCCAGCACCGCGCCAGCCGCCAACGGCCAGGCACCACGCCTGGCCTGCGTCATCACACGCTCCCTCATGACCATCCCCTATTGTGTTCTTCTTGGTGGGTCTGTGCGTTGAAAAGCCTGTGTTAGAGGCTTGTGGGGATCGTATCGGGGATGACTGAAGAATTACAACGAACGGGACGTTATGTTTTGTTAACCGCCCAAAAGCTTCGCGGGACAAGCCCGCTCCCACAGGTAGTGCACAGTACCTGTGGGAGCGGGCTTGTCCCGCGAAAGGGCCCGTTCAGGCTATCGAGAACTCACGCCAAGCTCTTGCTCACCACCTCATACACATCACTGGACAGCGCCCCAGAAGCCAGAATCCGCTCCAGCTCACCCTTCATCAACGCCTGACGCGCGTCGTCGTACTTGCGCCAGCGGGTCAGCGGTGCCAATTGGCGCGAGGCAATCTGCGGGTTCAGCGCATTCAGCTCGATCACCAGGTCCGCCAAGAAGCGATAACCCGAACCATCGGCCGCATGGAAGTTGACCAGGTTCTGCCCGGCAAACGCCCCCACCAACGCCCGCACCTTGTTCGGGTTTTTCAGGGTGAACGCCGGGTGCTGCATCAGCGCCTTGACCCGCGCCAGCCCGCCTGGCAGCGAACTGGCGGCCTGCACGCTGAACCACTGGTCCATGACCAACGGGTTGTCCTTGAAGTGCTCGGCGAAGGTTTCCAGCGCCTTGGCCCGCTCGGCTTCGAACGGCGAGTTGACCAGCACCGCCAGGGCGGTCAGGCGCTCGGTCATGTTGTCGCACTGGTCGAACTGCTCCAGGGTCGCCTCAAGCACCTGCGGCTTGCCGCTGAGCATCAGGTACGACAGGGCGATGTTCTGCAGGCTGCGGCGGGCAAAGTGCTCGGCCGCAGCGACGTAGGCCGTGCTGCGCGAGACCTCGCGGTGCGCCTGGTAGCGGGCCCACAGGCCATCGAACAGCTGCTCGGCGATCTGCTGGCGGGCGAACTCGCGGGCGGCGTGAATGGCATCGACGTCAGCTACCTGGCTGATTTCGGTGAGGTAGGCCTCGCCTGGCAGCGAGAGCATCTCGGCGACCATGGCGGCGTCCAGCGATTCGTTGCCCAGCACGGTACCGAGGGCGGTGATCAGGCGCGGGTCGAGCTTCAACGCTTCGCCACGTTGATGCTGGCCGATCAGCTCCTGCAGCACCTGCACCGACAGCTGTTGGCCCGCTTCCCAGCGGTTGAAACCATCGCTGTCGTGCTGCATGAGGAACATCAGCTGGTCGCGGTCGTACGGGAAGCTCAACTTCACCGGCGCGCTGAAGCCTCGCAGCAGCGAGGGCAGCGGCTTGGCCGTGAGGCCTTCGAAGGTGAAGGTTTGCTCCGCCTCGGTCACCGACAGCACGCGGCTGGTGCCGCCAGCCGCGGCTTCACCCGCCAGGCGCAGCGGCAGGTCGTTGCCTTCGGCATCCAGCAGGCCCAGCTCGACCGGGATCACGAACGGCAGCTTCTCGGCCTTGTCGGGGGTCTGCGGGCAGCTCTGGCGGAAGGTCAGGCTGTAAGTCTGGGCGCCTGCATCATACGCTTCGCTGACCTCCAGGCGCGGCGTGCCCGCCTGGTTGTACCAGCGTTTGAACTGGGTCAGGTCGACGCCGTTGGCATCTTCCATGGCCTTGATGAAGTCGTCGGTGGTCACCGCCTGGCCATCGTGGCGTTCGAAGTACAGGTCGCTGCCTTTGCGGAAGCCCTCCGCCCCCAGCAGGGTGCGGACCATACGTACAACCTCGGCCCCCTTTTCGTACACAGTCAGGGTGTAGAAGTTGGAGATTTCGATGAAGCTGTCCGGGCGCACCGGGTGGGCCATGGGGCCGGCATCTTCGGCGAACTGGTGGGTCCGCAGGTAGGCGACGTCCTCGATGCGCTTGACCGTGCGTGAGTTCATGTCGGCGCTGAACTCGGCGTCGCGGAACACCGTGAAGCCTTCCTTGAGCGACAGCTGGAACCAGTCGCGGCAGGTGACGCGGTTGCCCGACCAGTTGTGGAAGTATTCGTGGGCGACCACGCCTTCGACACGCTGGTGGGCGGCGTCGGTGGCGGTTTCGGCCCGGGCCAGCACGCAGCTGGAGTTGAAGATGTTCAGGCCCTTGTTTTCCATGGCGCCCATGTTGAAGTCGTTGACCGCGACGATCATGAAGATGTCCAGGTCGTACTCGCGGCCATAGACTTCTTCGTCCCAGCGCATGGACTTCTTCAGGCTGACCATGGCGTGGTCACACTTGTCGATGTTCTCGGGTTCGACGTAGATGCGCAGGGTCACATCGCGGCCCGACTGGCGCACGAAATTGTCCTCGACGCACCAGAGGTCACCGGCCACCAGGGCGAACAGGTAGGCCGGTTTCATGAACGGGTCTTCCCACGTTGCCCAATGGCGGCCGTCTTCTGCCGGCCCGCTGCCGATGGGGTTACCGTTGGACAACAGCACCGGGTAGCGATGCTGCTCGGCGATCACCGTGGTGGTGAAGGTGCTCATCACGTCCGGGCGGTCGAGGTAGTAGGTGATCTTGCGGAAGCCCTCGGCCTCGCACTGGGTGCAGAACATCTTGCCGGACTTGTACAGGCCTTCCAGCGCGGTGTTGCTCTCGGGGTGGATCTTCACGCTGGTGTCGAGGGTGAAACGCTCGGCCTTGGGCTGCACGGTCAGGCTATCGGCTTCGAGCTGGTAATCGCTTGCCTGCAGCTCGGTATCGTCAAGGGAAGCGCGCAGCAGCTCAAGCTGCTGGCCGTCGAGCACCAACGGCGGCAGACCGGCACCGCGTGCCGGGTTGCGGCGCATGACCAGTTGCGCATGGACCAGGGTGTGGTCCTCGAACAGCTCGAAGGTCAGGTGCGTCTCGTCGATCAGGTACTCGGGCGCCTGGTAGTCCTTGAGGTAGATCACTTGCGGTTGTTCGGTACGCATGTGCAGGTCCTTTTTACTGGAGCACGGCCAATTGGTAGGCCGTGTACTTGCGAATGTTGATCACGCCGGTGTCGAAGATCAGGTACTGGCCCTTGATGCCCAACAGCGTGCCTTCCACTACCGGGTTCTTGTCCAGGTTGAAGCTGACGATCTTCGTCGGGTAGGCCTCGACCGGGTAACGCATCTGCACCACTTCGGCATCCGGCAGCGGCTGAATCGCCTGCAAGCCGAAGCGCCCTTGCAGCTCGCGCAGGCCGTCGGCACAGGCATCGAAAATCTGTTCACGAATGGCCACCAGGTCCAGCGCTTCGGCGTCACCCTTGAGCAGAGCGCGCCAGTTGGTGCGATCCGGTACCTGGCTGCGCAGCACGTCTTCGACCAGGCCCGACTGCTGGCGGGTGGCAACGCGCATGATCGGCAGCGCCTGGCTGGCACCCTGGTCGAGCCAGCGGGTGGGCAACTGGGTGGCGCGGGTAATGCCGACCTTGACCCCTGACGAGTTGGCCAGGTAGACGACGTGGTCGGTCATGCAGAACTGCTCGCCCCAGGACGGTTCGCGGCAGGTGCCGGCGTCATAGTGGCAGCGTTCCGGGGCCATGATGCACACGTCGCACTGGGCCAGCTTGGTCATGCACGGGTAGCAGTAACCCTGGCTGAAGCTGGTCTTGGTGCGCTTGCCGCAATGGCTGCAGTGAATGGCGCCGAGGTACTCGAGGCGCAAGCGCTGGCCGATCAACGGGTTGACCGGTACCTGCTCTTCACCCAGGCGAAAGCTGTATTGCACGACCGGTGCCTCAAGGCGCACCGCCATCTTGCTCAAAGAGCCACGAGCGAGTTCGATCAATGTACCGAGTCCGACTTGAACAGAATGTTAGGGATCGGCGCAGACTTCGAGGCGCACTCTTGCGGCCCCATGTAGCCGGTACGCTGGTCTTCGGGGAGGTTTTTCATTTCCCAGGCGATCACCGCCTGCAGCGACAGCTCTTTCTGCTCGGCAGTGAGCTTGCGGCCATCAGACCATTTGCCGATTTCCACGGCCGTTTTCAGGCTCTCGTAGATCTCGGGAGTAATGTTTTCAATCATTTGCGCGAAAGTGGACATAGCGTCTCCTAATTCAAGCCGACAGTTTACGCCGGGCCATGCCGCCACCCAAGAGCCCTGTCAGGCATCCGATGAGCAGGCCGCCGACGTGGGCGGCGTTGGCGATTTGGCCGAAGCCGAGCTGGCCGACTACGCCGGTCAGGCACACCACCAGCCAGATCAGCATCATCACCAGCACGCCCTTGGGCAGGTTGAAGTGCGGGTTGGGCGCCAGCCACTGGTACAGCCAGATGTGCCCGAGCAGCCCGTACAGCACCCCAGAAAGGCCACCGAACAGGCTCGCGCCACTGGTGTAGTGCTGGGCCAGGTTGGAAACCAGGCTGAACAACAGGGTCAGGCCCAGCAACAGCCAGGGCCCCTGGCGCAGCTCGATGCGCTTGCCCAGTTCCCAGTACCACAGGCTGTTCATGGCCAGGTGCAGCACGCCGAAATGCAGCAGCATCGGCGACACCAGGCGCCACCATTGGCCTTCGGCGAGGCCCTGGGCCAGCGGGGTGAAGTAGAGGTAGTCGCCCTGCACGCGGAAGTCGAGGAAGGTGAACCAGCCAATGGTCGAGAAGTTGTCGCCAAGGCCGGTGATGCCGGCAACGATGAAGCACAGCAGCAGGACAGCGGCGGTGACCTTGCAGGCTTTTACCTGGTCTTTGAGGGAGGGCTGTGTGGGGGCACTCGCGGCTGAATCCCCTTCCACAGGGGCCTGCGCAAGCTCAAGGTCGGCGTTACCGTCGGGATAGCGTTGGTAGAGTTGCAGCACATCCTGGGCCAGCGTGTCGGGGGCCCACAGGACCTGGACTTCACCTTCTTCACTGACCCGGTGTGGCACCTGCAAGCGTTGCAGCAGGTGCACGAAGCCGCTGAGGTCGACCGACAGCGGCAGGCGCATCACTTCGATTATGTTCATTGATTGGCCTGTGGGCGGTCGACGTCGACCCAGACGAACTTGTGCGGGTCGATACGGGTTTCATCATCCAGCCGATAGGCGACCAGTTTGCCGTAAAGCACCGCGCTGTAGTCGAGGCAGGCCAGGTTGTCGCGGATCGGCGCTGGGCGGCCGCTGCGCCAGTAGTGGCCGACGAACAACAAAGGCTCGTCCTCGGCATAGCGCAACAAGGCGTTCTTCTGGGTATGGCTCAGTGGCGTGCTGGCGACGGCTTCAGGCAGCGCATCGGGCTGGAACACGATGTCGCCATAGGTTTGCGGGTCTTCTTCCCAGAACTTGGTGCGGAAGAACGCGCGGGTCAGGCCATCGCCACCGGTTAGGGTCAAGCCGTCCGGCAGGCGCATGTCGGTGCCCCGCAGCAGGCGATTGCACACGGTGGCGGCAAAGCTGCCGGGCACGGCCGAGGCCTGGATGAAATGTTCGTCGATGCGCCCATCCGGATATTGCTGGCGCAGCGGCTCGATCAGCCGTGGGTCCCAGCAGGCATGCACCAGGCGGAAACGCCCGGCGTCGACGAACAGCGGCAGTTCGTAAAACCAGTTGACGAAGTCATGCCAGTCGCCCGGGTGGTGGGCGAACTGCGTGAGGGTCTCGTCGATCAGCCGGGCGTGGCGTGGCGTGTGTTCGCGCACATGGGCCTTGCCGCTGCCGGGCAGCGCCGGGGTGACCCAGCCCAGGGCGTTGTACTCATGGTTGCCCATGATGCAGAACGCCTGGCCGGCCTCGACCATGTCGTGCACGATGTGCAATGCCTCGCGGATGCGCGGCCCACGGTCGACGATGTCGCCGAGGAACAATGCCTGGCGCCGCGGGTGACGCCAGACGCCGGCCACACGCTTGTAACCGAGGGCGTCGAGCAAGCGTTCAAGGGTCAGCGCACAGCCATGCACGTCACCGATGATGTCAAAACTTCGCGCCGGATCGAGCATCAGTCGTCCCTGCTTCCAAGGCGGCTGCCCCAGCCGAGTTTGGTACGGCACACTTCGTAGTAGTTATGGTCCAGCGGGTGGATCAGGCGCAGTTTCTGCGGCTTCTTGCTCACCGTGATGGTGTCGCCAGGGGCGCAGGTGAAGTGGTTCTGGCCGTCACAGGACACCTGCGGGTAAATCTGCAGGTCCTTGGCCACGACAATCTTCAGTTCGCTGTTGCCGTCCACCACGATCGGCCGCCCCGAGAGGGTATGCGGGTACATCGGCACGATGACGATGGCGTCGAGCTTGGGGTGCATGATCGGGCCGCCGGCCGATAACGCGTAGGCGGTCGAACCGGTCGGGGTGGCGACGATCAGGCCATCGGCCTTCTGGCTGCAGACGAACTGGCCGTCGATGTAGATTTCGAACTCGATCATCCGCGTCGACTTGCCGGGGTGCAAGACCACGTCGTTGAGCGCATCGCCCTGGCCGATGGCCTCGTGGTGACGGCGCACTTCGGCCTGCAGCAGGAAGCGGTTTTCCACCAGGTAGTGGCCGTCGAGCACTTCGGCGACCTTTTCTTCCAGTTCGTCAGGGCGAATGTCGGTGAGAAAGCCCAAGTTGCCGCGGTTGATGCCGAGCACCGGGATGTTGTGCCGGGCCAGCGCGCGGGCGGCGCCGAGCAGGCTGCCGTCACCGCCGACGACGATGACCAGGTCGCAGACCTCGCCCAGCAGCTTGCGCGTGGACGTCTGCAGGCCGTGGCCGGGCAGGACTTCAGCGATGGTGTCCTCGAGGATCACGTGCAGGTGGCGCTCGAGGAGGAATTTTTTCAGTCGGCGAATGGTGTCGAGCACCTGCGAGCTGCCAAGGCGTCCGATGATACCGATATTGCGAAATTGCTCCATGGGGCTCCTGCGAGGCTCTGCGGCGGGTGACTATGCGCCGATTATGGGCGAAACGACCGGGTAGCGGCAAACCGGCTATGCTCGCTGGATGATGCCTTTCGCCGAACTCCACGACTTGCCTCGCCAGTTGCGCCGCCCTGCCGTGCGCGACCTGGCCTGGGCATTGCTGTCGCCCCCGCTGCTGAGCGCCCCGCCCTGCCCCCAGCGCCACCCGCTGGCCGGCAGCGCCTGGGCCGATGATCCGCAACGCCTGAAGGCCTGGCTGCTGGCCCTGGATGCCGACGAGCAAGCGCTGCGCGACAGGCTGGCGCGCCTGACCAGTCGGCGGCTGGGCCTGTACTACGAATGCCTCTGGCAGTTCGCCCTGGGCCAGGCGCCGGGCCTTGAGTTGCTGGCAGCAAACCTGGCGATTCGCGCAGGCGGGCAGACGTTGGGTGAGCTGGACATTCTGTTGCGGGATGACGAGGGGGTGCAGCATTTCGAGTTGGCCATCAAGTTTTACCTGGGGCCGACCCACAGCGATGGCCGAGACCCGACGCAGTGGCTTGGCCCAGGTTGCCATGACCGGCTGGGGATCAAACTGGCGCACCTGACTGGGCATCAATTGCCGATGTCCAGTGGCGCGCAGAGCCGCGCGGCCCTGGCCGGGCTTGGCGTGCAGCAGGTGCAGGCGCACCTGTGGCTGGCCGGTTACCTGTTCTACCCATGGCCTGGGCAGGCAGAACCGCCCGAGGGGGCCAACCCACTGCACCTGCGCGGGCGCTGGTTGCGGCGGCGGGATTGGTCGATGGCCACTGGCGAACGCTGGCAGCCTTTGCCCCGCGATGCCTGGTTGGCACCGGCGCGGGTCGAGGCGAATGAATGCTGGACGGCACTGCAGTTCGGGGCTTGGCTGCGGGGGCTAGATGAGCATGCGCCGGCGCAGATGCTGGTCAGGCTGGAGCAGGAAGCCGAGGGTGCCTGGCATGAAGTGGAGCGGGTGTTTTTGGTGGCTGATAGCTGGCCACTTTTGCCCACGCGATGATTCTGCCAGCGAAGAGGCCGGTACAAGCAACACAATTTTCACCGACCTGGAGCAAAGATTGGTTCCCTCAAGCGGATACAGTGACTACTGAGCGCCACCAAGAGCGCCACTTCAAGACCTGATGATGAGGATCAACCATGGTTTCATCCACCCCCACGCAACATTACGCGCGCCTGTCCATCGCCCTGCATTGGCTGATGCTGGTGCTACTGGCCGTCGTATACGCCTGCATCGAGTTTCGCGGCCTGTTCCCCAAGGACAGCGCCGAGCGCAATCTGATGAAGGACCTGCACTTCATGCTGGGCCTGACCGTGTTCGTGCTGGTCTGGCTGCGCCTGGCTGTGCGCCTGAGCCGCCCCACCCCGCCCATCCTGCCCAAGCCACCGGCCTGGCAGACCGGCCTTGCCCACCTGATGCACCTGGCGCTGTACCTGCTGATGATCGGCCTACCCCTCGCCGGCTGGCTGATTTTGAGTGCCGCCGACAAGCCAGTCCCCTTTTATGGGCTGGAACTGCCGCACCTCATCGGCGCGGACCCAGACCAGGCCAAATTCATCAAAGGCTGGCATGAACGCATCGGCAGCTGGGGTTACTGGCTGATCGGCCTGCATGCAGTGGCCGGGCTGTATCACCACTACGTGCAGCGCGACAACACGCTGCTGCGCATGCTGCCCTACAAATAACCGCGCCGGCCTTGCAGGCCACCGGTATGCAGCACGATCAGGCGGGTGCCGGGCGCGAACAGGCCGGCCTCGACCTGCTCGCGCAGCGCCAGCAGGGCCTTACCGGTGTAGAGCGCTTCTAGCGGCACGCCTGTGTGCCGCTCGCAAGCGTCGATGAACGCCAGCAGCTCGTCGTCGGTCCGAGCGAAACCGCCCCGGCAGGCATCATGCAGTTGATAGCCACTGCCGCCGGCCAGATCCATCACAACGTCCGGCACGCCGTGATCGCGGGGCACCGCCAGCGCGCCGTGCACGTCATGCGCGCCCGCCTCTGCCAGCACCAGGCCGGCCAACGTTGTACCGGTACCCACGGCCAGCCACCAGGCGCTGTAATCGTCCCAACCGATCTCGGCCAGTTGCGCGCGCGCCTGCGCGACGATCAACCCGCAACCCTGCGCGCCGGCCAAGCCGCCGCCGCCTTCGGGAATGCAGTGCCAACCGGGGTAGCGTGCCTGCCAGGGTTGCCAGAAACCCGCCTCATGACGGGCGCGGTAGCCGCCATAGCCGAGCCAATGCACGTGCATGCCCAACGCCTGCAGATCCCGCACCGTCGGCGTGTCCTGGGGGTGGCCACGCAGCAGGCCGGCCGTGGCGAAGCCGAAGCGCTTGCCGGCAGCGGCCAGGGCATGAAGGTGGTTGGAGTGGCTGCCGCCGAGGCTGATCAGGCCAGGGGCACCTGACTCATGGGCGTGCTGGAGGTGGTGGCGCAGCTTGAACCACTTGTTGCCGCTGATCAGGGGGTCGATCAAGTCCAAGCGCAGGATGGCGACTTCGACCTTGGCGTTTTGTAGCCAGGGCAGGTTCAGGGGGTGTAGAGGAGCCTGGGGCAGGTCGAGAAAATCGATAGACATGGATCGGGGCCTGAAGCGAAGGCTTCAGTTTATCAGTGAACATCGGGGGCCGCTTCGCGGCCCCCGGCTATCTCAAAGCTCGGCAGCCAACCGCGAGCCTTGGTTGATCGCCCGCTTGGCATCCAGCTCGGCCGCCACATCCGCGCCACCGATCAAGTGCACCGACTGGCCTGCGGCCAGCAAGCCTTCTTGCAGCTCTCGCAGCGGCTCCTGCCCGGCACAGATCACCACGTTGTCCACTGCCAGCAATTGCGGCTCACCGCCGCCGACCCGAATATGCAAGCCGGCATCATCGATACCCAGGTACTCCACGCCGTTGAGCATCTGCACCTGCTTGTTCTTCAGCCCCGTTCGGTGGATCCAGCCGGTGGTCTTGCCCAACCCGTCGCCGACCTTGGACTGCTTGCGCTGCAGCAGATACACCTGGCGTGCCGGCGCGTGCGGCGCAGCCTTGATGCCGGCCACACCCCCGCGGGCCTCGAGCTGGGTGTCGATGCCCCACTCTTTCCAGAACGCCTCGCGGTCCTGGCTGCTGGCCACGCCCTGGTGCACCAGGTATTCGGACACATCGAAACCGATGCCACCGGCGCCAATCACCGCGACCGCCTGGCCGACTGGCTTACGCTGGAGCAGCACGTCCAGGTAGCTGAGCACCTTGGCATGCTCGACCCCCGGGATCGCTGGCGTACGCGGCGCAATCCCGGTGGCCAGGATGACCTCGTCGAAGCCGCCGTCCACCAGCGCCTGTACATCGACGCGGGTGTTCAGGCGCAGGTCTACGCCAGTGCTGCTCAGCTTGTTACGGAAATAGCGCAGGGTCTCGAAGAACTCTTCCTTGCCCGGCACCCGCTTGGCCAAGTTGAACTGCCCGCCGATCTCGCCAGCGGCATCGAACAAGGTCACCTGGTGGCCCCGCTCGGCGGCCACGGTGGCGGCAGCCAGGCCGGCCGGGCCAGCACCGACAACGGCAATACGCTTCACGGTGCGCACAGGCAGGTAGTTGAGTTCGGTTTCGTGGCAGGCGCGCGGGTTGACCAGGCAACTGGTCAGCTTGCCGCCGAAGGTGTGGTCCAGGCAGGCTTGGTTGCAACCGATGCAGGTGTTGATCTCGTCAGCGCGCCCGGCAGCGGCCTTGTTGACGAAGTCCGGGTCGGCCAGGAACGGCCGGGCCATCGAAACCATGTCAGCATCGCCTTCGGCGAGCACCGCCTCGGCGACTTCCGGGGTGTTGATGCGGTTGGTGGTGATCAGCGGAATGCTCACGGTGCCACGCAGCTTGGCGGTGACCTTGCTGAACGCCGCCCGTGGCACTTTGGTGGCGATGGTTGGGATACGCGCTTCGTGCCAACCGATACCGGTGTTGATCAGGGTCGCCCCCGCCTGCTCGATGGCCTTGGCCAGCAGCTCGATTTCGTCCCAGGTGCTGCCCCCTTCGACCAGGTCCAGCATCGACAGGCGGAAGATGATGATGAAGTTCGGGCCCACCGCCTCACGCACACGGCTGACGATCTCGACGGCCAGGCGCATGCGGTTTTCATAGCTGCCCCCCCAGCGGTCGGTGCGGTGGTTGGTGTGGGCGGCCAGGAACTGGTTGATGAAGTAGCCTTCCGAACCCATGATCTCGACGCCGTCATAGCCGGCCCGCTGGGCCAGCGCGGCGCAATTGACGAAATCGGCGATCTGTTTCTCGATGCCTGCTTCGTCCAGTTCTTTGGGCTTGAACGGGTTGATCGGCGCCTGGATGGCGCTGGGCGCGACCTGGCGCGGGCTGTAGGCATAGCGCCCGGCATGGAGGATCTGCAGGCAGATCTTGCCGCCAGCGGCATGCACCGCCTCGGTCACGATGCGGTGCTTGTCGGCCTCTTCCTCGGTGCTGAGCTTGGCAGCGCCGGAATAGACGCCGCCTTCGTCATTCGGAGCGATACCGCCGGTGACCATCAGGCCGACGCCGCCACGGGCGCGCTCGGCAAAATAGGCCGCCATGCGCTCGAAGCCGCCGGGGCGTTCTTCAAGACCGGTGTGCATCGAACCCATCAGGGTGCGGTTGCGCAAGGTGGTGAAGCCCAGGTCGAGCGGTGCGAGCAGGTGCGGATAACGGTCGGCAGCCATGGAATGTCCCCCTGTGGCGTGATCACGGAATGCGGGTGCCTCGCCAGCTGGCGGGCCCCGTCGTTTATCTGCCACTGACATTAAACAGCTGTTTGAACAGTCTCAATGATCGAAACTGACAACTTATTGATCCTCCCGTACAGCAGGGCTACCCTAGACAACTCCAACTTCCAAGGCGCTGTACCGCTTCATGCAAAAACTTCTGGCAAGCGCCTTGGCGCTGGTGATGATAGCCGCCCTGTGCGGCTACGGCTTCTGGACCCAGCAGCGCCCGGAAGGCCATTACCTTTCCGACCTGCGCATCGAGCTGGCGCTCAATCATGGCGTGCCCGGTGAGCGAGGCAATTTGCTTGGCGTCGAACCGCTGCTCTACCCCAGTGACTACCAGAACCTGCAACGCCTGCACCGCAAGCTTTCGGCCTATTTGCAGCAGGCTCGCGTACAGGGGCTGGTCGGCCCACGCACGGTGGTGGTGCTGCCCGAGCACATCGGTACCTGGCTGTGGGCACGGGGTGAAAAGAACGAGCTGTACCAAGTCACGCAGAGCCGCGAGGCCTTGCAATGGCTGGAGCTGAGCAACCCGCTGCGCTATGGCCTGGCCATGCTGCGCGCCAACGCCGACGACTGGCGCAGCGATGCCCACCTGCGCATGAAGGCCGAGCAGATGGCCGCCGATTATCAGCAGTTGTTCGGTGGCCTGGCCAAGGAGTTTGGTGTCACCCTGGTGGCCGGCTCCATCGTGCTGCCGGCCCCCTATGTCAAACAAGGTGTGCTGCACGCCGGTAATGGCCCACTGTACAACAGCAGCGTGGTGTTTGCCGGCGACGGCTCGCTGCTGGGCCAGCCACAGCGTCAGCAGTACCCGGACAGCGAAACGCGCCGTTTCATCCATGATGGCCGCCAGCAACCGCTGCAAGTACTGCAAACCCCGGCCGGGCGCCTGGGCGTACTGGTCGGCAGTGACAGCTGGTACCCGGAAAACCACCAGCAACTGACACAACAATCCGTGCAATTGATCGCCAACCCGGTATTCCTCAGTGGCAAAGGCAGCTGGGAGGCGCCATGGCGTGGCAATCGCCATCAGGACGCGGCGGCGGAGCTCGCCCTCAAGCGTGGCGAAGTCAGCGAACAAAACGCCTGGCAACGCCTGACCCAGGCCGCTGGCGAAGACGTCAGCAGCATGAGCGTGTTCATGCGTGGGCAGTTCTGGGAGCAGGCCAGCGATGGCCAGGGCTTCGCCCATCAGTCGGGTCAACTGCTGGCGGGCAACCCCAGCCATGGCGCCCGCCTGCTGAACCTCTGGTTGTAACCCCGTGGCCCGCCCCCGCGTGCGCCTGGGTGATCTGTCGGTAGGGTTTGTCCAGCCACTGGCCGAGGCATTGCGCGTGCTGGGCCACGACCCTGCGCCCCTGCTGCAACGCTATGGCCTGGATGCGGCACGCCTGGCCGAAGCCGGAGCACGCCTGTCGATCCCGCGTTACATGCACCTTGGGCATGCCGCCATCGCGCTGTGCGCCGAGCCGGCCTTGGGCCTGCACATGGGCCGCCTCAGCCGTCTGGCGCATGCAGGCCTTGCGGGCATCACCGCAGCCCAGGCGCCCACCGTGGGCGAAGCGGCGCGCACCTTGTTGCGCTTCGAGCCGCTGTACGCTGCCAACTACCGGGGCCACTCGCGCTTCCAGGAAGATGCCCAAGGCGCCTGGCTGCGTTTTTATTCCATCAGCCCCTACAACACCTACAACCGCTTCGTGGTCGACTCCCTGCTCGCCGGCTGGCTGGCGCAACTGGGCGACCTGGCGGGGACTGTGCTGCAGGCCGAACGGCTTGAAATCGAATTTGCTGCGCCTCCCTATGCCGCCCAGTATCAGGCGCTGTGCAGCACCCCGGTGCAATTCGGCGCCGACGGCAATCAACTGCGCCTGAGCCGCGCCACCCTGCAGATGGCCAACCCGCAGCACTGCCCGAGCACCTGGCAGCACCTGCTGCAGCTTTGCGAAGCGGAGTTGCAACAGCGCACGCGGGTGCGCAGCCTCGGTGAACGCATCACGCACCTGCTCGGCCCGCTGCTCAATGGCGGCCGCGAACCGGACCTGGACGAAGTGGCGTTGAGCCTGCAACTGCCGACCTGGACATTGCGGCGCAAGCTGGCCGAAGAAGGAACGCGTTTTCGCGACGTGTTGAACGAGACACGGCGCGACCTGGCCGAAACCTACATCCGTGACACGGAGCTGGCTTTCGGCGAAATCGCTTATCTGTTGGGGTTTGCTTCGGCAGAGGCTTTCCAGCGCGCATTCAAGCGCTGGACCGGCCTCACGCCGGGGGAGTTTCGCCGCAGTCAGCGGCAGGCCGGCTAAAGCTCGGTGGCGTCGTCGGCGGGTTCCGGGGTGTCCAGTTCGTATGCCTGGAACTCGAGCAGCTCTTCCTGATATTCATCCATTGCCCTGCGTCCTCTTTTCTCATTTGTCTTCGTAGATGTCGCCTTCAACCTAAGCAGGTTGGGTGAAGGAATGATGACAAGCTCATGAGAAGTAAACGTAGCAGGAATCGACGGCGTTATCGCCGCCTGTCTGTAACAGGGAATGTGTCAGAGCGCCGCGGGTACCGGCTCTGCAGGCTGTGTCTCCTGTTGCACCTGGATAGGCGCAGGTTCGGCGGGCGGCGCTACAGGCTGTGACCCCTGGCTGTCATTTGCCGCTGGCGCTGCTGGCACTTCGCTGGCGGGGGCAATGGCGGCAGGAGGCGCTGGGGTGGGTTCAGCCGCGGGCGTTACAGGAGCGGCCACAGGCGCTGCAGCCGCCTGCTCCGGCAACCCCAGGTCGACCGCTGGTTTTTCAACCTTGGGGGCGGGCGCCTCAGGCTCGACTTTGGCCTTAGCCTTACTGGCTTTTTTCGGCTTCGGCAGATAGCTCTCTACCAGTGCGAAGTAACGGTCGTAGAACTGCGCCGCCGTCACCGTCTCACTGGCGACCTTGACCATCGAGTCATCACTGGAGCCTATCGGCATGGACACAGAACCCAGCACGCCCACGCCAAGGCTGGCGGAAGTGTTGGATTTCTTCAGGCTGTAGCGGTCCTGCAGGGCGTTGGCGAACATGGTCGAGCGCTGCTCGTCGCTCACGTCGGGTGCGCAGGTAACGTTGAAGCTGATCTGAAGGTGGTTTTCGCTGTTCTGCTGAAAGCTCTTGTTGCCGGTCACCTGGTTGGCACCGCTGCTGGTAATGATGTAACCCTGGCTGAGCAAGGCGCGGCGAGCGGCCTCGCAGGAGCCGGCATCGGTCACCGGGAAGCTGCGCGAGAAGGTGCCCGAGTCATCGAAGTTCTCATGTTCGTAGATGGCAGCTTTTTTTGAGGAACAACCGGTCACGCCCGCCAGCACCAGGGCCAGCCCGAGCGCACCAAAGACGGATGATCTGGTCATTGCGAATTCCGGGTAAGTCGAGAAGGTGCCTATTGTGCATCACTGCGCACGGGCACTGAAACCGTTCATCCGTGAAGAGTCTGTCAGCTTCGTGTAAATGTGGGCTGGCGGGGCGTGAAAACGAAAAAAGCGACCCTAAGGTCGCTTTTCACGTTGCTTCGAGGCGTTCAAGCGGCCTCGAGGCGAAGATGGCGCAGCGGACGGGACTCGAACCCGCGACCCCCGGCGTGACAGGCCGGTATTCTAACCGACTGAACTACCGCTGCGTATCGCTTGGGCTTGCGCCCAGTTGAAACCTGTTGCCTGCTTACCGGCCAAGGGCACAGTGAAGTCAGGAACAAAAAAAGCGACACGTTGATCGCTCTTTTTGTTGCTTCGAAGCGTTCAAGGGGCTTCGAAGCTAAGATGGCGCAGCGGACGGGACTCGAACCCGCGACCCCCGGCGTGACAGGCCGGTATTCTAACCGACTGAACTACCGCTGCGTATCGTTCAGGCTTGCGCCCGATTGAAACTGGGATCGACCTCAGGCATATTTGCCTTTCGATCTCAGACCGGTGCAAGGCACCCATCTGTTACTAAAAAGTGGCGCAGCGGACGGGACTCGAACCCGCGACCCCCGGCGTGACAGGCCGGTATTCTAACCGACTGAACTACCGCTGCGCATAGTGACTTACGTCGTGGCTTATCAGGCCTTGTTCCTCTCTGGCTATCTGCTTCTTTCGAAGCTTCCTGCACCAGGAACGCTCAGGAAGTGGTGGGTGATGACGGGATCGAACCGCCGACCCTCTGCTTGTAAGGCAGATGCTCTCCCGGCTGAGCTAATCACCCCCGCGATGTTGCTTGTTGCGTTTGCTTCGCTGAGGCCGCGAAATTTACGCAGGTACCGATGCTAAGTCAATACCCCCATTGAATTTTTTTTCAAAAAGGGCAAAAAAGAGGTTTGCCGGTGTGAGGCCAACGGATCAATGCTGCCTTCACTGTAGGAGCAGCCTTGTGCTGCGAAGAGGCCGATGAAAGCACCGATGATTCAGCATGAGCTCACTGCCCTCTTCGCAGCATAAGGCTACCCCTGCACCAAGCGGTCGCGCGATGAATAATCGCTGGAAACAAAAAGGGGACCTTTCGGTCCCCTTCTTAACATCTGACAGCTCAGGTGTAGATCATCTTGCGGGTCATGCCGCCATCGACCACGAACTCCTGGCCGGTGACGAAAGCCGCTTGGCGCGACAACAGCCAGGCCACCATGGCCGCCACGTCTTCCACCGTCCCTACCCTGCCCGTCGGGTGCTGGGCATGGTCGGCATCGGTCAACGGTTCGGCACGGCGCTGGGAAGGGTCTCGTGCATCGATCCAGCCCGGGCTCACCGCATTGACGCGGATCTCCGGGCCCAGGCTCATGGCCAGGGCATGGGTCAACGCAACCAGGCCGCCCTTGCTTGCCGCATAGGCTTCGGTGTCCGGTTCGGACTGCCGTGCCCGGGTCGAGGTCAGGTTGACGATCGCCCCGTTATGCGCACGCAGGTAAGGTGCGCAATGCTTGGCCAGCAGCATCGGGCCATTGAGGTTGACCGCCAGTACGCGGTTCCATTGCGCCAGGCTAAGGCTTTCCAGCGTCTGGTTGTGCGGGTTGGCGATCGCCGCATTGCACACCAGCGCGTCGAGCCGACCGAACTGCCCCAGTACCTCGGACACCCCGGCACTGACCTGCGCCTCGTCGGCAACGTCCATGGTGATGAACCAGGCGTTGTCACCCAACGCCTTGGCCACCTTGGCCCCGCGTGGGCGGTCAAGGTCGCTGAGCACCACCTGCCAGCCTTCGCAGATCAACCAGGCGGCAATCCCCAGGCCGATGCCGCGAGCGGCACCAGTCACCAAGGCTACCCGGCCGTTATGGCCTGGCTTACTGCCGCTGATTTCAATCACAGTGCCGCCAACCCACGCGCGAGGTCTGCCTGCAGGTCGGCCACATCTTCAAGGCCCACGGCGACGCGGACCAGGCTGTCGCGGATACCCGCTGCCTCACGTTCCTGCGGCGACAAGCGGCCGTGGGAGGTGGTGGCAGGGTGCGCGATGGTGGTCTTGCTGTCACCCAGGTTGGTGGTGATCGAGATGACCCGCGTGGCATCGATGAAGCGCCAGGCGCCCTCTTTGCCGCCCTTGACCTCGAAGCTGACCACCGCACCAAAGCCGCTCATCTGGCGCTTGGCCAGTTCGTGCTGCGGGTGGCTTGGCAGGCCGGCGTAATGCACTTTCTCGATGCCGTCCTGCTGCTCCAGCCACTCAGCCAGTTGCTGAGCGCTCTCGCAGTGCGCACGCATGCGTAGCTTGAGCGTTTCCAGGCCTTTGGTGAAGATCCACGCATTGAACGGGCTGAGGGTCGGGCCTGCTGTACGCAGGAAGCCCACCACTTCTTTCATCTGCTCACTGCGCCCAGCCACCACACCGCCCATGCAACGGCCTTGGCCATCGATGAACTTGGTTGCCGAGTGGAACACAATGTCGGCACCCAGCTTGAGCGGCTGCTGCAGTGCCGGGGTGCTGAAGCAGTTGTCCACCACCAGCATGGCGCCACGCGCGTGGGCGACTTCGCTGAGAGCAGTGATATCGACCAGCTCGGCCAGCGGGTTGGACGGCGACTCGACGATCAGCAGCTTGGTATTGGCCTTGATGGCCTTTTCCCAACCCGACAGGTCGACCAGCGGCACGTAGTCCACCTCGACGCCGAAGCGCTTGAAGTATTTCTCGAACAGGCTGATGGTCGAGCCAAATACGCTCTGCGACACCAGCACATGGTCACCGGCGCTGCACAGCGACATGACCACGGCAAGGATCGCCGCCATACCGGTGGACGTCGCCACTGCCTGCTCGGCGCCCTCCATGGCCGCCAGGCGTTCCTCGAAGGCACGCACAGTCGGGTTGGTGTAGCGCGAGTAGACGTTACCTGGCGTTTCGCCAGCAAAACGTGCAGCCGCATCGGCAGCCGTACGGAAAACATAGCTGGAGGTCAGGAACAGCGCTTCGCTGTGCTCGGCCTCTGGTGTACGGTTTTGCCCGGCGCGCACCGCCAGGGTGTCGAAGCCGACACCCTCGAGGTCACTGTCCAGTCGTCCGGCATCCCATTGATCCGTCATGCCGTCGCTCCCTAATCAGTTGTTGTAGAGGTCGATGATCGCGCTGACCGCCTGGGTCTTCACCTTCGCCAGGTCGTTACGGGCCTGCTCGATACGATCAAGGTAGGCTGCGTCGATGTCGCCGGTGACGTATTCACCATTGAACACTGCGCAATCGAAGTGCTCGATCTTGATCTTGCCGCCACCGACCGATTCGATCAGGTCCGGCAGGTCCTGGTAAATCAGCCAGTCGGCGCCGATCAACTCGGCCACCTGTTCGGTGGTGCGGTTGTGGGCGATCAGTTCGTGAGCGCTCGGCATGTCGATGCCGTAGACGTTGGGGTAGCGCACCGCAGGGGCTGCGGAGCAGAAGTAGACGTTCTTGGCGCCGGCTTCGCGGGCCATCTGGATGATCTGCTTGCAGGTGGTGCCGCGCACGATCGAGTCGTCCACCAGCATCACGTTCTTGCCGCGGAATTCCAGCTCGATGGCGTTGAGCTTCTGGCGTACCGATTTCTTGCGCGCAGCCTGGCCGGGCATGATGAAGGTACGGCCGATGTAGCGGTTCTTGACGAAGCCTTCGCGGAACTTGACGCCCAGGTGGTTGGCCAGTTCCAGCGCCGCAGTGCGGCTGGTGTCCGGGATTGGGATGACCACGTCGATGTTGTGCTCAGGGCGTTCACGCTGGATCTTCTCGGCCAGCTTTTCGCCCATGCGCAGGCGCGCCTTGTACACCGAGACGCCATCCATGATCGAGTCCGGACGGGCGAGGTAGACGTGTTCGAAGATGCACGGCTGCAGTTTCGGGTTTTGTGCACACTGCTTGGTGTACAGCTGGCCTTCTTCGGTGATGTACACCGCTTCGCCCGGCGCCAGGTCGCGGATCAGGGTGAAGCCGAGCACGTCCAGGGCGACGCTTTCGGAGGCGATCATGTACTCCACACCTTCGTCGGTGTGACGCTGGCCGAACACCACCGGGCGAATACCGTTCGGGTCACGGAAACCGACGATGCCATAACCGGTGACCATGGCCACCACCGCATAACCACCTACGCAGCGGCTGTGCACGTGGGAAACCGCAGCGAACACGTCTTCTTCGGTCGGCTGCAGCTTGCCGCGTACGGCCAGCTCGTGGGCGAACACGTTCAGCAGCACTTCCGAGTCGGAATTGGTGTTGACGTGGCGCAGGTCGGACTCGTAGATCTCCTTGGCCAACTGCTCGACGTTGGTCAGGTTGCCGTTGTGCGCCAGGGTGATGCCGTACGGCGAGTTGACGTAGAACGGCTGGGCCTCGGCCGAGGTCGAGCTGCCCGCCGTTGGGTAGCGCACGTGGCCGATACCCATGTGGCCGACCAGCCGCTGCATGTGGCGCTGCTGGAAGACATCGCGCACCAGGCCATTATCCTTGCGCAGGAATAACCGGCCGTCATGGCTGGTCACGATACCGGCAGCGTCCTGGCCGCGGTGCTGGAGGACCGTAAGCGCGTCATACAGCGCCTGATTGACGTTCGACTTACCGACGATACCGACGATGCCACACATGCGACGCAACCCCTACTTTGACGAAACTTGAGTGAATAGCGCTCAGGGCTTTGCCGGCCCGAGCAACTGTTCCTTGAACGGGAGATCAGCCGGTGTGCTGATCACCCCACTGGACATCCACTGGCTGGTGAAACCCAGAATCAGGTTTTTCGACCAGTCAGCGACCAAGAGAAATTGTGGTATCAGGCGTGATTCCTGCCACCAAGTGTCTTGTTGAACCGGCCCCAGGCTAAGCAGCCCGATGGCCACTACCACCAGCAAGGCCCCGCGCGCGGCGCCGAAAGCCATGCCGAGGAAACGATCGGTACCCGACAGCCCGGTCACGCGGATCAGCTCGCCGACAAGGAAGTTGACCATGGCCCCCACCAGCAGGGTGGCGACGAAAAGAATGGCGCAGCCTGCGATGATGCGCATCGATGGCGTCTGGATGTAGCTTTCAAGATACACCGAGAGCGAGCCACCGAACATCCAGGCAACCGCACCGGCAATGATCCAGATGAGCAAGGACAAGGCTTCCTTGACGAAGCCGCGCTTGAGACTGATCAGTGTGGAGACGGCGATGATCGCGATGATCGCCCAATCAACCCAGGTAAATGCCACGGTGCTGCCTGCAGACGTTTGAGGCGGCGCATTTTACCAGAGCGGCGGGCTGGGGGTAAGCGGAATGTCGGGCCGATTAACAACTGCGCGATACTTGTAGGAGCGGCCTTTCGCGACGCAAGGCCGCTCCTACAAAGAGGCAGCGCTATCAGCCGCGCTCGGGCTGGAAGCGCACCACAAAGCCTTTGAGGCTGTGCTTGCGGTTGATTGCATCACGTACGCGCTCGGCCTCGGCGCGCTCGATCAGTGGCCCGACATACACCCGGTTCATACCACCCGCCGAGCGGATGTAGGCGTTGTAGCCCTGGCTTCGCAACGTCTGCTGCAGGCTTTCAGCCCCGGCACGATTGGAAAGGCTGGCCAGTTGGATAGACCAACTGACCGGCAACCCATTCACGTCGATCTTAGACGGCGCTGCCGGCTTGGCGGCGGCAACGGCAGGCGCAGGCGTGGCGGCCGGTGTGGCTTCAACCTTGGGCGCTGGCGGCTTGGCAGCCTGGGCCTGCGTTTGCGTCTGCGGGGATGGCGTAATCGGTTGGCTAGGCGTGCTGGCTGGCGCGGTAGACTCGTCAACCACCACCGGTGGCTGCTGCGGCTCTTCCGGAAGGACCTGCGGCTCCGGCACGGCGACCGGCTCCACTTGCACCTCTGGCAGGCTCGGCATGGCCGGCGCCTGCGGGGCCTCGACACGCACCTGGCGCATCTCGTCCTCGCGGGTGAACAGCATCGGCAGGAAGATCACCGCCAGCGCCACCAGCACCAACGCACCTACCATGCGCTGTTTCATCCCTTTATCCAGCACTGCCATCTACTCAACCCTCCGGGGCCTGCCGCGCCAACCACTCCAGGGCCTGGGCGACACAGAAAAACGAACCGAACAGCAGGACCTGATCATCCGCCGTCGCCTGCGCGCATTGCCCTTCGAGGGCCGCGTCGACGCTGGCATAAGACTTCACTGCGGCGCCGAGGTTCGTCAAGGCGTCAGCCAGTTCTGCGGCCGGACGGCTGCGCGGCGTGTCCAGCGGTGCGACCGCCCAGTCGTCGACCAGCGCCTGCAAAGGCTCGACAACGCCCGGCAGGTCCTTGTCGGCCAGCAGGCCGAACACTGCCAGGCGGCGCCCCTTGACCGGCCTTACCGCCAGACGCCGTGCCAGGTACGCCGCAGCATGCGGGTTATGGCCGACATCCAGCAACAGCTCCACACGCTTGCCCTGCCAGCGCACTTCACGGCGATCGAGGCGACCGGTGATACGGGTATCGAGCAGCGCCTGGCGCAGTTGACCGACATCCCAGGGCAGGCCCATCAACAGGTAGGCCTGTAGGGCCAGGGTGGCGTTTTCCATGGGCAGGTCTAGCAACGGCAGATCGCGCAATGCTACCAGCGCACCTTCGGCCGTGGTCCCACGCCAGTGCCAGCTGTCGCCTGTGCTTTCCAGGTCGAAGTCACGCCCACGCAAGAACAACGGCGCCGCCAGCTCATGGGCCTTGTCCAGCAAGGGCTGCGGCGGGTCAAGGTCGCCACACAGCGCCGGCTTGCCAGCGCGGAAGATGCCGGCCTTTTCGAAAGCGACAAGCTCACGCGTATCACCCAGGTAATCGACATGGTCGACGCCGATGCTGGTCACCAGCGCCAGGTCGGCATCCACCACGTTCACGGTGTCCAGACGGCCACCGAGCCCCACTTCGAGCACCACGGCATCCAGCTTGGACTGATAGAACAACCAGAACGCCGCCAGGGTGCCCATCTCGAAATAGGTCAGGGAAATGTCGCCTCGCGCCGCCTCGACGGCGGCGAAGGCTTCGCACAGGCGCTCATCACTGGCCTCTTGGCCATCGATGAGCACCCGCTCGTTGTAACGCAACAGGTGTGGCGAGCTGTACACGCCCACCTTGAGCCCCTGGGCACGCAGCATCGCGGCGACGAAGGCGCAGGTGGAACCCTTGCCATTGGTGCCAGTGACGGTCACCACGCGCGGCGCCAACTTGCCCAGCGCCAGGCGGGAAAGCACGTTCTGCGAACGCTCCAGCCCCATGTCGATGGCCGAAGGGTGCAACTGCTCGAGGTAGGCGAGCCATTCGCCCAGGGATCGTTGTTTCATCACGCGACCGCAGCCGCCTCACGTGCCTGCTCCGGGGTTTCCTGGCCGGTCATCTGCGCCAGCAGACGGGCCAGGCGCGGGCGCAGTTCGCCACGGGAGATGATCAGGTCGATAGCGCCGTGTTCCAGCAGGAACTCGCTGCGCTGGAAGCCTTCTGGCAGCTTCTCACGTACGGTCTGCTCGATCACGCGCGGGCCGGCAAAACCGATCAGTGCCTTGGGCTCGCCGACGATGACGTCGCCCAGCATCGCCAGGCTGGCGGAAACGCCGCCGTAGACCGGGTCGGTCAGCACGGAGATGAACGGAATGCCTTCTTCACGCAGGCGCGCCAGCACAGCCGAGGTCTTGGCCATCTGCATCAGCGAGATCAGCGCTTCCTGCATACGTGCGCCACCGGAGGCCGAGAAACAGACCATTGGGCAGCGGTTTTCCAAGGCGTAGTTGGCGGCGCGAACGAAACGCTCACCGACGATGGCACCCATGGAGCCGCCCATGAAGGAGAATTCGAACGCGCTGACCACGATCGGCATGCCCATCAGGGTACCGCTCATGGAGATCAGCGCGTCTTTTTCGCCGGTCTGCTTCTGCGCACCGGTGAGGCGGTCCTTGTACTTCTTGCCATCGCGGAATTTCAGGCGGTCGACCGGCTCCAGCTCGGCGCCCAGCTCAGCACGGCCTTCGGCGTCGAGGAAGATGTCGATACGCGCACGTGCGCCGATGCGCATGTGGTGGTTGCACTTAGGGCAGACATCGAGGGTCTTTTCCAGCTCCGGACGATACAGCACGGCCTCGCAAGCCGGGCACTTGTGCCACAGGCCTTCAGGCACCGAGCTCTTCTTCACCTCGGAACGCATGATCGAAGGGATCAGTTTGTCGACTAACCAGTTGCTCATGCTTTCTTTCTCCAGTATCGGCGGGCGGGGGCCGGCGTAACCGGCCTGCCCTGCCCTTGAGCTCAAAATCTTTTATGAAACGATGATGGCACGGCCGCCGGGGCTTCCGGCGCGCCGCGCCACCGTTAATGTGTTGTTCGCCCACCGTATCGGCGGGCGCCCCGCAGGGGCTGCGATAGCTATGGACGATGGTGCGCCGCCAACCGTCACATCCACCGTCACGCCTGTTTCACCGCACGCATGAAGGCTTCGATCTTTGCCGCATCCTTGATGCCCTTGGCCTGCTCCACCCCGCCGCTGACATCCACCGCATAAGGCCTGACCTGGGCAATGGCCCGGCCGACATTCTGCGCGTCCAGGCCACCGGCCAGGATGATCGGCTTGCTCAGGCGCGCCGGCACCAGCGACCAGTCAAAGGCTTCACCCGTGCCCCCGGGCACGCCGGGCACATAGGTGTCCAGCAAGATACCGCGGGCGCCAGCATAAAGCCGGCAGGCCGCTTCCAGATCATCACCCGGGCGCACGCGCAGGGCCTTGATCCAGGGGCGATGGAAGCCTTCACAGTCTTGCGGGGTTTCGTCGCCGTGGAACTGTAGCAGGTCCAGGGGAACCACTTCGAGGATCTCGTTCAGCTCGCAACGCGAGGCGTTGACGAACAACCCGACGGTGGTCACGAACGGCGGCAGCTCGGCAATGATCGCGCGCGCCTGGCGCACGTCCACGGCACGCGGGCTCTTGGCGTAGAAGACGAAGCCGATGGCATCGGCCCCCGCCTCGGCGGCAGCCAGCGCGTCTTCGATGCGGGTAATCCCGCAGATCTTGCTGCGAACGTTGCTCATGGACTGCGAACCCTGCTGTTTCGGTGAAGGCCGGATGTTAGCAAAAGGCTTTTGGCCCGTCAGTCTGCCAATGCCTCGTAGCCGGTCAAAAAGTGTGGGCCGATGTAACGCTGGGGCAATTGGAAGGCTTCGGGGTATTCCACTTGCACCAGGTACAAACCGTACGGGTGTGCCGTCACCCCACCCTCGCGGCGGTTGCGCCCTTCCAGTACTTCCCGCGCCCAGGTGGCGGGCCGCTCACCCGCGCCGATGGTCATCAACACACCGGCGATGTTACGCACCATGTGGTGCAGGAACGCCGTGGCGCGCACGTCCAGCACGATCATCTGGCCATGGCGGGTGACGCGCAGGTGATGGATGTGTTTGATCGGCGACTTGGCTTGGCACTGGCTGGCGCGGAAGGCGCTGAAGTCATGGGTACCGAGCAGGAACTCGGCGGCTTCGGCCATGCGCTCGACATCCAGCGGGCGGTGGTTCCAGGTCACCTCCTCGGCCAGGTGCGCGGGGCGGATCGGGTCGTTGTAGATGACGTAGCGGTAACGCCGGGCGGTGGCCTTGAAGCGGGCATGGAAGTCCGCCGGCATCGGGCGCGACCAGACCACACTGATGTCGTGGGGCAGGTTGAAATTGGTGCCCAGGGTCCAGGCGCGCTCATCGCGGATGGCGCGCGTGTCGAAGTGCACGATTTGCCCGCAACCGTGAACCCCGGCATCAGTACGCCCGGCACAGATCACGGAAATCGGCTCGTTCGCGACTTTCGACAACGCCTGCTCGAGGGCTTGCTGGACGCTGGGCACGCCGCTGGCCTGGCGCTGCCAGCCGCGGTAGCGCGAGCCCTTGTATTCCACGCCCAGGGCGATGCGGGAGTAGCCTTCAGCCGCAGATTCGGCGGTGGTGTCGATGATGTCCAAAAGCATGAAACCTGTGGTGATTACGCAATGGCGGGATTATAACGACAACGGCAGCCCTGTTGGGCTGCCGTTGGGGGTGGTTACATCTGTTTAGCCGCGAGACCTCAGAACGGGGCTCAGACCAACCGAGACAACAGGTCCTCGGCTTCCTGACGCTGCGTCCCGTCGCCGTCCTTGACGACTTCATCGAGGATGTCACGGGCGCCCTGGTGGTCGCCCATGTCGATGTAGGCGCGCGCCAGGTCGAGCTTGGTGGCGACTTCATCACTGCCAGAGAAGAAGTCGAAGTCCAAGTCGTCCAGCGGCTCGGGCTCGGGCTGCTCAACGGCGTCTTCAGCGGTGAAGTGCGGTTCCAGCGAAGGCGACTCGAGGTTCTGGGACAGCTTGTCCAGCTCCGCGTTGACGTCATCCAGCTCCGAAGCAAAGCTCTTGGCAGCCGGCGAGTCATCCTCCAGCGACAGCGAAAGGTCGAAGTCCGACGGCAGGTCCAGTTCGGTGGTCGGGTCAAACGCCGGCACGCTGTCGAAGGCTGCCAGCTCGTCGGCAACGTCTACCGGCGTCTGTTCGGCGACAGCCGGGGCTACGGGCTCCCTGACGTCGAGGTCGAAATCATCCAGATCGGCAACGGGCTGCGGCTCGGCCTGCGCCAGCATCGCCTCGAAATCAGCATCGGCATCGGCTGCGACGTCTGTTTCAGCGTCTTTTTCAGCGTCAGCTTGCAGCTCAGCCTCCACGGCAGCGGGCTGTTCCTCTACCTGCACTTCGTCCAGCACTGGCTCGTCGAGCAGCGGCGCTGCCAACGGGTCTTCCTCGGGCAGGTCTTCACCCAGACTCAGGTCGAAGTCACTGTCCAGATCCGACGCATCAAGCGCTGGAACTTCGCTGATGGCCTCGACCTCAGGCTCAACGATGTCGTCCAGCGCTTGCTCTGCGACGAAATCGGGCTCCGACAGCACCTCTGGCTCGGCCTCTGACGCGCCCTCGGGCACGATGTCTTCAACCACCGGCGCCTCAGGCTGGTCCTGCAGCAGGCCCTGCACGTACTGCTCATCCATCTCGGCAGCCAACGCTGCCGCACCCAAACCGGCGGCGGCCAGCCCCAGCATGGCTGGGAAACGGCCTTTGAGTTCGTCAACCTGAGCAACATTCTGCTCAGTCGCTGGCAGCACACGCTCCTGCTCGACGAACGCACTGTGATCACCCTGACGGGCATACACTTCCATCAGCTTCAGGCGCAGTACGTCACGCTCAGGCGCTGCGGCAAGGGCCGTCTCAAGCAGCTCGGCGGCATGGTTCAGGCGGCCGCTTTGCAGGCTTTGCTCGACTTCCGCCAACAGGGCGGCCGTCGTGTCTGGCTGCGGCGCTGGCTCGGCGAGCGCGACCGCGGGCTTTTCTGCAGCAGTGGCGGCAGCAGCAGACGCCGCGACCACCGCTGGCGACAGCGTTACGCTCGGCGCAGAGACCTCCAGGCCTTCAAAGCTGTCGGCATCGATATCCAGGCCCGCACCCTGCTCTTCCTCAGCCAAGGCCCGCGCCATGCGCAGGTGTTTCTCGGCTTCTTCCTGGGCCTTGCGCTTGCGCATCAACAGCACCAGCAGCAGCAACAGCACGAGGAACGCAGACCCTGCAATCAGCCACAGCAGCAACGGGTTGCCAAGCACGCCGTCAGCGCGCGGCTGGGCGTCAGGCACACTGGCCGGCGCAGTATCGACGGCCGCCGGTGCAGGTTTTACGTCCGGCTCGGCGTTAGCTGCCGGATTGGCCGGCGCAGGCTCGCCTGGCAGCGCAGCGGCGACTGGCGCCTCACCTGCTGCGCCCTGGGCTTCAAGCCGGGCCAACTGGTCGTTTTTCAGTGCGATCAGACGCTGCAGCTTGTCCAGTTGGCTCTGCAGGTCCGCCATGCGGCTCTTGAGCTCATCGTTGTCACGACGGCTGGTATCGAGGCTTTCCTGGGCCACGGCCAGTTTGTCGTTCAGGCCTTTGGCCGGCGCAGCACCTGCCTGGTTGCCGGGGCTGACCAGGCGCAGGTTGTCACCCTGGGCAATGCGCTCTGGCGCGGCCTCGGCGGCACCGCGGCGGGTGGCGTCGAGCTGACGGGCACGCGGCCCCAGGCGCCGGCCTTCACGCCAGGCCGCATACTGCTCGGCCACGTCGCGAACCGCCTCGCCCTGAGCAATGGCCTGGATTTGTTGCTGGTCGGGCAGGCGCAGTACCTGGCCCACCTTCAACTGGTTGATGTTGTTGCCAATGAAGGCGTCCGGGTTCAGCGCCTGGATCGCAATCATGGTCTGCTGAATCGAGCCGCCCTGGCTGTTGCGCGCAGCAATCTGCCACAGGGTGTCGCGGCGCTGAGTGGTGTAGCTGCTGGCACCCGTCACTGCGGGTGCAACATTGCCTGGCGCAGGCTGCTTGCCCTGGGCCTTGGCCTGGTCGAGCAGGACGCTGTAGTCACGCAGCAGTCGCCCCTGCGGCCACATCACCTGCACCAGAAACTTGACCACAGACCCCGGCAGCGGCTGGCTGGAGGTGACGCGCAGCACGCTCTTGCCGTTGGGGTTGATCACCGGCGTGAATGTCAGGTCTTCGAGGTAAGTCGCAAAGGTTACCCCCGCCTTGCTGAACTCTTCCGGCGGCGCCAGGCTGGGCGCCACTTCGGCGGCAGTGAGGTCGCGCACGTCGAGCAATTCGATCTCGGCGTCCAGCGGCTGATTCTGTGCCGACTTGAGGGTCAGCTCCCCCAAGCCCAACGCATTGGCCATGCCCGACGACAGCGCCGAGGCAGCCGCCATGGCCAGAACCAGTTTGCGAATTCGAAGCATGACCTCTTCCCTTGTATGAATCGTCCCGAAACCTGCATGCAGAGCAGGACAAAAGTGCTCGCAGTATCTTTTACAGCCTGTGTTTAATCAACAATTGCGCCACTTGCACAGCATTGAGCGCGGCGCCTTTGCGCAGGTTGTCGGTGGTCAGCCAGAGGTTGAGCTGCTGGTCGTCATCGACACCATGGCGTACACGTCCAACATAGACCACGTCTTGGCCCACTGCGTCACCTACCGGCGTCGGATAATCGTCTCGCTCGACCAGCTCGACGCTGTCGGCACTCTCCAACGCAGCATTGACTGCCACCAGGTCTACCGGTTTACGGCTTTGCACCGCCACACTGAAGCTATCGCCGAAAAACACCGGGACTTGAATGCAGGTCACGGAAATCTTCAGCTCGGGCTGCCCCAGCAACTCGCGCAGCTCGCTGACAAGACGCCGCTCAAGGCCAGCATGGCCTTGTTCGTCAACCGCACCCACCTGGGCCAGCAGGTTGAACGCCACCTGGCGGTCGAAGAAGCGCGGCTCCAACGGGCGAGCATTGAGCAGCTCGGCGGTTTGACGGGCCAGTTCGTTGACCGCTTCGCGGCCTTGGGCAGAGACCGCCAGGTTGGCCATGACCTGCACCCGTTCGATGTCCAGCAGGCCTTTCAGTGGTGCCAGCGCGACAACCAGGGCAACGGCTGCAGAGCCAGGGCTGGCCAAGCGCGCAGGCAGCTTAAGGTTGGCGATGCTGTCAGCATTGGCTTCCGGCACCACGGCGAGGGCGTCGTCAAGGCCGCCGGACAGGTCGATGACCGTGCAGCCCGCCTGCTGGGCTTTGTTGGCGAAACTGCGGCTGACGGCAGGGCTGGCAGCGAAGAAGGCCAGCTTGACCTGGGCGAAATCGAAACTGTCGACTTCACGCACCTTGATCGTTTTGCCTGCGAACATCACGCTGCTGCCCGCCGACTCCATGCTGGCCAGCAGGTGCAGGGTCGCGACCGGAAATGCCAGCTCTTCGAGGATCTGTACGAGGGTTTCACCGACGCTACCGGTGGCGCCGACGACGGCGATGTCCAGAGGTTGGGTCATGGAGGGGATCCTTTTGCTGAAACGGCGGGGGGCGGCACTTTACTCGGATTATGGAACAACGAACACCCTCAATACGCCAGCCCCTCTGCGACCGACAGACGAACATCAGGCCGGTGAGAACGACAGGCGCTACCTGACATTTTTGCCAGTTTCGGGATTTCTCGATCGCCACCACTCTCGCATGACGTCTGTTCATCAAGGGACACGTTATGCGCCCACTACTGGTAACAACACTTTTGTCCTGTTTGGCCACTAGCGCCTGCGCACCTCAGGATTACGACCCGACTAACTTCGCGGATGCGCCGAGGAATGATCTGCAGGGCACTCTGGGGGGGCAGGTAGATTTTGCCCAAACGCATGTGGTAGCGGCGACTCGCAGAATCTTCGACCCTTTTCTGGTGCCGCACAAAGCGGCCTTGGTCCTGTTCAGGCCCAACAAGCCCGTCACTGACGTTGAGATGATCATAACGCGGCAGGGCCGCACCACCACCGTACGCATGGATCGCCCGGAAGCGCTTCCAGGCACTGCGGTATATGACCAGACGGACACCTTCTCTGGAAAGACCATTGAAGGCAGCTACCCGAAGTTCAGGGAAAACACGTTCACCTATCAGATACCCTGGAACCTGTTCACCGCTGATGCACGCATCAGTTTTCAGCAAGCTGGCAACCCGAACAATAAAGGCTCACTACCCACCTACAAATTCGTGTTCATGACCCCTGAAAGCGAGGGGCTGACGCTGATGAACATCAAGGGCTGCATCTTCAAGGATGAGTCGACGTGCAGGGATACCCTCGAACAGTTCGACGGTGAGTACAACCCCACTGCCGCGCGTATTGCAGCACGGGAAATGCTCTCCGAACTGCCCACTCAACGCCTTCACCTAGGGACCGGCAAAGCCTACTGGCCACGCATCATTGCCATGGGCCCCGACCAAAAGCCGCATGTTTACGACAAAACGAATGGCATGGAGTGGGCTGCGTTCGGCGACAAGACGTTACCGGCCAAAGTGGGCATGGGCCACTACTGGCGCGCGGCTTCGAACCTGGGCGACAAGAAAGCGGGATACCCTGTGGCCATTACGGGGCAATTGCTTGACACGCCAAACGGCATGCCTCCATTGCCGCCAGGCGTAGCCGCCAGCTGTGGAGGTAACAGCTGTAATTACCCTTACTTCCCCGATGGCTTCTGGCATGAAACAGGCCACGCCTTTGGCCTCCCCCACGATACACCCCCACGCTACGAAGACTGGTCGTATAGGGCGTATGACAATGTCTTTCTGCCACACACACATCCTGACCCACACCGCTACAGTCTCCCGGTAGACTATTTGGGCTTGCACTACTTCGGCCAGGTTGTTGGATCACTCTCCGCCCCTCCTTGGGCTTCCGGTCCCGCTTCGGCGCCCTTGATTGACGAGTTCGAAAAACTGGGCCTGAAATCGACAGAAGGCGCCAGTTGGAAGCGCTATATTTCTCCCTATAACCACCAGCAGACGCTGCGTGTACAACAGCGCTTCGGACGGCTGCCGGACGGCGCAAAGTACGCTGATGTGTTTGACGACCACCGCCCGCCCGCCATTGGCGTCACTGCCGTTGCCGCCAAGGAAGACAAAGGCCTTGCGGTGACTGCCCCCTCTCACGGCCTCCCTGACTCAGGCATTCAGCAACCTGCCGCCCTACCGTCGTTGCTTTCGCCCGAATCAAATCAAGTCCCTATTGAAACTGCAGTGCCGGTCCATACCTTGGTGGCGACCTTTTCAGACCCGTCCCACAACCGGGACGGCATCAACCAAATCTATCCGGCCATTTTGAGCAACTATGGGAATGTCTTCAGGCCTGCACAGTTATCTGCCAGTTCTGCGACCCGCCCACAGCGCAGCGCAAGCTATTCCGTATTGATGACGACAACCTCGCAATGCCTCGCCTCGGAGAACGACCTGCTGGTATTGAAAGCTTGCGATGACGAATCGGCTCAATTAACCATAGAAACCGTACCCCCTAATAACGCAGCGGAAGCGCCACTCGCACCGATTGTCATCGTGCGTAACAGGGAGGGAAAATGCCTGGAGTTCAATTTTCACTTTCGCAGTTGCGTCAACGCCGAACGACAAGTTCGCTGGCGCGGCCGCATAGACCTCACGAATCATTCTCGCCTGCTGAAGCTGCAAGAAAGCAACACAGGCAAATTCATTACCCCCACTGGCCCCCGCGACCTGGACTTGCTCCCCAATAGCAGCGATAACGAATTGCAACATTTCATGCCAGGCGACGATCACAACCCGCACAGTTATCGGGTCGATATTCATTACGCCAGCGGCGCCATCGAAACACACCCACTCTACGCCGGCCCCATCGCGAAAGACACGTTGAAAACGGCCGTTTTCAATGTCAACTCCCAGCGTAAACCTGTCAAAGCGGTGCTCAAGGTGGATAACGCCGTCGTTTATGAGCGACAGCTGGAAGATAACCGCCTTCCCCTGGTCATTAGCATGGGGGCTGAGCACGGCGAGCAGATAAATCAGGTCTGGGAGCCGCTATATCTGTATTCAAAAGAACGAAACGCCTGCCTAACAGCCACCGATCAAGGTTTGAAACTTGCGACCTGCAATGCGGACGCAATTTGGCGCCTCCCACCCAAGAATGTGTTCCCCCATCAGTTCGACGCATACGAGCCAGTCGACCTCTCGGGCCGTTGCATCAACGCCCGTTTAGCAACTGGCGAATGCCATTTCCCGCGCAAAGATACCGTTTGGTGGACACGCCAAGACCTGACCCAGACCCCGTCTGACATCTATCTACAGGAACTGACTACCGGAAAGTTCATCACCGCCAGCCAAAGTAACAGCACCCCAGTGCTTGCCCCGCTGACCTACAGCCCAGGCCAACGTTTCCAGAAACAAGCGCTAGTGAAGCTCACAGTGGTGCATAAAAATCGCTGCATGATAACTTCGGGCGAAACAGTAGCAATGTCGACCTGCGAGCCCAATCCCCTGAAAAGTTGGTACTGGATCAGCACGACCAACATACCAGGTGAAGGTAACGAGATCGCACTTATGAACGGCGCAGGTCAATGCCTGAACGACGAGTTGAAGCTTCAGGGGTGCGCGCAACCGCGTGCGGACAGACTCACCTGGTTAATGCTACGCGCGCAGCTCTACACGATTCGACTTCAGAACAAGAAGACTGGTCAATTCCTGGATGTAGGGCAGGATGGTACGGTTTCGCTTAAACCCTTGGGGGGTGACTCTCAGTTCTTTAGCTACGGACCTGACCAGCCGTGATTGCAGCTGACAAACCGCTCGATCGCGCATGAGCTGCCCATCGCCAACGCTGTGCAAAAAAAAGCCCTGCAAGGCCAACGCCTTGCAGGGCTTCGAACGCTCAAACCCGGCTCAACGTTCCAGCAGAATCCGCAGCATGCGGCGCAGCGGCTCGGCAGCGCCCCACAGCAGCTGGTCGCCAACGGTGAACGCGCCCAGGTACTGGGAACCCATGTTCAGCTTGCGCAGGCGACCTACCGGAATGTTCAGGGTACCGGTGACATTGGTCGGGCTCAGTTCCTGCATGCTGATCTCGCGCTGGTTCGGCACCAGCTTCACCCACGGGTTGTGCTGGCTGATCATGCCTTCGATATCGGCCAGCGGCACGTCCTTGTTCAGCTTGATGGTCAGCGCCTGGCTGTGGCAGCGCATGGCGCCGATGCGCACGCAAATGCCATCGACCGGGATCGGGCTCTTGAAGCGGCCGAGGATCTTGTTGGTTTCGGCCTGGGCCTTCCACTCTTCGCGGCTCTGGCCGTTCGGCAGTTCCTTGTCGATCCACGGGATCAGGCTGCCAGCCAGCGGCACGCCGAAGTTCTCGGTCGGGTAGGCTTCGCTGCGCATGGCCTCGGCGACCTTGCGGTCGATGTCGAGAATGGCGCTGGCCGGATTGGCCAGGTCATCGGCCACAGCCGCGTGAGTAGCGCCCATCTGCTTGATCAGCTCACGCATGTTCTGCGCGCCGGCACCGGAGGCCGCCTGATAGGTCATGGCGCTCATCCACTCGACCAGGCCAGCTTCGAACAGGCCACCCAGGCCCATCAGCATCAGGCTGACGGTGCAGTTGCCGCCGATGTAGTTCTTGGTACCGGCGTCGAGCTGCTGGTCAATCACCTTGCGGTTGACTGGGTCGAGCACGATCACTGCATCGTCCTGCATGCGCAGCGACGAGGCGGCATCGATCCAGTAACCCTGCCAGCCCGACTCACGCAGCTTGGGGAAGACCTCGTTGGTGTAGTCGCCGCCCTGACAGGTCAGGATCACGTCGAGGGTCTTGAGTTCTTCAATCGAATAAGCGTCCTTGAGCGGAGCAATATCCTTGCCCACGTTCGGGCCTTGGCCACCGACATTGGAGGTGGTGAAGAACACCGGCTCGATAAGGTCGAAATCCTGCTCCTCCAGCATCCGCTGCATGAGCACGGAACCGACCATACCGCGCCAACCGATCAGACCTACACGTTTCATCGCAACTACACCTTTGCTAAAAGTGGGCCGCCACCGACCAAAAACGGTGGCGGGCCAGAGAGATTACAGATTCCGCAGCGCTGCGACTACTGCGTCGCCCATTTCCTGCGTGCCTACTTTGTCGCAGCCGGCCGACCAGATGTCACCGGTGCGCAGCCCTTTGTCCAGCACCAGGCTGACCGCCTGCTCGATGGCCTCTGCGGCAGCGTGCTGGTTGAAGCTGTAACGCAGCATCATCGACACCGACAGAATGGTCGCCAGCGGGTTGGCGATGCCCTGCCCGGCGATGTCCGGCGCCGAGCCATGGCACGGCTCGTACATGCCCTTGTTGTTGGCATCCAGCGACGCCGACGGCAGCATGCCGATGGAACCGGTCAGCATGGAAGCTTCATCCGACAGGATGTCACCGAACATGTTGTCGGTCACTACCACGTCGAACTGCTTGGGCGCGCGCACCAGCTGCATGGCGGCGTTGTCCACGTACATGTGGCTCAGCTCGACATCCGGGTAATCCTTGGCTACGTCTTCGACCACTTCGCGCCACAATTGGCTGGAGGCCAGAACGTTGGCCTTGTCCACCGAACACAGCTTCTTGCCGCGCACGCGGGCCATGTCGAAGCCGACGCGGGCAATACGGCGCACTTCGCTTTCGCTGTAGGGCAGCGTGTCATAAGCCTGGCGCTCGCCGCCTTCGAGTTCACGCTGGCCACGTGGCGCGCCGAAATAAATGCCACCGGTCAGTTCGCGAACGATGAGGATATCCAGGCCCGAGACGATTTCCGGCTTGAGCGACGAGGCATCGGCCAGTTGCGGGTAGAGGATGGCCGGGCGCAGGTTGGCGAACAGGCCCAGTTGCGAACGGATTTTCAGCAGGCCGCGCTCAGGGCGGATGTCACGCTCGATCTTGTCCCATTTCGGGCCGCCCACAGCGCCCAGCAACACGGCATCGGCTTGGCGCGCACGTTCCAGGGTCTCATCAGCCAGCGGTACGCCGTGCTTGTCGATGGCCGCGCCACCAATCACGTCGTGGGCCAGGCTGAAGCCGAGCTGGAACTTGTCGTTGGCCAGCTCCAGCACCTTCACCGCCTCGGCCATGATTTCCGGGCCAATGCCATCACCTGGGAGAATCAGAATCTGCTTGCTCATGCTTTCCTCTATCCATTCAAGCGGTGCGGCCAGCTCGGCCACACCGAAAAAAACTCAGCGCTCAGCCCACAGTACCAGCACATCGGTGCTGAACGAGCCGTCGGCTTCAATCTGGTAATACTGCCGCACTTCCTCGCCCATGGCTTGCTGCAATTGGCGTATGGCCACACGCATCGGTTCGGGGGTACGCATACGCTCGACCCAGGTGCCAAACTCCAGGCGCAGCGGCTGGCGGGTGTGGCTGCGCACATGCAGGCCGGCTTCGCTAACCTGGCGTTGCCATTCGGCGACGGAATAGTCGCGCACGTGGCTGGTGTCGCGCAGCACCTCAACGGTTTGCAGGTAGGTGTCGAGCAACGGGCTGCCCGGCGACATGACATCGATGAAGGCCGCCACACCGCCCGGTTTCAGCACGCGGCGCACTTCGCGCAGGGCCAGGCCCAGGTCGCTCCAGTGGTGTGCCGAGTAGCGGCTGAAAACGAAGTCGAATGAGGCGTCGGCGAACGGCAGGCGTTCGGCGGCGCCGCGTTGCGTGATGATATTGCCCAGGCCACGGTCGGCGGCGGCACTGGCCACCACGTCGAGCATGGACTGCGACAGGTCGTAAGCGACCACTTCGGTGACAAGGGGCGCAACGTGGAAACTGACATGACCGGCACCGCAGCCCAGGTCCAGCACGCGAGCCTCGGCCTGGCCGGCCAGCGCGGCTTGCAGCAGGGCGAACTCGGTGCCCTGGGCGTGCACGGCGCTGCTGAGGTAGGCGTTGGCCTGCTCGCCGAACTGGCGTTGGACCACGTCGGTGTGGGTGGTGCTGGTCATGTATAAATCCTTTTGGTTTCTTGTTGCCTTTACCGGCCTTTTCGCGGGTGAACCCGCTCCCACAGGTACTGCACAAGACTTGAGGCAGAGGAGTTTCTGTGGGAGCGGGCTTGCCCCGCGAAGGGGCCAGCCCTGTCACCTACGCCTATCAGGCATCCCGAAACAGCCAAGGCTGGCTGGCGCGGTGCTTGGCTTCGAAGGCCTTGATAGAATCGCCGTCCTGCAAGGTCAGGCCGATGTCATCGAGGCCGTTGAGCAAGCAGTGCTTGCGGAACGCGTCGATCTCGAAGTGCAGCACCTTGCCATCAGGACGGGTCACGGCCTGGGCTTGCAGGTCGATGGTCAGCTGATAGCCAGGGTTGGCTTCGACCTGCTTGAACAGCTCATCGACTTCCTCATCGCTCAGGATGATCGGCAGCAAGCCGTTCTTGAAGCTGTTGTTGAAGAAGATGTCGGCAAAGCTCGGTGCGATGACGCTGCGGAAGCCGTACTCGTCCAACGCCCATGGCGCGTGTTCGCGGCTCGAACCGCAACCGAAGTTTTCGCGCGCCAGCAACACGCTGGCGCCCTGGTAGCGCGCGTGGTTGAGCACGAACTCTTCGTTCAACGGGCGCTTGCTGTTGTCCTGGTAGGGCTGGCCCACGTCCAGGTAGCGCCACTCGTCGAACAGGTTGGGGCCGAAGCCGGTGCGCTTGATCGACTTGAGAAACTGCTTGGGGATGATCTGGTCGGTGTCGACGTTGGCACGGTCCAACGGCGCGACGAGGCCAGTGTGCTGGGTAAAGGCTTTCATGCTGCGCTCCCTTGGATCAACTCGCGGACATCGATGAAGTGGCCGGTCACCGCAGCGGCGGCGGCCATGGCCGGGCTGACCAGGTGAGTACGACCACCGGCACCCTGACGGCCTTCAAAGTTGCGGTTGGACGTCGAGGCACAGTGCTCGCCGCTTTCCAGGCGGTCCGGGTTCATCGCCAGGCACATCGAGCAACCAGGCTCGCGCCACTCGAAGCCCGCTTCAAGGAAGATCTTGTCCAAGCCTTCACGCTCGGCTTGCGCCTTCACCAGGCCCGAGCCCGGGACGACAATGGCCTGCTTGACGGTAGCGGCCACTTTGCGGCCCTTGGCGATTTCGGCCGCGGCGCGCAAGTCTTCGATCCGCGAGTTGGTGCACGAGCCGATGAACACGCGGTCCAGCTGAATATCGGTGATCGCCTGGTTGGCGGTCAGGCCCATGTACTTCAGGGCACGCTCGATCGAGCCCCGCTTGACCAGGTCAGCTTCGGCAGCTGGGTCCGGTACGCGCTGATCAACGGCCAACACCATCTCGGGCGATGTGCCCCAGCTGACCTGTGGCTTGATTTGCGCGGCATCCAGTTCGACCACGGTGTCGAACACGGCGTCTTCATCGGAGACGAGGTCTTTCCACGACTCGACGGCTTGCTTCCATTGCTCGCCCTTCGGTGCATAGGGGCGGCCTTCGACATAGGCGACGGTGGTGGCATCGGTCGCCACCAGGCCCACGCGGGCACCGGCTTCGATCGACATGTTGCAGATGGTCATGCGGCCTTCCATGGACAAGCCACGGATAGCGCTGCCGGCGAATTCCATGGCGTGGCCGTTGCCACCCGCGGTGCCGATCTTGCCGATGACGGCGAGGACGATGTCCTTGGCAGTGACGCCTGCAGGCAATTCGCCTTCGACGCGCACCAGCATGTTCTTCATCTTCTTGGCGACCAGGCACTGGGTGGCGAGCACATGCTCGACCTCGGAGGTGCCGATGCCGTGGGCCAAGGCACCGAAAGCGCCGTGGGTGGACGTGTGCGAGTCGCCGCAGACCACGGTCATGCCCGGCAAGGTGGCACCTTGCTCTGGGCTAATGACATGGACGATGCCCTGGCGCTCGTCATTCATCTTGAATTCGACGATGCCGTACTCGTCACAGTTCTCATCGAGGGTCTGCACCTGGAGGCGCGACACCTGGTCGACGATGGCGTCGATACCGCCCTTGCGCTCTGGCGTGGTCGGCACGTTGTGATCAGGGGTGGCGATGTTGGTATCGATACGCCATGGCTTGCGGTTCGCCAGGCGCAGGCCTTCGAAGGCCTGGGGCGACGTCACTTCGTGGATGATGTGGCGGTCGATGTAGATCAAGGACGAGCCGTCATCACGGCGCTTGACCTCATGGGCTTCCCAGAGTTTGTCGTAGAGCGTTTTGCCAGCCATCAGACTGTTCCTCATCAGCGTCTTTCTATGCCAAAGACCCCTTGGCTTGTACGGACGATGCTATGGCGATAGATTGAATAACTCAAATTCATAATTTTTATGCTTTGCATAACCACCAGGAATCTGAAAGATGGATCTGGCCAACCTCAGCGCTTTTATCGCCATTGCCGAGACTGGCAGCTTCTCGGGGGCCGGCGAACGCCTGCACCTGACCCAGCCCGCCATCAGCAAACGCATCGCCGGGCTTGAGCAGCAATTGGATGTGCGCCTGTTCGACCGTTTGGGTCGTGAAGTGACCCTGACCGAGGCCGGGCGGGCGCTGTTGCCACGGGCCTACCAAATTCTCAACGTGCTTGATGATACCCGACGCGCGCTGACCAATTTGACCGGGGAAGTGAGTGGTCGGTTGACCCTGGCCACCAGCCACCATATCGGCTTGCACCGCTTGCCCCCACTTTTACGGGCCTTTACACGGCAATACCCTTCGGTGGCGTTGGATATTCAGTTCATGGACTCAGAAGCTGCCTACGACGAAATACTCCATGGCCGCGCTGAAATTGCCGTTATCACCCTGGCGCCAGAGCCCCACCACCTGATCAAGGCGATCCCGGTGTGGGACGACGCGCTGGACTTCGTGGCGGCCCCGGAACACCCGCTGGCCAACAACCACGCGGTCAGCCTGGCCGATGTCGCGCGCCACCCGGCGGTCTTCCCGGGTGGTAATACCTTTACCCACCACATCGTCCAGCGCCTGTTCGAAAGCCAGGGCCTGACGCCGAACATCGCCATGAGCACCAACTACCTGGAAACCATCAAAATGATGGTTTCCATTGGCCTGGCCTGGAGCGTGCTGCCGCGCACCATGCTCGATGATCAGGTTGCACCCATCGCTTTACCCGGCATACAGCTGTCGCGCCAGCTAGGCTACATTTTGCACACGGAGCGAACGCTATCGAATGCGGCGAGGGCCTTCATGGCCTTGCTCGACAGCCATGCAGGGTCCGCCTGACCGGTCGTCAGTACGGCATTTCCAACTCAAGGACTCGTCAAACGCCAAAGGTCTGGTACCAATGCCCAAATCAGCAAACCGCTTTCCGCGCCTGCCGCGCATTCCTGCGGCCGACCCACAGGAATCCGAACAGGCCTGGCAAAACGCCCCGCAACTGCTCGCCGCGCTCAACGGCGCCCGCCTGGGGGCCTGGCTGTGGGACATCGAAACCGGCCGGGTCAGCTGGTCACGCGGTACCCAGGCGCTGTTCGGCTTCGACCCGCTACGCCCGCTGCCCAACGACATCGACTACCTCGACCTGCTGCCCGAAGAAGACCGCGCACGCACCCGTCAGCTGTTCCAAGCGGTGGTCAACGGCGAGCCCGTGGAGCAAGCCATGCGCCACCGCATCCGCTGGCCGGATGGCAGCCTGCACTGGCTGGAAATCAACGGCAGCCTGACCCACGACCGCCACGGCAGACCGCAGATGATCGGGGTCATCCGTGAGATCACCCGCCAGCGCGAGCGCGAAACGGCGCTGATCAACTCGGAAAAACGCTTTGCCACGCTGTTTCACCTGAGCCCCAATGCGATCCTCCTGACCCGCCGCCACGACGGCATGATCTTCGAGGTCAACCAGCATTTCGAAGACATGTTCGGCTGGCCAGGCAACCAAGTGATTGGCAAGACCAGCCTGGAGCTGGGCCTGTGGGTGCACCCCGAGCAGCGCCCGCAACTGCTGGACGCTACCCGCGCCAGCGGAGGCCCACTGATCATGGAAGTGCAGTTCCGGGCCAGCAACGACAAGGTGCACGACGGCATCCTCTGCACCCAGGCCATCGAACTGGAGGGGGTGACATTTTTGCTCAGCACCTTCGTCGACACTACCGAACGCAAGCGTGCCGAACAGGCCCTCAAGGACAGCCAGGAACGCCTCGACCTGGCCCTGGACTCAGCCCAGCTGGGTACCTGGGACTGGCACATCCCCAGCGGCATGCTCTACGGCTCGGCCCGTGCCGCGCAGCTACACGGGCTGGACCCGATCCCCTTCCACGAATCGTTCGATGCCTTTTTCGAGGGCGTACCGGAGGAAGAGCGCAATGTCATGCGCCAAGCCTACCGCAGCCTGCGCGAAGGGCCTGCGGGCAATTACCAGATCACTTACCGCGTGCAGCTGGAGAACGGCGCGTCACGCTATATCGAAAGCCGCGCACGGCTGTACCGGGACGACCAAGGCAACCCCTTGCGCATGGCCGGCACCCTGCTGGACATCACCGACCAGGTCGAGCGCGAGCAACGCCTCAGCGCCTCGGAAGAAAAGTTCGCCAGCCTGTTCCAGGTCAGCCCTGACCCCATCTGCGTGACCCGCCAGGACACCGGCCAGTTCATCGAGATCAACCCGGCCTTTACCCAGACGTTCGGCTGGAGCGCCGACCAGGTAATCGGTCGCACCGCCGAGGAAATCGGCCTGTGGGCTGAGTCCATCGAACGTGCGCAACGCATCGAGCGGGTGATCCGCGAACAGGCCCTGAGCAACGTTGCGGTGGTGGTCAACCACCGCAACGGCGTGCCCTTGACCTGCGTGATATCCAGCTGCCTGATCAGCGTCGATGACCAACCCTGCAGCGTCACCACCCTGCGCGACATTACCCAGCAGCAACGGGCCGAGGCGGCGCTGAAATCCAGCGAAGAGAAGTTCGCCAAGGCCTTCCACTCCAGCCCTGATGCCATCACCATCACCGAGCGCTACAGCGGCCGCTACCTGGAAATCAACGATGGTTTCTGCCGGCTCACCGGCTACAGCGCGGCCGAAGTGGTCGGGCGCAGCGTGTATGAGTTGGGCATCTGGGCCGATGACAAGCAGCGCAGCGCCCTGCTCGCCGAGCTCAAAGAGCGTGGCCGGGTGCACCATCGGGAGATGCTCGGGCGCAACAAACGCGGCGACATCCTCACCGTCGAAGTGTCGGTGGAACCGATCACCCTCAACGAGACCGACTGCCTGCTGCTGACCGCCCGCGATGTCAGCCAACTGAAAAATGCCCAGGCGCAGATCCGCCACCTGGCGTACCACGACCCGCTGACCAACCTGCCCAACCGCGCCCTGCTGATGGACCGCCTGAGCCAGCAGATCGCCCTGCTCAAGCGCCACAACCTGCGTGGCGCGCTGCTGTTCCTTGACCTCGACCACTTCAAGCACATCAACGACTCCTTGGGCCACCCGGTAGGCGATACGGTACTGAAGATCATCACCGCGCGCCTGGAGGCCAGCGTACGCCTGGAAGACACTGTGGCGCGGCTGGGGGGCGATGAATTCGTGGTGCTGCTCAGCGGCCTGGAAGGCAGCCGCGAACAGGTCGAAAGCAAAGTGCGCGAGCTGGCCGACACCCTGCGCGAACTGCTGGCCGAACCGATGTCGCTGGATGGCCAGCGCCTGCAAGTAACCCCCAGCATCGGCGTGGCGTTGATCCCCGACCACGGCACCACCCCCGCCGACCTGCTCAAGCGTGCCGATATCGCCCTGTACCGGGCCAAGGACTCCGGGCGCAATACCACCCAGTTGTTCCACACCACCATGCAAAAGGCTGCCAGCGAGCGCCTGCGCATGGAAAACGACCTGCGCCTGGCGCTCGCACGGGGTGAGCTGGCCTTGCACTTCCAGCCCCAGGTGGATGCCCGCGACAACCGTATTGTCGGTGCCGAAGTGCTACTGCGCTGGCACCACCCGCAGCTCGGCCAGCAGCCACCGGCGCAGTTCATTCAGGTACTGGAAGAAAGCGGCCTGATCCTGGAAGTAGGCAGCTGGATCCTCGACGAAGCCTGCGATGCCTGCGCGCGCATGCTCACGGACGGGTTGATCGACGCTGATGATTTCAGCCTGTGCGTAAACATCAGCCCGCGGCAGTTCCGCCAAAACGATTTCGTCGGGCGGGTGCTGCGCAGCCTGGACGACTACCGCTTGCCACGGCGGATGCTGAAGCTGGAAATCACCGAAGGCATCGTCATCCAGAACCTGGAAGACACCATCAGCAAGATGCGCGAACTGAAGCGTTACGGGGTGAGTTTTGCCATGGACGACTTCGGCACGGGCTATTCGTCACTGACCTACCTCAAGCGCTTGCCGGTGGATGCACTGAAGATCGACCAGACCTTCGTGCGCGACGCACCGATAGACCCTAACGACGCCGAGATCGTCCGCGCCATCGTCGCCATGGCCCACAGCCTGGACCTGGCGGTGATTGCCGAAGGGGTGGAGCTGACCGAGCAACTGGAGTTTCTGGAGAAACTGGGCTGCCACTTGTATCAAGGGTACCTGCACAGCCGGCCACTGCCGTTGCACGAATTCCGGCAGATGCTACTGGAAGCACCTGCGGATTACTGACTGCCCGCACGCAAAAAAGGGCACCCGAAGGTGCCCTTTTTGTCACAGCCTTACACTTAGTTCAGCGCTGGCTTGTCGCCATTGATCGGGATGCGTTTGGCCTTGGCTTCTTCAGGCACGATGCGCAGCAGGTCGATGCTGAGCAAGCCATTGGCCAGGCCCGCAGCCTTGACCTCGATGTGGTCGGCCAGGCGGAACGACAGCTTGAAGGCGCGCTGGGCGATGCCCTGATGCAGGTAGGTCACTTCAGCGGCGCTGTTGTCGCGCTTGCCACCGGAGACGGTCAGGACACCTTTTTCGACTTGCAGGTCGAGGTCCTGCTCCTGGAAACCGGCTGCGGCAACCACGATGCGGTAGTGGTCTTCGCCATGTTTTTCCACGTTGTAGGGCGGGTAGCTGCTACCGGCCTCGTTACGTGCCGCGGATTCGAACAGGTCGTTGAAACGGTCGAAACCAACGGAATGGCGGAACAGTGGAGCGAGAGAGAAAGCGGTAGTCATGGTCATAAACTCCTGAGATTCAGCAAGTAAGTCACTGCGCGACCCGAGTTCGGCATCGCGTACTCAAAAGATAAGGTCGGTGAAATGGCTTTCAAGAGGGACCACGAAAATTTTTTTGAGCGGGTTTGCGTTCCAACACAACCGGTGTAGGAGCAGCCTTGCGCTGCGAAGGGGCCAGTGCTCGCAACGAGAAGTCACTGGAGCCGCCGGCCTCTTCGCAGCACAAGGCTGCTCCTACCGTGAATCGGGCAGTTCCCCGTGATCAGGCAACACACGCCTCGAACGCCTGCACCTCACCCCCCAACAACCGGCTGATCCGCGCGCAATCATCTTCGCGACGCAGCTCGGCAAACAGCACGACCGCTTCCGGATAACTGCGGGTCAGCATCGCCAACCACTGCTTCATCCGCCCCGGCGCATAGCGCGGCGACAGCTTGGCCTGGGCCTGGCGCCAGAACTCGCGCAGCAGCGGCAGCAGGTCGTCCCAGCTCATCGGCTGGTAGTCGCGCCCCTCGCGGGCAGCGGCAATCTGTACGCCCAAGTCGGGCCGCGACACCAGCCCACGCCCCAACATGATGTGTTCGGCACCACTGACTTCACGGCAGCGGCGCCAGTCGTCCACGGTCCAGATTTCGCCATTGGCGAACACCGGCACCTTGACCACATCCTGCACCCGCGCCACCCACTCCCAGTGAACGGGCGGCTTGTAGCCCTCGACCTTGGTGCGGGCGTGCACCACCAGATGCGCCGAACCGCCTTCGGCCAGGGCCGTGGCGCAGTCCAGCGCGCCATCGGGGCTGTCGAAGCCCAGGCGCATCTTCGCCGTCACCGGGATATGCGCCGGCACCGCACGGCGCACTTCGCGGACGATGGCGTGCAGCAGTTCTGGCTCCTTGAGCAGCACCGCGCCGCCGCGCGACTTGTTCACGGTCTTGGCTGGGCAACCGAAGTTCAGGTCGATTACTGGTGCGCCCAGCTCACAGGCCAGCGCTGCGTTCTCGGCCAGGCAGACCGGGTCGGAGCCCAGCAGTTGCACACGCATCGGCACCCCGGCCGCGGTCCGCGCGCCTTGGCGCAATTCAGGCGCCAGCTTGTCGAACGAGGATGGCGGCAGCAGGCGGTCGCACACGCGGATGAACTCGGTGACGCACCAATCGATGCCACCCACTCGGGTCAGGACGTCGCGCAGGATGTTGTCGACCAGCCCCTCCATGGGGGCCAGGGCAATTTGCATGTGTGGGTCTCGGCGGGAAAAGGCGGCAGTCTAACAAAAAACCACAGCCCTTCAGGCACCGATCAGCGCTTGGCCGTAACCCTCGATGAACTCTGCAGGCATGCGCTTGGGCTTGCCGCTGGACAATTCGATACAGGCGAAGGTGGTCTGCGCCCGCAGCAGGGTCGCGCCATCACGCGGGCGCTTGAGTTGGAAGCGGCGGGTCATGCGCAGGCGTTGATCCCAGTCGATGATCCAGGTCGCCAGCTGCAGTTCGTCATCTTCATAGCCCGCGGCCAGGTAATCGATTTCGTGGCGCACCACCGCCATGGCCCGGTCCAGGCGGCGGTACTCGGCAAGGTCTAGGCCAAGGCGCTGAGAGTGGCGCCAGGCGCAGCGTTCGAGCCACGTGACATAGGTGGCATTGTTGGCGTGGCCGAGGCCGTCGATGTCCTCGCTGCCGACACGCAGGTCGATGATGAAGGGTGTTGCCAAGTCCCAGCTCATGCACGCTCCTAATAACAAAAACACAACTGAAAGCCAGTGTAACGGATGCTCAGGCCGTTTGCCGGGCCGGCGCGCTGGCCCGTGCAAGCAATTCGAGCACCGCCTCGCCCAGACGTGGGTCGGCCAGCACTCGCTGGTGCCCGCCCTCCTCCAGCAGCAGCAAGCGGCTGTCGAACCAGGCCTTGTGGATGATACGGGCCTCATCGACAGCCACCAGGCCATCGTCAGCCGCATGTACCACCAAGCCTGGCAGTTCCAGCTGGTAACCACTGACATCCAGGCGCGTGATCTGCATCCCCACATCCCGCTCCACTTGGCGTATGAATGCGGCCCGTGCGCGCGCCGGCAACCCCAGGCGATGCGCGAAGCCGCGCAACACGCCAAGCAACCGGGCGGGTGCAGCGATGCTCACTGCCGCCTCCGCGCGCAGCCCCATCTGCAACGCCAGCAACACACTGGCTCCACCCATGGAGTGGCCTATCACCGCGCGCAACGGCGGCAGCTCGGCAGCCGCTTCCAGCAGTGCGCGGGCGAACAACACCACGTGAGCTTGATGACCCGGAGAGCGACCATGTGCCGGCCCCTCCAACGACACCACTGTATGCCCGGCCTGGACCAGGGCCTCGATCAACGCGGCAAACTGGGTGGGGCGCCCTTCCCAGCCGTGCATCAGCAAGACTGTCGGCCCCTTGCCCCAACGCAACGCCGACAGCCCAAATCGCAAGGTGATGCGTTCGGCCTTGGCCAGCAGCGGCAACTCCCACGCTTTTGGGGGCAATGTACGTGGGGTCATGAATGCCCGGCGCATTTTGCCGGCCACATGCTCAGGGGCCAGGTGGCCGAGGGTGCCATTGACGCCACGAATCCAGCTCAGGGTAGTCATCGCCTTGCTCCAGCATTGTGGTTATTCAGATCACCGCCGACTTGGCGGCACGCAACACACGGTCAGAAAGCTCGCCAGTGCCCAAGGCGCGCGCCAGGGCCAGGCCACCAACCATCAGCGCCAGGTCGGCCAGTGCTTTGTCGATGTCTTCGGGGCGATCGACCATTTTCGCGGTCATCAGCTCGATGTGCTCGGCGAGCACCTCGCGGAACACCTCTGGCAGGCGCTGCATTTCGCCCAGGGCGTTGGGCAGCGGGCACGCATGCACTTGCGCGTCGCGGTGCTTGCGCGAAAGGTAGAACGCGGTCACCAACGCCCGGCGCGCCTCGCCGTCCAGGCTGGGGTCGACCTGCGCCAGCAAGTCCCGCCGTTCGCCCAATAACTGGCGAAACGCCTCCAGCATGAGTTCGTCCTTGCTCTCGAAATGGGCGTAGAACCCGCCCACCGTCAGGCCTGCAGCCCCCATGACCTGGCTGACGCTTGGCTCAGCGGGCCCCTGCTGAATCAAGGCACTGCGCGCAGCTTCGAGAATCCGTTCGCGGGTTTTGCTCTTTTTGTCGTTCATGGCCACCTCGAATATTATGCTTGTAATATTATAAGCATCATATTTTTTGGCAAGCGAAATTCACGACCACCTGTCGGTGCCCGGAAAAAAGGAAAGGGAGAAAAACAAAAGGCCCATTCAATAAGCGAATGAGCCTTTAAAGTCCCGCAAAACGCGGGTAAACATGGCGTCCCCTAGGGGACTCGAACCCCTGTTACCGCCGTGAAAGGGCGGTGTCCTAGGCCACTAGACGAAGGGGACGTAACCTTCGTGCCGGCTCGTTTTCACAAACCGCGGCAAAATTGGTGGAGCTAAGCGGGATCGAACCGCTGACCTCCTGCATGCCATGCAGGCGCTCTCCCAGCTGAGCTATAGCCCCGAAAACAAAAGGCTCATCCAATATACGAATGAGCCTCTTTAAGCCCCGCAAAACGCGGGTAAAAGTGGCGTCCCCTAGGGGACTCGAACCCCTGTTACCGCCGTGAAAGGGCGGTGTCCTAGGCCACTAGACGAAGGGGACGTAACCTTCGTGCCGGTTTGTTTTCACAAACCGCGGCAAAATTGGTGGAGCTAAGCGGGATCGAACCGCTGACCTCCTGCATGCCATGCAGGCGCTCTCCCAGCTGAGCTATAGCCCCAGATTTTTAGCCTCGCGGCCCAGCGACATCGTTAAACATCGCTTGTGTAAAACTGGCGTCCCCTAGGGGACTCGAACCCCTGTTACCGCCGTGAAAGGGCGGTGTCCTAGGCCACTAGACGAAGGGGACGAACCTTCTTACCTTCAAGACCCGGTTGCTGGACCCGGTCTTGCTTATCAGCCGTGGCTGCTAAGCGGAATTTGGTGGAGCTAAGCGGGATCGAACCGCTGACCTCCTGCATGCCATGCAGGCGCTCTCCCAGCTGAGCTATAGCCCCACTATGTCGCTCTGAGCAGAATCGCTGGCTGGGTGCCTGGCGTTTCGTTTCGCTCATCGCTGTGGACGGGGCGCATATTAAGATCGGATTGCACGGCTGTCAAACGAATTTTTGAAAATATTCAAAAGTTTTTTCACAGATAACAATCACTTACCGCCCTGCCCTTCTTTTCATGGCATACACGGCCGTTGTAGGAGCGGCCTTGCGTCGCGATAGGGGCGCGAAGCGCCCCCCCCGATTTGCGGGGCTGCGCTATCGCGGGGGCCGCTTCGCACCCCTTTCGCGACGCAAGGCCGCTCCTACACAGGCGATCAACACCTAATCAGGCGATGTTCGCCAGCAGCTTTTCCCACTCTTTGTTTTCTTTTTTCGACACACCACCCAGCAAGTCCAGAGCCTGGCGCAAGCGGTAGCGGGTCAGGTCCGGGCCGAGGATTTCCATGGCATCGAGCACCGACACCGAGCTGGCCTGGCCGGTAATAGCGGCGAACATCAGCGGCATGGCGTCACGCAGTTTCAGCTCCAGCGACTCGACCACGGCCTGGATGCAACCGGTGATGCGGTCCTTCTCCCACTGGCGCAGGCTTTCGAGCTTCCACAGGATCAACTGGATGACCTGGCGCACCTGATCAGCCGACAGCTTCTTGCTCTCGAACAGCTTGGCATCGAGCTTCAGCGCGCCCTCGAAGAAGAAGCCACCCAACGGCGCAACCTGGCTGAAGGTCTCGACCCGGCCTTGAACATGCGGGGCGATCTTCATCATGTAATCACTGTTGAACGCCCATTTCTGCAAGCGCGCGGCGAACTGTTCGACCGGTAGCTCGCGCAGCCACTGGCCGTTGAGCCAGGACAGTTTTTCGATGTCGAAAATCGGCCCGCCCAGGGAGATGCGCGACAGGTCGAAGTGCTCAATCATTTCGGCCAGGGAGAACTTCTCGCGCTCGTCCGGCATCGACCAGCCCATGCGGCCGAGGTAGTTGAGCATCGCCTCGGGCATGAAACCCATGCGCTCGTAGAAGGTGACCGAGGTCGGGTTCTTGCGCTTGGACAGCTTGGACTTGTCCGGGTTACGCAGCAGCGGCATGTAGCACAGCTTGGGCTGCTCCCAACCGAAGTACTCGTACAGTTTGATCAGCTTGGGCGCCGACGGCAGCCACTCTTCACCCCGCAGGACGTGGGTGATGCCCATCAGGTGGTCGTCGACCACGTTGGCCAGGAAGTAGGTCGGCAGGCCGTCGTTCTTCATCAGCACCTGCATGTCCATGCGGTCCCATGGGATTTCGACGTCACCGCGCAGCATGTCCGGCACCACGCAGATGCCTTCGCTCGGTACTTTCATGCGGATCACGTGGGGCTCACCGGCGTCCAGGCGGCGCTGCACTTCTTCAGCGCTCAGCAACAGGGCACGGCCGTCGTAACGCGGGGTCTCGCCACGGGCCATTTGCTCGGCGCGCATCTGCTCCAGCTCTTCAGCGGTGCAGAAGCAGTAGAACGCATGGCCGGCATCGACCAGTTGCTTGGCGTATTTGGCGTAGATCTCGCCACGCTCGCTCTGCCGGTAAGGGCCGTGCGGGCCACCGACGTCCGGGCCTTCGTTCCACTCGATGCCAAGCCAGCGCAAGGCGTCGAAGATCTGCTGTTCCGACTCGCGGGTGGAGCGCAGTTGGTCGGTATCTTCGATGCGCAGGATGAACTCGCCGCCGTGCTGCTTGGCAAAGCAGTAGTTGAACAGGGCGATGTAGGCGGTGCCGACATGGGGGTCGCCCGTGGGCGATGGCGCGATACGCGTGCGTACGGTGGTCATGGAAGGTCTCGAACGAAAGATGAAACAAAGGCGGGATGTTAGCAGGGAGCAGGCACCCGGCTCCAGCAATGGCGCGAACGACACTTGTCGAATTGCCGTCCGTCGCTGTTAAATTTGTTTACATTTCTGGAACCATAGTCCTCATGCCTGCTCAACTCAAACGCCGCCTGCTGATCTTCTTTGTCGTGGTTGCGGCCATCGCCCTCGCCTTCCTGGCCCACTGGTACTTCAAGGGGCGCTTTTACGAAAGTACCGACAACGCTTACGTTCAGGGCGAAATCACCCGTATTTCCAGCCAACTTGGCGCGCGTATCGAAGATGTACGGGTGCAGGACAACCAGCACGTGGTCAAAGGCGAACTGCTGGTACGCCTGGAAGCCGCCGATTTTCAACTTGCCGTCGAGCGCGCCCGAGCCGCCCTGGCAACCCGTGAAGCGGAACACGTGCAAGCTGAAAGCCGCCTGACGCAACAAGGCAGCTTGATCGCTGCGGGCCAGGCCCAGGTCGCCGCCAACCAGGCCACGCTCAACCGCTCACGCCTGGACCTCAACCGCGCAGAAGCCCTGCGTAAGCCTGGCTTCGTGTCCGAGGAGCGGGTGACTACCCTTTCGGCAGAAAGCCATGTCGCCAGCTCCCAGGTCGACAAGGCCCGCGCTGACCTGCAAAGCCAGCGCCAGCAGGTCAATGCCCTGACTGCCGAGCTCAAACGCCTCGATGCGCAGATCGCCAATGCCCGTGCCGACCTTGCCCAGGCCGAATTGAACCTGACCCGCTGCGAGATCCGCGCCCCGATCAGCGGCACCATCGGCCAACGCAACGCACGCAACGGTCAGGTGGTACAGGCTGGCGCCTATCTGCTGTCGATCGTGCCCGACGAAGACATCTGGGTACAGGCCAACTTCAAGGAAACCCAGATTGGCCACATGCAACCAGGGCAGCGCGCCGAATTGCTGTTCGACAGCTACCCAGACACCCCCATCGAAGCCCGGGTCAACAGCCTGTTCGCAGCCTCCGGCGCCCAGTTCAGCCTGCTGCCACCGGACAACGCCACCGGTAACTTCACCAAGGTGGTGCAGCGCATCCCGGTAAAGCTGACCTTCAGCGCCGACAACCCGCTGCATGGCCGCATCCGCCCCGGCATGTCGGTCACCGCCACTGTCGATATCCGCACCGAGGATGAAGGCCGCAATGGCCGGTGATCAGTTGCTCCGGCCCACTGCCGAGCCCACCCGGCGCGACTGGATTGCGGTGATGAGCGTGATGCTCGGCGCCTTCATGGCCGTGCTCGACATCCAGATCACCAACTCGTCGCTGAAGGACATCCAGGGCGCGCTTTCCGCGACCCTGGAAGAAGGCTCGTGGATCTCCACCTCCTACTTGGTGGCGGAAATCATCATGATCCCGCTGACCGCCTGGCTGGTGCAGTTGCTGTCCGCCCGGCGCTTGGCGGTGTGGGTTTCGGCCGGCTTTTTGCTGTCGTCCCTGCTCTGCTCCATGGCCTGGAACCTGGAGAGCATGATCATGTTCCGTGCACTGCAGGGCTTTACCGGTGGCGCGCTGATCCCCCTGGCCTTCACCCTGACCCTGATCAAGCTACCCGAGCACCACCGCGCCAAGGGCATGGCCATGTTCGCCATGACGGCCACCTTCGCGCCCTCGATCGGCCCGACCCTGGGTGGGTGGCTGACCGAGAACTGGGGCTGGGAGTACATCTTCTACATCAACATCCCGCCAGGCTTGGTGATGATCGCTGGGCTGCTGTACGGGCTGGAGAAAAAAGAGGCGCATTGGGAGCTGCTGAAGAGCACCGACTATGCCGGCATCGTCACGCTCGGCCTGGGGCTGGGCTGCCTGCAGGTCTTTCTCGAGGAAGGCCATCGCAAGGATTGGCTGGAATCGAACCTGATCGTCAGCCTGGGCACCGTCGCCCTGATCAGCCTGATTACCTTTGTCATCCTGCAGTTTTCCAAGCCGCACCCTTTGATCAACCTGCGCATCCTCGGCAACCGCAACTTTGGGCTGTCGAGTATTGCCAGCCTGGGCATGGGGGTCGGGCTGTATGGCTCAATCTATTTGTTGCCGCTGTACCTGGCGCAGATCCAAGGCTACAACGCCCTGCAGATCGGCGAGGTGATCATGTGGATGGGGGTACCGCAGCTGTTTCTGATTCCGCTGGTACCGCAGCTGATGAAAGTGGTCTCGCCGAAAATACTGTGCGCTGTAGGCTTCTGCCTGTTTGGGGCCGCCAGCTTTGGCTCGGGGGTACTTAACCCGGACTTTGCGGGGCCGCAGTTCAACCACATCCAGATCATTCGGGCACTGGGGCAACCGATGATCATGGTGACCATTTCGTTGATTGCCACGGCCTATATCCAGCAACAAGATGCCGGGTCGGCATCGAGCCTGTTCAACATCTTGCGCAACCTGGGTGGGGCGATTGGCATTGCCTTGCTGGCCACCTTGCTGGATGCGCGGACCAAGGTGTACTTCGACTACCTGCGCGAATCGGTGGTGCCCAGCAACCCACAGGTGGCAGAGCGCTTGGCGCAACTGGCGGAGCGACTGGGCAGTGAGACGGCGGCGCTTGGCAAGCTGAGTGAGATCACCCATCAGCAGGCGCAGATCATGGCGTACAACGATGCCTTCCACTTTGTCGGCATCGGCTTGGCGGTGAGCATGGTAGCGGTACTGTTGACGCGCAAGCTGCCGGAGGGGTTGAAGGCTGGGGAGGCTCATTGAGCTGATTTGTTTGTTGCCTGTACCGGCCTCTTCGCGGGGCAAGCCCGCTCCCACAAATGCCCACTGACTTTGAGAGCTGCGTTCATCCTGAGACAAGCCCGCTCCCACAGATACCTCACTTTTCACAAGGGCAGTGAGGTACCTGTGGGAGCGGGCTTGCCCCGCGAAGAGGCCTAACCGGGAGCAAAGGATCAGCTGGTGATCAGCCGCTCCCGCAATTGGGTGATCTCGTCGCGCATTTGCGCTGCGGCTTCGAACTCCAGGTCCCGGGCGAACTGCATCATCTTCTCTTCCAGCTGCTTGATACGCTTGGTGATCTCGCCCGGCGTGCGCAGCTCGGCTTCGTAGCGGGCGCTCTCCTCCGCTGCCTTGGCCATACCCTTGCGCTTCTTGCTGCGCGAGCCAGGTACGGTAGCGCCTTCCATGATGTCGGTGATGTCCTTGACCACCCCCTTGGGCACGATACCGTTGGCCAGGTTGAAGGCAATCTGCTTCTCCCGGCGCCGCTCAGTCTCGTCGATGGCCCGCTGCATGGAGCCGGTCATCTGGTCGGCGTACAGGATGGCGCGACCATTGAGGTTACGCGCGGCCCGGCCAATGGTCTGGATCAGTGACCGCTCGGAACGCAGGAAGCCTTCCTTGTCGGCATCGAGAATCGCCACCAGCGACACTTCGGGCATGTCCAGGCCCTCGCGCAGCAGGTTGATGCCCACCAGCACATCGAAGGTGCCCAAGCGCAGGTCGCGGATGATTTCCACCCGTTCGACCGTGTCGATGTCCGAGTGCAGGTAACGCACCCGCACGTCGTGGTCGGCCAGGTAATCACTGAGGTCCTCGGCCATGCGCTTGGTCAGCGTGGTCGCCAGCACCCGCTCACCCGCATCGACACGCTTGCGGATCTCCGACAGCAGGTCGTCGACCTGGGTCAACGCCGGGCGTATCTCCACTTGTGGGTCGACCAGGCCGGTAGGCCGCACCACCTGCTCGACCACGCGGCCAGCATGTTCGGCCTCGTAGGGACCGGGGGTTGCCGAAACGAAAATGGTCTGTGGGCTGACCGACTCCCATTCATCGAAGCGCATGGGCCGGTTGTCCAGCGCCGAAGGCAGGCGGAAGCCGTATTCCACCAGGGTTTCCTTGCGCGAGCGGTCGCCCTTGTACATGGCGCCGACCTGGGGGACGCTGACGTGCGACTCGTCGATCACCAGCAGCGCATCGGCGGGCAGGTAGTCGTAAAGGGTGGGTGGCGGCGCGCCGGAGGGGCGCCCGGACAGATAGCGCGAGTAGTTTTCGATGCCGTTGCAGTAACCCAGCTCCAGGATCATCTCCAGGTCGAAACGGGTGCGCTGCTCCAGCCGCTGCGCCTCCACCAGTTTGTTGCCCTTGTGCAGGTATTCGAGCCGGTCCTTGAGCTCTTCCTTGATGCCTTCGACGGCGTCGAGCAGCGTCTCGCGCGGGGTCACGTAGTGGCTCTTGGGGTAGAACGTGAAGCGCGGCAGCTTGCGGAAGACCTCGCCAGTGAGCGGGTCGAAAGCAGCGATGTTCTCCACTTCGTCATCGAACAGCTCGATGCGGATGGCTTCAAGGTCGGATTCGGCCGGGAACACGTCGATTACGTCGCCGCGCACGCGGAAGGTGGCGCGAGCGAAATCCATCTCGTTGCGGGTGTACTGCAAGTCAGCCAGGCGGCGCAGCAAGGCGCGCTGGTCGAGTTTGTCGCCGCGGTCCACGTGCAGGACCATCTTCAGGTAGGTCTCGGGGCTGCCCAGGCCATAGATGCATGACACGGTGGTGACGATGATCGCGTCGCGCCGCTCCAACAAAGCCTTGGTCGCCGACAGGCGCATCTGCTCGATGTGGTCGTTGATCGACGCATCTTTCTCGATGAAGGTATCGGAAGACGGCACATAGGCTTCGGGCTGGTAGTAGTCGTAGTAGGAAACGAAATACTCGACCGCGTTGTTCGGGAAGAACGCCTTGAACTCGCCATACAGCTGCGCCGCCAGGGTCTTGTTCGGCGCCAGCACCAGGGTCGGGCGCTGCACCTGCTGAATGACGTTGGCGATGCTGAAGGTTTTGCCCGAGCCGGTCACGCCGAGCAGCGTCTGGTGCGAAAGCCCCGCCTCGATGCCTTCGACCATCTGGCGAATGGCTTCGGGCTGATCGCCGGCCGGTTGGAAACGGGTGACGAGCTGGAACTCGGACATGAGGGACCTCGCGGTGTCGCAGCAACTGTAAATTTAGCCAGTAGTCTATACCCAAATGCGTTCGCTCGGGGCCGGTTTCAAGCCCCAGCTGTGAACGCTTATTGCTGTGGACACGGCAATAAGACCAATGGTCAAAAAATATTTGCGTAAATGGCCGGAAAAGCTGCGCCAGAGTGTCGCAGTGACCGGTCGGTATCACTATACTGACTCCCCGTTTGTGCACCGCTTCAGTGCATTCGGCTGGAGCGTGTACGTCCTATCACTCTCCAATCAGAGCCAAGGTAACAATGAGCCTGTTTTCCGCTGTCGAGCTGGCACCCCGCGACCCTATTCTGGGCCTCAACGAAGCATTCAACGCCGATCCACGTACCGACAAGGTCAACCTGGGCGTGGGCGTCTACTGCAATGAGGAAGGCCGCATTCCGCTGCTGCGCGCCGTGATCGAAGCCGAGACCCAGCGTGCTGCCCAGCATGCCTCGCGCGGCTACTTGCCGATCGACGGTATCGCGACTTACGACCAGGCCGTGCAAAAACTGCTGTTCGGCGCCGAGTCGCCGCTGCTGGCCGCTGGCCGTGTCGTCACCGTGCAAGCCGTTGGCGGCACCGGTGCGCTGAAGATTGGCGCCGACTTCCTCAAGCGCCTGTCGCCCAATGCCGTGGTTGCCATCAGCGACCCAAGCTGGGAAAACCACCGCGCCCTGTTCGAGACCGCAGGCTTCCCGGTACAGAACTACCGCTATTACGACGCACCGAGCAACGACGTCAACCGCGCCGGCATGCTCGAAGACCTGAACAGCCTGCCGTCCGGCTCGATCGTCGTCCTGCACGCCTGCTGCCACAACCCGACCGGCGTTGACCTCACCCTGGACGACTGGAAAAACGTCCTGGAAGTGGTCAAGGCCAAGGGCCACGTGCCATTCCTCGACATGGCCTACCAGGGCTTTGGTGACGGCATCGCTGAAGACGCCTTCGCCGTGCGCCTGTTCGCCGAGTCGGGCCTGGACTTCTTTGTTTCCAGCTCGTTCTCCAAGTCGTTCTCGCTGTATGGCGAGCGCGTCGGCGCCCTGTCGATCGTGACCGGCTCCAAGGACGAAAGCACCCGCGTGCTGTCCCAGGTCAAGCGCGTGATCCGCACCACCTACTCCAACCCGCCGACCCATGGCGCGACCATCGTCGCCACCGTGCTCAACAACGATGAGCTGCGTCAGATGTGGGAAGCGGAGCTGGGCGAAATGCGCCAGCGCATCCACGGCATGCGCAAGCAGATGGTCGAGCTGCTGGCCACCTACGGTGCTCAGCGCGACTTCAGCTTCGTTGGCCGCCAAGTGGGCATGTTCTCCTACTCCGGCCTGACCGTCGAGCAAGTGGCACGCCTGAAGAACGAGTTCGGCATCTACGCGCTGGACACCGGCCGCATCGCGGTCGCTGCACTGAATCAAAGCAACATCCACGTGGTCACCAAGGCTATCGTCGAAGTGCTGTAACTGCTTGATTCGGTTCTGATTTACCAGGGGGAAGCTTGACTTCCCTTTGGTGATCAGTAAGATATGCGCAGATTCCGCGATAGCTCAGTCGGTAGAGCAAATGACTGTTAATCATTGGGTCCCTGGTTCGAGTCCAGGTCGCGGAGCCAAACACTGAAAAGCCCCCGGGTGCGCAAGCAACCGGGGGCTTTTTCGTTGTACGGTTGGAATGCTGCAGCGCCTGGCAGACCGAGCGCCGGGCGGGCGGCGCTCGGTCTGATTGACACCGCCATACTCAAGGCATGCGCATGCCAGCCACACAGGTCTCAGCCGGTACGCCCGATCGGATAGAACTCACCCCGGCTCCATACCCCCAGCCACTCTTCACCCTCGATAATGCGCGGCACCGCCAGCTCGACCAGTTGGTAGAACACATTGCGATGAATCAGCGCCTCAAGGTTGCTGCGCATCAGCACGTAGGGAGATGGCTCTTGCGTGACAGGATCGAGCTCGACCCGCAATGGGTTATCCGGCCCCGCCTCGACCTGGTCGTCGACATTGCTGGTGAAGCGCAATATTTGTTGCTCGCCCTCGCCCTGCACCTCCAGAGTAACCGCGACAAAGGGCGCATCGTCGACACGGATGCCGACCTTCTCCACCGGGGTTATCAGGAAGTAGTCATCGCCGTCGCGGCGGATGATCGTGGAAAACAACCGCACCATCGGCTTGCGCCCGATCGGCGTGCCCAGGTAATACCAGGTACCGTCGCGGGCGATGCGCATGTCGATGTCGCCGCAGAAGTCCGGGTTCCACAGGTGCACGGGCGGCAAACCCTTTGCCTTGGGGATTTGCGCCAGAAGGTCATTGGCCTTGCCGGAGTCGCTCATCACGCTTGCCTCATTCGCTCATGCCCAGAAGGCTCCGAGCGTACTCGCGCATCGGCGCGGCAAGCAAATCTTCCGGCGTATTGTCGTGGAACGTCAACAAACCGCCACGGCTTTTGATGCGTGCGGTGTCGATCAAGTAGCGGGTATTGGTTTCAATCAGCATCATCTGCACCACCCCAGTGTCCCAGCCGAGACGGTCGACAGCCTGTTCGTCATACCATTCGTCGCCGTTGCCGATGCGGTCGTCGGTACGTGCAAAACGGGTGTACAGCACGTAGTCCGCGCCCACCGAGCGCGCCTGGGCGATCGCGTCCTCCAAGCCGAGCGGGCCTTGGGCACGGCGTACCAGGGGGAAATACTCGACGAAGCTCTTGAAGGCCTGGTCGGCCACCACGTTCTGGTGCGGTACTGGCCCTTTACCGGGCGGCACGAAGGCACCCTGGCCAATGAAGATGAACGAGTCGGGCTGCAGGCGGATCGACAGTGTCCTGCGGGTATCGCTGTGGTCGAGCAGACCGGCGTCGCTCATGTGGTAACGGACGCCTTCGCCCATATCGCTGACATTCATGCAGCCGCCCAACGCCATCAGCGCCAGCAGCAAGACCAGGCTACGCATCTTTCCTCCAGTGGCCGGCGACGAAAAACCGGCGAATAGCCGGCGGATGCAGCTTTTGCGCCAGACTCAGCCGCCGATTACCTTCATCACCGTAACACCCCCGGAAAACGCCACATCCTGCTTGTCTGCCAGGGCTTTGACCAGCAGCCGCTGCAAGGCAGGGAGCGCTTGATGACGCGGCTTTTCCAGCAGATCGCCGACAAAGTGGCGGTTGCTCGACGACAGGCAGCCATGCAGCCAACCCGTCGATGACAAACGTAGCCGCGAGCAACCGCGGCAAAACGGCACGCTCTCGTTGGCAATTACGCCGAAATGGCCTTTACCCGGGATCTGGTAACGCAGGGCCGTAGCATCCACCGGCACGTCGACCTGCTCGAAGGCATGCTCGGTACCAATCAGCCCGAGCACCTGGTCGAGGCCCACGAATTGCTGCAAAAATGCGTTGCGATCACTGGCCAAGTGGCCCATGCGCATGAGCTCGATGAAGCGCAGCTCGAAACCCCGCTCGAGGCAGTAATCCAGCAGCGGCAACACCTGGTCGAGGTTTTGCCCACGCATCGGCACCATGTTCACTTTGATGCGCATGCCCTGCTCGCTGGCGCGCTGCATGCCTGCCAGCACACTGGCCAGGTCGCCACCACGGGCGATGCGGCGAAACGCTAGCGGGTCTAGGGTATCGAGGGACACATTCAAACGGCGGATGCCGGCGGCATGAAGCGCTGGCAGCTTGCGCGCGAGCAACTGGCCATTGGTGGTCAGCGAGATATCGTCGAGGGGGAGTTTGGCAATGGCAGCCAGAAAGCCATCCAGCCGGGGGCTGACCAGCGGCTCGCCACCAGTAATGCGTAAACGCTCGATACCCGCGGCCTCGATGAGGTAAGCAACGCCCCGCGCCAGGGCTTGCGCCGACAGCTCGTCCTGCGCCGCCACCAGGCGTTTGCCATTGGGCACGCAGTAAGTGCACGCGTAGTTACAGGCAGCCGTCAGGCTGACACGCAGGTTGCGAAAACGCCTGCCTTGACGATCGACGATCATGGATGACTCCAGCATGGATGAAGCGGGGCTGGCAAAACCTGACTCATAAATCAGGTTTTTGCAAGTACCTTGTTCATGCTGGAGCCACCGGACCGGTCAGTGGGTGGGTTCCGGGTCGCGTTTGCGCTTGTTTCCCATGCGTACGCCGATGTCCATGAGGAACTGGAAGAAACCTTCCTGATCTTCAAGCACATTGCTCCAGAACGGCGAGTGGTACAGCGCCACGGCGCCATGCACCAACGCCCAGGCCGCGCAGTAGTGGAAGTACGGCGGTACGTCTTCGAGCTTGCCTTCGCTGATACGGCCCTTGATCAACTGGGTGAGGCGATCGAAGTTGGAGGCGCGGATGCTATGCAACTGCTCGACCATCTCCGGCACCTGATTACCCTTGACCACCTTTTCTTCCAGGCGGTCGAACAGGCGATAGCGCTGCGGGTCGCGCATGCGGAACTCGAAGTAGGCGCGCGACAGGGCTTCCTTGTCACGGTCGACGTCGGCCGAATGCAACAGCTCGTTCAAATCACGCTCGTAGTCGAGCATCAGGCGCAGGTAGATCTCCGCCTTGGACTTGAAGTGCTTGTAGATCGTGCCTTTGCCGATACCTACCGCGTCAGCGATCATCTCGACGGTGACACTGTCTTCACCCTGTTCGAGAAACAGCTTGAGCGCGGTATCGAGGATTTCCTGTTCGCGACGGCGAAACTCACGGACCTTACGAGGTTCTTTCTGCATAGGAAGGACTGGATGACAATCGAAGCGGTTTATTATGCCTAACTTGCGGGAAATTGCACGGATCATCCAACCATGTCTATGTTTCACGATGAGTTCGACCATGCCCCCGGGCTGCGCTACCTGAACCACGCCGCCATCGCCCCCTGGCCACGGCGGGCTGCCGAGGCAGTGGCCCGCTTCGCCCGCGACAACGTTTGCCTAGGTGCCAGCGAGTACCCATCCTGGCTGGCCACCGAGCGACGTCTGCGCGCGCGGCTGGCGCGGCTTATCCATGCGCCCTCGCCTGGCGATATCGCCTTGGTGAAGAACACCTCCGAAGGGCTGTCGCTGGTCGCCTTTGGGCTGGACTGGGCAGCGGGCGACCAGGTGGTGATCAGCGACGAAGAGTTCCCCTCCAACCGCGTGGTGTGGGAGGCGTTGGCCGACCGTGGCGTGCAGGTGATCGAAGCCAGCCTGGCCGGCCCAGACCCCGAAGCCACCTTGCTGACGGCCTGCGGCCCACGCACCCGGCTATTGGCGGTCAGTGCGGTGCAGTTCGGCAGCGGCCTGCGCCTGGACCTGGCGCGCCTGGGTGAGGGTTGCCGGGCGCGTAATGTACTGTTCTGCGTCGATGCCATTCAGCAGGTAGGCGCCCTGCCCTTCGACGTGCAACGCTTTCAGTGTGATTTTGCCGTGGCCGATGGCCATAAGTGGATGCTCGGCCCTGAGGGGCTGGGGATGTTCTATTGCCGCGCCGCGCTACGCCCGCAACTTGAACTCAATGCCTATGGCTGGCACATGCTGGAACACTTGGGCGACTTCGACCAACGCCAATGGCAGCCCGCTCACAGCGCGCGGCGTTTCGAGTGTGGCAGCCCGAACATGCTCGGCGCCCACGCGCTGGAGGCAAGCCTGTCGCTCCTGGAGGAGGTCGGTATCAGCACGGTCGCGCAGCAATTGCAACAGCGCGTGGCTCAGTTGTATGAAGGCTTGGCATCAGTGCCCGGTGTTGTGCTGCACACCCCGGCTGACCCAGACAGACGAGCGGGCATCGTCACATTCAGTATCAAAGGGCAGGCAAGCGTGGACATCTACAAGGCCTTGATGGCCCAGCGCACAATTTGCGCTTTGCGCGGCGGCAGTGTGCGCTTTTCACCGCATTTCTATACCGGTGAGCAACTGATCGACGAAACTGTTCAGCAGGTGCGGCGCCTGGCCATGCACTGAGAGTGCAATGGAACGCGGGCGTATTCCAAATCTGTTTAAAAAACGACCAACAGCCACTGGCACTGCGCCAAACCTGACCAATACTTGAAGTGTTGGCGCGGCGCATCCCCCCCAAGTGGCGCGCCGATAAAGGTGCTCAGGGACCGCGTACCTTTGTTTTACTCCTAATGGTCTTAACCCGGATTCCCTCCCCCAGAACCCGGGTTTTTTTTGCCTGTCGCGCTACCCGGCCACGCGAGCCAGCGGGAACAACCGCTTGAAGTTGGCGGTGGTCTGCTCCGCCAACTGCTCATAGCTGGCCCCTCGCAACGAGGCGACGTATTCGGCCACCTCACGCACATACTGCGGCAGGTTAGGCTTGCCCCGGTGCGGTATCGGTGCCAGGTATGGCGAATCGGTCTCCACCAGCAGGCGGTCGACAGGCACTTGGCGCGCCACCTCACGCAAGGCATCGGCATTGCGGAAGGTGACGATGCCCGACAACGAGATGTAATAGCCCAGGTCCAGCGCCGCCTTGGCCATGTCCCAGTCTTCGGTGAAGCAGTGCAGCACACCGGCCTGGGGCAGGTTCGCCTCGCGCAGCAGCGCCAGGGTGTCGGCCCGCGCAGCACGGGTATGCACGATCACCGGCTTGCCGGTCTGGCGCGAGGCCTCCAGGTGCAGGCGAAACGATGCCTGCTGCAACTCGGCGGCTTCCGGCTCGTAGTGGTAGTCCAGGCCGGTTTCACCGATCGCCACCACATGCGGATGCGCCAACTCACGCAATAGCCACTCCAACGCCGGGGTTTCGCCCGGTGCCAGGTCGAGCGGGTGCACCCCCACCGAACAATCGACATCGGCGTACTGCTCACTCAGCGCTTTGACCGCACCAGCGTTCTCGGCGCTGACGCCAATGCACAGGAAGTGCCCCACCCCGCGCTCACGCGCGGCTTGCAGGGCGGCATCGAGGGAGCCCTGGTGGGCGCTCAGGTCAAGACGGTCAAGGTGGCAATGGGAATCTACGAGCATGGGATAACGGCACACATGAAAAGGGAAAGTCAGCGGGCGCCTGGCAACTGCTGCCAGTGCGCCAGCAGCGCTTCGAGCAGCAGGGCGCGGTTCAGGTTAGCCTTGCCCAGCACCTTCTGGCGCTGTTCCAGGATCCACGCCTGCACCTGAAGCACGTTGGCCTGGCGGCTTTTTTGCGCCAGATACTGCACAACCTTGCGCATATCGGCCAAGCCTAACCCTTCTTCGTCCTGGGTCAACTGATAGCGCAGGATCAGGTGCGACCAGTCGCAGAACCAGTCGAACAACAGCAACAACGGTACGCCATTCCAAGCCTCTGCCAACTGACTGGGCGATTGCTGCTGCTTGAGCAGTTTCTTCACCCCGTCGGTGACCAGCGCACGCTGCTCGCGCACGCCCTGCGCCTGCAAGCTCACCGCCATCAATGGCGAACCAGCGGCCAGGGTCAACAACTCATCGCGCTCGGCTTCATCGCTGTCGGCCAGCGCATGGGCCAGCCAGGCTTGGCTCTGGGCCAGGCTGGGCTGCGGGCAAGCGACCTGCTGGCAACGGCTCTTGATGGTCGGCAACAGGCGGCTGGGCTGGTGCGTGACCAACAGCAGAACGGTGTCGCCAGAGGGCTCTTCAAGGCTTTTGAGCAGGGCGTTGGAAGCGTTGATGTTCATTGCCTCGACCGGCTCGATCAACACGACTTTGCGCCCACCCAACTGCGCAGTCTGCACCACGAAAGCCACCAACTCACGCACCTGGTCGACCTTGATCGGCTTGTCGGCCTCTTCGGGCTCCAGTACGTAGTTGTCGGGGTGGCTACCGGCCTTGAGCAGCAGGCAGGACTTGCAGCTACCACAGGCATCCAGGCCCTGCGGCTGCTGACACAGCAGGCGCGCCATCAACCGCTCGGCCAGGGCCCGCTTGCCAATGCCCTGCGGCCCATGCAGCAGGTAGGCGTGGGCGTGCTGGCTGCGACCGGCCAACTGCTGCCAGATGGCCTGCTGCCAGGGGTAGGCTTCAGTCACGGCAACGCTCCAGAATCCCCGGCAGCAGCGCATCGATGGCGCGCTGCACGGCCTCCAGCGGTTGCGCGGCGTCCAGCAGGCTGTAGCGCTGCGGCTCACGATGGGCACGCTGCAGGTAGGCTTGGCGCACAGCCTCGAAGAACGCCTGGCCTTCCTGCTCGAAACGGTCCAGGCGGCCACGCGCAGCGGCGCGGGCGAGGCCGACTTCTACGGGCAGGTCGAATACGAGTGTCAGGTCAGGGCGCAGGTCCCCCTGGACGAATTGCTCCAAGGTGGCGATACGCTCGACGGATAACCCGCGACCACCACCCTGATAGGCGTAGGTGGCATCGGTAAACCGGTCACATAACACCACGGCGCCGCGGGCCAGCGCAGGACGGATCACCTGCGCCAGGTGCTGGGCGCGTGCAGCGAACACCAGCAACAGCTCGGTATCGGCCGCCATGGTTTCATCGCTGGGTGCCAGCAACAGTTCACGCACCTTCTCGGCCAGCGGCGTACCGCCCGGCTCGCGGGTCAGCAACACATCCAAGCCTTGCTCGCGCAGGCGCGCCGCCAGGTATTCACGGTTGGTACTTTTGCCCGCGCCTTCGGGGCCTTCCAGAGTAATAAACAAGCCGCTCACAGGCAGTCCTTAATGTTGTTCGTCGGGCGTCGGCGCAGTGGCCGGTGCATCGACGGGGGCAGGGTCGCTGGCCGGGGCGGTTTCCTGCACGGGCGCCTCATCGGGCTCAGGCTGCGCAGTCGGCTGGTCCGCTGCGGGCGTCTCGGGCTCCACGGCCTCCCCCGCACCCGGCTGGGCCTGCGGAGCCGGGCTGGAGCGGTAATCCGCCCGCCGCTTGAGCTGGAACTCGCGCACCGCCGAGTTGTGATCGTCCAGGTCGTCGGAGAACACGTGACTGCCATCGCCGCGAGCAACGAAATACAAGCTGGTGCCATCGGACGGATTGAGCGCAGCGTGAATCGCCTCGCGGCCGACCATGGCGATGGGCGTCGGCGGCAGGCCGGTAATGGTGTAGGTGTTATAGGGCGTTGGCTCACGCAGGTCGGCGCGGGTGATTTTGCCGTTGTAGCGCTCGCCCATGCCATAGATCACTGTTGGGTCGGTCTGCAGCATCATGCCCAGGCGCAAGCGCCGCACGAACACGCCGGCAATCTGCCCACGCTCTTGCGGGATGCCGGTTTCCTTCTCCACCAACGAGGCCATGATCAGCGCCTGGTAGGGGTCGCGATAAGGCAGGTCAGTGGTGCGCTCCGACCACTCCTTGGCCAGCACTTCGTCCAGGCGCATGTAGGCTTGCTGCAACAATTCGATGTCGCTCATGCCACGCACGAAGCGGTAAGTGTCCGGGAAGAAGCGGCCTTCAGGGAACACCCCGGTGTGGCCAAGCTTGTCCATGACCTCGGCGTCGGTCAGGCCGTCCAGCGTGTGCTTGAGCTTTTCGTGCTTGGCGATCGCCGAGCGTACCTGGCGGAAGGTCCAGCCTTCGACCAGGGTCAGGTTGTACTGCACGACATCGCCGCGGCGCCACGCATCGAACAACTGCTCGACCGTCATGCCCGGGGTCAGGCGGTACTCACCGGTGTGCAGGGGCGTACCGGCCATGTTGAAGCGCCAGTAAAGCCGCAGCCAAAAGGCGTCATCGAGCAACCCCTCGTTCTGCATGCGGTAGAACATGCGGTTGGGGTTGGTGCCATTGGGCACATCGAGCAGGCGCTCCTGCGTCACGTGCAAGGGCTGCTCCAGGACCGAGTTGACCTTCCAGGCCGACCAGCCGAATGCCAGGCCAGCCAGGATCAACCCCATTTCCAGCAGCAGCAGGAATTTGCGTCTCACGAATTCAGGTATCCAGTAACGTACGGGCAACGGCCTGCAGTTTACGGGTGAGTGGGCCTGGCGACCAGTTCAGCGCGGCAATTCCCCGCACAGGCCAGACCCCATAGACACTGTTGCAAACGAATACTTCATCCGCCTGCTGCAGTTCATCGAATGCCAGGTCACGAACCTGGACGGGAATGGCCAGCGCCTGGGCCTGCTGCAACAACGCGGCACGCATTACTCCCGCGACGCCGCATCGGCTGAGGTCTGCGGTCAGTAGCACGCCGTCACGCACCAGGAAAAGATTGCTATACACCCCTTCGACCACCCTGCCCCGCCCATCTCGCATGAGGCCTTCGGCATGCTCGCTGTCCTGCCATTCGGCACGCGCCAGCACCTGCTCCAGGCGATTGAGGTGTTTGAGCCCGGCCAGCAGCGGTTGTTCCCCAAGCCGGGTCTGGCACGGGAACAAACGCACGCCACGCTCGGCATGCTCGACAGGATAGCTGGGCAGTGGGCTGCCCTGAAGGATGCGCCGTGCCGCGGCACCGGCAACCGGGGCATAGCCGCGCTGGCTGTCGCCACGGGTCAGGATGAGTTTGGCGACGCCATCACCGAGCTGGCTGGCGTAACGCAGAAGCTCGTCTTCAACCAACACCAGGTCAACGTCGATTGCCAGGCGCTGGCAACCCAGCGCCAAGCGTGCGAGGTGACCCGCCAGCAAACTGGGCCGGCCACCGCGCACGGCGATGGTCTCGAACAGACCATCGCCGTATGCCAGGCCGCGGTTTTGCAAGTTGACTGCATCCGCCGGCTGGCCGTCGACCCAGCTGTGCATCAACCGGCGAACCGGCGGAACACCAGCGAGCCGTTGGTGCCACCAAAGCCGAACGAGTTGGACAGCACCACATCGATCGGCATGCTGCGCGCCTGGTGTGGCACGAAGTCCAGGTCACACCCTTCGTCCGGCTCGTCCAGGTTGATGGTCGGCGGCGCCATCTGGCTGTTGATCGCCAGCACGCTGAAGATCGCTTCCACCGCGCCAGCAGCACCCAGCAGGTGGCCAGTCATCGACTTGGTCGAGCTGACCGCGAGCTTGTAGGCATGCTCACCGAACACACGCTTGATCGCCGCCACTTCGGCGATATCGCCGGCCGGGGTCGAAGTGCCGTGGGCGTTGATGTAGCTGACCTCTTCAGGCTGGATACCCGCATCGCGCAGGGCATTGGCCATGCAACGGGCAGCGCCTTCGCCGGTATCGGGTGGCGAGGTCATGTGGTAAGCGTCGCCGCTCATGCCGAAACCAACCAGCTCGGCATAAATGGTCGCGCCACGGGCCTTGGCGTGCTCGAGTTCTTCCAGCACCAGGGCACCGGCACCGTCAGACAGCACGAAACCATCACGGCCTTTGTCCCAAGGACGGCTGGCACGGCTTGGCTCATCGTTGCGGGTCGACAGCGCACGCGATGCGCCGAAGCCGCCCATGCCCAGGCCGCAGGCGGCCATTTCGGCGCCACCGGCGATCATCACGTCAGCTTCGCCGTAGGCGATGTTGCGCGCCGCCATGCCGATGCAGTGGGTGCCCGTGGTGCAGGCGGTGGCAATGGCGTAGTTCGGGCCCTGCAACCCCAAGTGGATAGACAGGAAACCGGAGATCATGTTGATGATCGAACCCGGCACGAAGAACGGCGAAATACGCCGCGGGCCCTGCTCGTGCAGGGTCCGGCTGGTTTCTTCGATGTTGGTCAGGCCACCAATACCCGAACCCATGGCCACGCCAATGCGTTCACGGTTGCTGTCGTTGACCTCCAGGCCCGCATTACGCACGGCCTGGAACCCGGCCGCCAGGCCGTACTGGATGAACAGGTCAAGTTTGCGGGCCTCTTTGGCCGACAGGTACTGTTCGACCTCAAAGCCTTTCACCGAGCCGCCGAAACGGGTGGAGTAGGCAGACAGATCCGTATGTTCGATCGGACCGATGCCACTGCGGCCAGCCAGAATGCCCTGCCAGGTGCTCGGTACATCGGTACCCAGTGGCGACAGCATACCCATACCGGTGACCACGACGCGTCTACGCGACACAGTACTCTCCTTTTCTAATAACAGAGTCTCTTGGCATTGCATTCATGCGATGGAATGGAATGACAACAGGCTCTCGGTGCGCGGTGAACGATACCCTTGAGCTGAAGGCAGGGGGCTCGCAAAGAAAAAACCGCACGCCAGCAAAGGCAGTGCGGTTTTTCCCGACAAGAAGCGTCGACTACTGCGTCTTAGGCCTTGTGGCTGTTGACGTAGTCGATAGCGGCTTGAACGGTAGTGATCTTCTCGGCTTCTTCGTCAGGAATCTCGGTCTCGAATTCCTCTTCCAGAGCCATCACCAGCTCAACGGTGTCAAGCGAATCGGCACCCAGGTCATCGACGAAGGACTTCTCGTTGGTCACTTCCTCTTCCTTGACGCCCAGTTGCTCGGCGACGATTTTCTTGACGCGTTCTTCGATGGTGCTCATACCTAGTTTTCACTCCTAATGGACATATGTCAGGCAGCTGGCCGGTGACCAATTTTATAGAAAGACGTTCGCTTTTCAAGCTAAACGCACCTTCGGATTAGTCACCGCACCCGCTGCCTGGAATCTGGTTGCAGCTTTATAACGGATTTTAGGCTCGCAGTATGACTCTTTTTTTACGAAATCCGTCACATTGAGTTGCAGTTGTTACATGTACATCCCGCCGTTGACCGGCACCGTAGCGCCGGTCACATAGGCTGCGCCGTCGGAGGCCAGGAAGGAAACCACCTTGGCGATTTCCTCGGCCTGGCCCAGGCGGCCCAGCGGAATCTGGGTCTGCAGGGCTTCGCGCTGCGCTTCTGGCAGCTCGCGAGTCATGTCGGTGTCGATGAAGCCCGGGGTCACCGAGTTGACGGTGATACCACGCGAGCCCACTTCACGCGCCAGGGCGCGGCTGAAGCCTTCGAGGCCGGCCTTGGCCGCCGCGTAGTTGGCCTGGCCGGCGTTGCCCATGGCACCGACAACCGAGCCGATGCTGATGATACGACCCCAACGCGCCTTGGTCATGCCGCGCAGCACGCCCTTGGACAGACGGTAGAGGCTGTTCAGGTTGGTGTCGATCACATCGAACCACTCGTCGTCCTTCATGCGCAGCATGAGGTTGTCGCGGGTGATGCCGGCGTTGTTGACCAGGATGGTCGGCGCACCGAACTGTGCGCTGATGGCACCCAGCACCGCTTCCACGGACTCGGCGCTGGTCACATTCAGCTCCATGCCGGTGCCGGCGATGCCGTGCTCTTTGAGGGTGGCGGCAATGCGCTCGGCGCCGGAAGCCGACGTGGCGGTGCCGATCACGGTCGCGCCCTGGCGGCCCAGTTCGAGGGCAATGGCCTGGCCGATGCCACGGCTAGCGCCGGTGACCAGTGCAACTTTACCTTGCAGGCTCATGCAAGCTTCTCCAATTCAGGCCAGCGCCGCACGGGTGGCGGCGACGGCGTCAGGGGTATTGAGGTTGTAGGTGGTGACACCGTCGGCGCAACGCTTGTTGAGGCCGGCGAGGACTTTGCCCGGGCCGCACTCGACCAGGTTGACCGCGCCATTGGCGGCCAGGGTCTGCACGCACTCGACCCAGCGCACGGGCTGGTAAAGCTGTGCCAGCAGGTCATGCTTGAGCGCATCGAGGTCGGCGGCGATAGCGGCGGTGACGTTCTGCACCACCGGGATCTGCGGGGCCTTCCATTCGATGGCGTTGACCGATTCGGCAAAACGCTCGGCAGCCGGCTTCATCAAGGCGCAGTGCGACGGCACGCTGACCGCCAGCGGCAGGGCGCGCTTGGCACCGGCCTCTTTGCACAGCGCCATGGCACGGTCCACGGCAGCCGTGTTGCCCGCGATCACGACCTGGCCTGGCGAGTTGAAGTTCACCGCGCTGACCACTTCATCTTCGGCGGCCTTGGCACAGATATCGACCACTACGGCATCGTCCAGGCCGAGAATCGCGGCCATGGCGCCGTGACCGGCAGGCACGGCCTCCTGCATCAGTTCGCCACGGCGCTTGACCAGCTTCACTGCATCTTTGAGCGACAGGCTGCCAGCGGCAACCAAGGCGCTGTATTCACCCAAGCTGTGGCCGGAAACGAACGCCGGCTGCGCGCCGCCCTCTTCCAACCACAGGCGCCACAGGGCGATCGAGGCAGTGAGGATGGCCGGCTGGGTCTTGTCGGTTTGGTTGAGTTGTTCTTCCGGGCCTTCCTGGACCAGCTTCCACAGGTCATAGCCCAGAGCCTCGGAGGCCTCCTTGAAGGTCTCAACGATCACCGGCTTTTCGGCGCCCAATTCCTTGAGCATGCCGAGCGACTGGGAACCTTGACCGGGAAAGACGAATGCGAGGGATGCAGACATTGAACAAGCCCTTATGATCTTGTCGTCGGATAGGGTGCGCCGGGCATCAGCCTGACGCGGAATCTGAAAACTTGGATGGAGACGCGGACCAAGCGGTCACATTTAAGCACTTCATCGGCGAATTGCCTAAGGCAACAGGTCTTCAAGGCGGCCATGCAGCCGCTGCGGCAGGTTTTCCTGAATCTCGATCAGCGCCCGCTGAATCGCACTCTGAAAGCCCTGCACACCTGCCGAACCGTGACTCTTGATGACGATCCCCTGCAAACCCAGGAAACTCGCACCGTTGTGCCGCGCCGGCGCCAGGTCGGCCTGCAGGCGCTTGAGCAGTGGCATGGCCAGCGCGCCGGCAGCGCGCGACAACACGCCACCCTTGAACAGCGTCTCGATGCGCGCAGCGATCATCGTCGCCAGGCCCTCGCTGGATTTGAGCAGGATGTTGCCGACAAAACCGTCACACACCACCACGTCAGCCTCGCCGCGGTACAGGCCATCGCCTTCGACGAAGCCCACATAGTTAAGCCCACGGGCGTTCTGCAGCAAGGTGGCCGCCAGCTTGACCTGCTGGTTGCCCTTGATGTCCTCGGTGCCGATATTCAACAGCGCCACGCGCGGCCGATGCACACCCAGCGCCTGGGCGGCCACCGAGCCCATCACGGCGAACTGGAAGAGGTTCTCGGCACTGCAATCGACATTGGCACCCAGGTCGAGCAACTGGCAGTACCCCGCCTGAGTCGGGATCGCCGCCACCATGGCCGGCCGATCGATACCCGGCAGGGTTTTGAGCACGAAACGCGACAACGCCATCAGCGCCCCGGTGTTGCCGGCACTCACGCAGGCCTGGGCCTTGCCGTCACGCACCAGTTCGAGCGCAATGCGCATCGACGAATCCGGTTTGCCACGCAACGCCTGGGATGGCCGCTCGTCCATGCCAATCACCTCGCTGGCCGCGACAATCTGCAGGCGCGCGCGATCCGCCGCCGCAAGGCCGCTGACAAGATCTTCAAGGAGGGAGGGTTGACCGACGAGGGTCAGGTGCAGCGAGGGAGTAGCCAAAAGGCAGGCAATGCTAGCCTGGACAATGCTGCGGGGACCGAAGTCCCCGCCCATTGCGTCGATCGCGATGATCTGAGCGGACAAGGATTACTCGTCAGCGCCCTTGTCGACCACTTTGCGACCACGGTATACGCCTTCTGGCGATACGTGGTGGCGCAGGTGAACTTCACCGGTGGTTTTCTCTACCGACAGCGCGTTTTCCGACAGAGCGTCGTGCGAACGGCGCATGTCACGGGCAGAGCGGGATTTTTTGTTCTGCTGAACAGCCATAATTGATTAACTCCTAAACGTTTGGGTCACGCTTTAACTGCGCCAAAACACTGAACGGGTTGGACCGCGATACCTCGTCCTTGCTCGAATCGGGCTCGTCTGCGCCCGCCGGCTGCTGGCATTCTTCCGGATGATGAGCAGGCACGATTGGCAAGGCGAGCAGAAGCTCCTCCTCGACCAGCGCCTGCAGATCCAATGGATCTTCGCCCAGTTCCAGCACGTCATAGCCTTTCGGCAACGACTGGGTATTCGCACCCTCCTTCACCACGGCGTAAGTACATTCGCTGTGGATCGGCAGGGTGACCAGCTCAAGACAACGCTGGCAAACCATCTTGACCTCGACGTCGAGCTCGCTGTGGATAACCACCACGTGCTGTTCATCTCGTTCAAAATTTAACTTCGCCTGCACCGTACCGACATTGTCGGAAAGCGGGTCGCAGAGTCTTTCCAAATCAGCGAGTTGCAGCGAACCGTTAAGGGTTACGCCACGATCGGCTAATTTGCGCGGGTCAACGTGAGGTGGAATCGGGTCATTCAACATAGGCGCAGCATTCTAGGGATGCCCCCCGCACCTGTCAAAGGAAATTAGGCGGCATGTTGCATGTTAGAATTTGGTTCAACTGACCAGGAGTCTACCATGCTTCCCTTATTACTGGCTTCCAGCTCCCCTTATCGACGCGAACTGCTCGCCCGCCTGCGCCTGCCATTCACCTGCGCAAGCCCCGATATAGACGAGCAGCGACTGGGTGACGAGCCTGCCGTGGAGCTGGTACGGCGCCTGGCCAGGCAAAAGGCTGAGGCATTGGCGGGCAGCCACCCAGGGCACCTGATCATCGGCTCTGACCAGGTCGCCGTGCTGGGTGAACAGATTCTGGGCAAGCCACACACCTTCGCCCGCGCCTGCGAGCAGCTGCTGGAGGCGAGCGGGCAGCAAGTGACCTTCCTGACCGGGCTGGCACTGCTGAACAGCGCCACGGGGCACTGCCAGGTCGATTGCGTGCCCTTTACCGTCACCATGCGTGAATTGGACCGCAAACGGGTCGAGCGCTATGTAACGGCAGAACAGCCGCTGGATTGCGCCGGGAGCTTTAAGGCGGAAGGGCTGGGGGTGAGCTTATTCCAAAGCACGCACGGTTGCGATGCGACCAGCCTGGTGGGGCTGCCGCTGATTCGGCTGGTGGATATGTTGACGAAGGAAGGGGTGGAGATACCTTAGGCTCAACATTTGTGGCGCTTATGAGATTGAGCGCCGCCTGCGCGGCGCTTCGCAGCACAAGGCTGCTCCTACAGTTGTTTCGGGCCAATTATTTCTGGGACATGGGCGCGCGGGCGGCGCCCGATCTCACAGGCACCAAAACTGCGACGGCGAACCCTCAGCGCAACGACGGCCCCTGGAACCCCATATACATCGCCAGATGCTCCGCCACGCTAGCGCCCAGCCGCTTCGAGAAGCGATCAAACGGCGATTCCTCGACCGTGAAATCCACCAACTCCTTCTCGCCGACAATCTCCCGCGCGACATAGCTGGCACTGCCCAGGCCATCCACCAGCCCCAGCGCCTTGGCCTGCTCGCCGGTCCAGATCAGGCCACTGAACAGCTCCGGGTGCTCTTTGTCTTTCAGGCGGTCACCCCGCCCCTGCTTGACCATGGCGATGAACTGCTGGTGCGTGGTGTTCAGCACACCCTGCCAGAACGCACGCTCTTCCGGCTTCTCTGGCGAGAACGGGTCCAGGAAGGCCTTGTGCTCGCCTGCAGTGTACGTGCGTCGCTCGACCCCAAGCTTCTCCATCGACCCGACAAACCCGTAACCCGCTGCCGTCACCCCGATGGAGCCGACCAGGCTAGCCTTGTCGGCATAGATCTCGTCCGCCGCACTGGCAATGTAGTAAGCACCGGAAGCGCCCAGGTCGGTAATTACCGCATACAGCTTGATGGCCGGGTACTCGGCACGCAGGCGACGAATCTCGTCATATACATAACCCGCCTGCACCGGGCTGCCGCCTGGGCTGTTGATGCGCAGCACCACCGCCTTGGTCTTGGCGTCCTTGAACGCCTCACGCAGGCTCTTGACGAGGTTATCGGCACTGGCAGCCTCCTGGTCGGCGATCACGCCGCGCACCTCGATCAGCGCCGTATGGCTGGCACTGCGCGAAGCCGCCTTGTCCATGTCCATCAGCGGCGTGAACAGCATCAGCATGCCGAACAGGTAGACGAAGGTCAGCAGCTTGAAGAAGATCCCCCAGCGACGCGCGCGACGCTGCTCCTGGACGCCCGCCAGCAGGGTCTTCTCCAACAGCTTCCAACTCTTGCGCTCTTCGCGCTCCTCGGGTTCGGACTCAGGGGCTTTCCATTCGTCTGCCATGCTTACCTGCCTTGGACGTGAAATTACGCGGAACGGCCCAGCCACTCACGCAACTGGGAAAAATGATTGATGCACAGCTGCGGGCCGAATTCGGCCAATGCCTGCAACGACATCGCGCCATACCCGACAGCCACCGAATGCATGCCAGCATTGCTGGCCATCTGCAGGTCGAACGCCGAATCGCCGACCATCAGCGCACGTTCTGGTTCGACACCACAATGGCCGAGAATTTCCTCGAGCATCAGCGGGTGCGGCTTGCCACGGGTCTCGTCGGCAGCACGGGTGATGTCGAAAAACTGCTCCCAGCCATTGGCCTTGAGCACCCGATCCAAGCCGCGACGCGCCTTGCCGGTCGCCACCGCCAGGCGGTAACCCTCTGCACGGAAGGCATCCAGCGACTCGACCACGCCCTCGAACAACGGCGAGGGCTGCTGATCGAGCGCCATGTAGATGTCGGCGTAGTGCTGCCGGAAGCGCTCGAGCGCTACCGGCGTCAGGTGCGGGTACAGGGTATGGATCGCCTCGCCCAGGGCCAGACCGATGATGCCCTTGACCGCCTCTTCGTGGCTTGGCGCCTCACCGGCACGCTCAGCGGCGGCATTCATCGCCTCGACGATGCGGCCGATGGAATCGGCCAGGGTGCCATCCCAGTCGAAAATCAGCAGTTCATACGGCTTTTTCATAGATCAGGACGCACTCAAACGCTCAACCGTCTTAGCCCACACCTCATCCACCGGCGCCTCGAGCTTGAGCTCGCCGCCGTCAGGCAGCGGCACGGTCAGGGCGTAGGCATGCAGGAACAGGCGCTTGCCGCCCAGCTCGCGGATTTCGCGGCTGAAGTCTTCATCGCCGTACTTGCTGTCGCCTGCGATCATGTGCCCAGCATGCAAGGTGTGCACACGAATCTGGTGAGTACGACCGGTGATCGGGCGCGCCTCGACAATGGTTGCGAACTCGCCAAAACGGCGCAGCACGCGGAACAGGGTCAGCGCTTCCTTGCCCTCGTCATTGACCTCGACCATACGCTCGCCAGAACGCAGGTTGCTCTTGAGCAACGGTGCGTTGACCTGCTTCTTGGCGGTCGGCCAATGGCCGCGCACCAAGGCCATGTAGCGCTTGTCGACACCGTCGCCACGCAATGCGGCATGCAGGTGGCGCAGCATGCTGCGCTTCTTGGCGATCATCAGCAGGCCGGACGTGTCGCGGTCCAGGCGGTGCACCAGTTCAAGTTCCTTGGCGTCCGGGCGCAGTTGGCGCAGCGCCTCGATCACACCAAAGCTCAGGCCACTGCCGCCATGCACGGCAATACCGGCCGGCTTGTTCATCACGATCAGCGCTTTGTCTTCATAGACAATCGCCGCTTCCAGGCGCTGCAACAGGCCTTGCGCCACCGGCGCAGGCGCATCACGCTCGGGCAAGCGGACGGGCGGTACCCGCACGATATCGCCGGCCTGAATCTTGTACTCAGGCTTGACGCGCCCCTTGTTGACCCGCACTTCACCCTTGCGCAGGATGCGGTAGACAAGCGTCTTGGGCACGCCCTTGAGGGCCGTGATGAGGAAATTGTCGATGCGTTGGCCGGCAAGCTCCGGCGCGACTTCGATCAGCTGAACGCCGGAAGTCGGAGGGGTATTGGTCGTCATCAAGGGATCATAACAATTTTTTATGGAATTGAAGCACTTAATCATTGCTGCTATAGTCGCGAACGCCGCCAAAAGCGGCAGGCCAGCGGCACCAGGCTCTTCGCCGGTCCCTGACCTTCGCAATTCTCCAGGACGCGAGGCCGTCCTACGGGGTTTTCGCCAGTTTACCGAATTGCCTGGAATCGCCACCAGCGCTGTGTAGAGAAGACCGAAAAAAAACGACAAGTGCGGTGTTTCACCTGCTTACCCGATTCTTTTCGCTGCACCTCTGCCCGCCTCGTCGCTTCCACGCAACGCACGGCGAATGCTTCGGAAATACCTGCCTTGGACATGAATGGCGCCAGCGCGGAACCCGCGCTGGCGAAAAATGCAACCCGTTGCGGATTCAGCGCGCGGCAGCACCCGAATTATCAGGGATACGTGCAGGGTGGAGATGCACAGCCCTCGGACCGTGTAGCACCGCGTCCGGCCACCGGCCCACTGACATGGGCGGCGAGCGGATAAGGTCCTGAAACAGATGCCTCCGGGCGTCCACGGCTGAAGGTTGATTCCTCCTCCTGACTGAGTGCACTTGGCCCGCTGGGTTGATTCGGATACCTATTCGAAAGCCACAAGGGCCAGCTAGGCACCGCAGCAAACAGGACGCGTCGTCGTGACAACGGCAGGCTGGGCAACCGGCTGGTGCCGAACGTCGCTCGACACGGGGGTGGCCCCGCCACCCTTTGCGCACCTTGGCACCGACCATGAGACGTCGTGTGTGCCGAACGCCGTTTCCGGCAGCCCGGAAACCGACGGTACAACATGAAAAGAATGCTGATTAACGCAACTCAACCCGAAGAGTTGCGTGTAGCCCTGGTGGACGGCCAACGCCTCTACGACCTGGACATCGAGTCCGGCGCCCGTGAGCAGAAAAAGGCCAACATCTACAAAGGCAAGATCACCCGCATCGAACCTAGCCTCGAAGCCGCCTTCGTCGACTTCGGCTCCGAACGTCACGGCTTCCTGCCGCTGAAAGAAATCTCCCGCGAGTACTTCAAGAAGTCCCCCGAAGGCCGCGTCAACATCAAGGACGTCCTCAGCGAAGGCCAGGAAGTCATCGTCCAGGTCGAGAAGGAAGAGCGCGGCAACAAAGGCGCCGCCCTCACCACCTTCATCAGCCTGGCCGGCCGCTACCTGGTGCTGATGCCTAACAACCCACGCGCTGGCGGCATCTCCCGCCGCATCGAAGGCGAAGAGCGCAACGAGCTGCGCGAAGCCCTGAACGGCCTGACCGTGCCGGGCGACATGGGCCTGATCGTGCGCACTGCCGGCCTTGGCCGCAGCAGCGAAGAAATGCAATGGGACCTCGACTACCTGCTGCAGCTGTGGACCGCCATCAAGGAAGCCTCCCTTGACCGCGCCGCGCCATTCCTGATCTATCAGGAAAGCAACGTCATCATCCGCGCCATCCGCGACTACCTGCGCCAGGACATCGGCGAAGTGCTGATCGACAGCATGGACGCTCAGGAAGAAGCCCTGACCTTCATCCGCCAGGTGATGCCGCAGTACGCCAGCAAGGTCAAGCTGTACGAAGACAGCGTCCCGCTGTTCAACCGCTTCCAGATCGAGAGCCAGATCGAGACCGCCTTCCAGCGCGTCGTCGACCTGCCGTCCGGCGGCTCGATCGTAATCGACCCGACCGAGGCCCTGGTCTCTATCGACATCAACTCGGCGCGCGCCACCAAAGGCAGCGACATCGAGGAAACCGCCCTGCAGACCAACCTGGAAGCGGCCGAAGAAATCGCCCGCCAACTGCGTCTGCGTGATATCGGCGGCCTGATCGTCATCGACTTCATCGACATGACCCCGGCCAAAAACCAGCGCGCCGTCGAAGAGCGTGTGCGTGAGTGCCTTGAGGCCGACCGCGCCCGCGTTCAGGTTGGCCGTATCTCGCGCTTCGGCCTGCTGGAAATGTCCCGTCAGCGCCTGCGACCATCGCTGGGCGAAAGCAGCGGCATCGTCTGCCCACGCTGCTCGGGTACCGGCATCATCCGTGACGTCGAGTCGCTGTCGCTGGCCATCCTGCGCCTGATCGAGGAAGAAGCGCTGAAGGACCGCACTGCCGAAGTGCGCGCCCAGGTGCCGATCCCGGTCGCTGCTTTCCTGCTGAACGAGAAACGCAACTCGATCACCAAGATCGAACTGCGCACCCGTGCACGCATCATCATCCTGCCGAACGATCACCTAGAAACCCCGCACTTCGAAGTCCAGCGCCTGCGCGACGACAACCCTGAAGTGCTGAACAACCTGTCCAGCTACGAGATCGCCGCCACCGAAACCGAAGAAGCGCCGCAGCCGACCGCCACCCGCACCCTGGTTCGCCAGGAAGCCGCGGTGAAGACTGCCCCGGCCCGCGCCAACGCGCCGGTGCCGAGCACTGTCGAAGAGCCGCAGCAACCTGCCGCACCGGTAGCCCCAGCGCCAAGCGCCCCAGAGCCAAGCCTGTTCAAAGGCCTGGTCAAGTCGCTGGTCAGCCTGTTCGCCGGCAAGGACGAACCGGTCGCCGCACCGGCCGTCACAGCCGAAAAACCAGCTGCTGAACGCACCCCACGCAACGAAGAGCGTCGCAACGGCCGCCAGCAGACCCGCAACCGTAACGGCCGTCGCGACGAAGAGCGCAAGCCACGCGAAGAGCGTGCCGAGCGCGCACCACGCGAAGAGCGTCAGCCTCGCGAAGAACGCGCACCACGTGAAGAACGTGCACCGCGTGAAGAACGTGCACCGCGCGAAGAGCGCCAACCACGTCAGCCTCGCGAAGACCGTCGTGGCAACCGCGAAGAACGCCCGGTACGCGAACTGCGCGAGCCGCTGGAAGCCACGCCGGCACCCGCTGCCCGTGAAGAGCGCCAGCCACGCGAAGAGCGTGTAGCCCGTGAAGAACGCGCCCCACGCGAAGAGCGTGCACCGCGTGAAGAGCGTGCCCCTCGCGAAGAGCGCGCGCCGCGTGAAGAACGTGCGCCGCGTGAAGAGCGTGCTCCGCGTGAAGAGCGTGCCCCGCGTGAAGAACGCGCACCCCGCGAAGAACGCGCCCCACGTGAAGAGCGTGCCCCACGCCCACCGCGTGAAGAGCGCCAGCCACGTGCCAGCGAAGAAGCCACCGAGCAGGCTGCAGAGCTTGCCGAAGAGCAACTGCCGAACGAAGAGCTGCTGCAAGACGAGCAGGAAGGCGCCGATGGCGAGCGTCCGCGCCGCCGTTCCCGCGGCCAGCGTCGTCGCAGCAACCGTCGCGAGCGTCAGCGCAATGCCAACGGTGAGCTGATCGAAGGTAGCGAAGACGACGGCAGCGAAGAGCAGCCACAACAGCACCAGGCCAGCGAGCTGGGTGCCGAACTGGCTGCCGGCCTGGCTGTGACCGCGGCTGTTGCCAGCAGCAGCATCAGTGCCGATGCCGAAGCCCAAGCCAATCAGCAGGCCGAGCGCGCCACCGCTGAAGTCGCCGAAACCGACACCCGCGAAGTCGCCAAGCCCGCCGAGCAGGTCGAAGCCGTTGCACAGGCCGAGGAAGTCGCCATTGCTCCGGTGGTCGAACAACCTGTCAGCGAACCCGTAGTGGTGGAAGCGACTGCCGAACCTGTGGTTGAAGTTGCGCCACAGCCGGTCGTGGAAGAAGCCCCTGCGGCCGAACCTGCAGTGGTTGCCGAAGCCCCAGTGGAAGCTCCAGCGGTCGAAGCCGGTGAAATCGAAAAGGCCCCGGCCTTCATCGAACAGGCACCGGTCATTGAAGCACCTGCTCCGGCTGCCGAAGCCCAACCGGAAGTGGTCGCTGAGCCTGCTCCAGTTGCGGTAGAGCCCGCACCGGTCGAAGCACCTGTGGTGGTTGAAACCGCCACTGTAATGCTGGCAAACGGCCGCGCGCCTAACGACCCACGTGAAGTGCGTCGCCGCAAGCGTGAAGCCGAGGCTGCGGCTAAAGCCGCGCAGGAAGCTGCTGCATCGACGCAGGAAACTGCCCTGGAAACCGCTGATGAGCACAAACCTCATCACGGCTGATAGCCAAGGCTGAATGAAAAAGCCCCGCCAGTGCGAACTGGCGGGGCTTTTTCTTGCTTGCCTCTATTTCAGGCCGCCCGAATCAGGTAGGAGCAGCCTTGTGCTGCGAAGAGGCCAGTGTAAACACCAAAGATCTACGGTGATTTCACCGGCCTCTTCGCAGCGCAAGGCTGCTCCTACAGGTGTGTAATTCCGCTTCCCTTATTCGCGCAGGGTCATCCCATTCGCGGGCAATGGCAGCGCCGTTTTATAGCGCACCTGCTTCAAGGCAAAACTCGACCGGATATTCGCCACGCCCGGCAACCGCGTCAGGTAATCGAGAAACCGCTCCAGCGCTTGAATACTGGGCAGCAACACCCGCAGCAGGTAATCCGGGTCGCCCGTCATCAGGTAGCACTCCATCACCTCGGGGCGCTCGGCGATCTCTTCCTCGAAGCGGTGCAGCGACTGCTCGACCTGTTTTTCCAGGCTCACATGGATGAACACATTCACGTCCAGCCCCAACGCCTCCGGCGACAACAAGGTCACCTGCTGGCGGATCACCCCCAGCTCTTCCATCGCTTTGACCCGATTGAAACAGGGGGTGGGCGACAGGTTGACCGAGCGCGCCAGCTCCGCGTTGGTGATGCGGGCGTTTTCCTGAAGGCTGTTGAGAATACCGATATCGGTACGATCGAGTTTGCGCATGAGACAAATTCACCGGTTTTTTGTGTTTATGCGGAATGTTTATCTGCGCCCGTCAGCAAAGGCAACCAACTTGAGAGAAAAATTCTCCTGCCGTGCCACTAAGATGTAGGTGACGCTGACTTACCAGTCACAAGCCGGTACTCAGCGGCGGCCGCTTCAGAGCTCACAAAAACAACATTCGAGCGAGCGTAAAAAGCATGAACGAGTACGCCCCCCTGCGTTTGCATGTGCCCGAGCCCACCGGCCGGCCAGGCTGCCAGACCGATTTTTCCTACCTGCGTCTGAACGATGCAGGTGTTGTCCGCAAACCGTCCATCGACGTCGACGCTGCCGACACCGCAGAGCTGTCCAACAGCCTGATCCGCGTGTTGGACGCGCACGGTGACGCCCTCGGCCCATGGGCCGAAGACATCGACCCGCAGGTGCTGCGCCAAGGCATGCGCGCCATGCTCAAGACGCGCATCTTCGACAGCCGCATGGTGGTTGCCCAGCGCCAGAAAAAGATGTCCTTCTACATGCAGAGCTTGGGCGAGGAAGCCATCGGCAGCGCCCAGGCCCTGGCCCTGAACCGCACCGACATGTGCTTCCCCACCTACCGCCAGCAGAGCATCCTGATGGCCCGCGACGTGTCACTGGTGGAGATGATCTGCCAGTTGCTGTCCAACGAGCGCGACCCGCTCAAGGGGCGCCAGCTGCCGATCATGTACTCGGTACGCGAGGCCGGGTTCTTCACCATCAGCGGCAACCTGGCGACCCAGTTCGTGCAGGCGGTCGGCTGGGCCATGGCCTCGGCGATCAAGGGCGATACCAAGATCGCCTCAGCCTGGATCGGCGACGGCGCCACCGCCGAGTCGGACTTCCATACCGCCCTGACCTTTGCCCACGTGTACCGCGCGCCGGTGATCCTCAACGTGGTCAACAACCAGTGGGCGATCTCCACCTTCCAGGCCATTGCTGGCGGTGAATCGACCACCTTCGCCGGCCGTGGCGTGGGCTGCGGTATCGCCTCCCTGCGCGTCGACGGCAACGACTTCGTCGCTGTGTACGCCGCCTCGCGCTGGGCCGCCGAACGCGCCCGCCGTGGCCTGGGCCCATGCCTGATCGAATGGGTCACTTACCGTGCCGGCCCGCACTCCACCTCCGACGACCCGTCCAAGTACCGCCCTGCCGATGACTGGAGCCACTTCCCGCTGGGCGACCCGATCGCCCGCCTGAAGCAGCATCTGATCAAGATCGGCCACTGGTCCGAGGAAGAGCACCAGGCGGTCACCGCCGAGTTCGAGGCTGCGGTCATCGCCGCGCAGAAGGAAGCTGAACAGTACGGCACCCTGGCCAACGGCCATATCCCGAGCGCGGCCTCGATGTTCGAGGACGTGTACAAGGAAATGCCCGAACACCTGCGCCGTCAACGCCAGGAACTGGGGGTTTGAGATGAACGACCATAACAACAGCATCAACCCGGAAACCGCCATGGCCACCACTACCATGACCATGATCCAGGCCCTGCGCTCGGCCATGGATATCATGCTTGAGCGTGACGACAATGTCGTGATCTACGGCCAGGACGTCGGCTACTTCGGTGGCGTGTTCCGCTGCACTGAAGGCTTGCAGACCAAGTACGGCAAGTCGCGCGTGTTCGACGCCCCGATCTCGGAAAGCGGCATCGTCGGCACTGCCGTGGGCATGGGCGCCTACGGCCTGCGCCCGGTGGTGGAAATCCAGTTTGCCGACTACTTCTACCCGGCCTCCGACCAGATCGTGTCGGAAATGGCCCGCCTGCGCTATCGCTCGGCCGGCGAGTTCATCTCCCCGCTGACCCTGCGCATGCCCTGCGGTGGCGGCATCTATGGCGGCCAGACGCACAGCCAGAGCCCCGAAGCGATGTTCACCCAGGTGTGCGGGCTCCGCACCGTCATGCCGTCCAACCCCTATGACGCCAAGGGCCTGCTGATCGCCTCGATCGAATGCGACGACCCGGTCATTTTCCTTGAGCCCAAACGCCTCTACAACGGCCCGTTCGACGGCCACCACGACCGCCCTGTGACGCCGTGGTCCAAGCACCCGCACAGCGCCGTGCCGGATGGCTACTACACCGTGCCGTTGGACAAGGCGGCAATCACCCGCCCCGGCAGCGACGTTACCGTGCTGACGTATGGCACCACGGTCTACGTGGCCCAAGTGGCCGCCGAGGAAACCGGCGTCGATGCCGAAGTCATCGACCTGCGCAGCCTGTGGCCGCTGGACCTGGAGACCATCGTCGCGTCGGTGAAAAAGACCGGCCGTTGCGTGGTGGTGCACGAGGCTACCCGCACCTGCGGTTTCGGTGCCGAGTTGGTGGCGCTGGTTCAGGAGCACTGCTTCCATCACCTCGAAGCGCCGATCGAGCGCGTCACCGGTTGGGACACCCCCTACCCTCACGCACAGGAATGGGCTTACTTCCCAGGGCCTTCGCGGGTAGGTGCGGCATTGAAACGGGTCATGGAGGTCTGAATGGGCACGCACGTCATCAAGATGCCGGACATTGGCGAAGGCATCGCGCAAGTCGAGTTGGTCGAGTGGTTCGTCAAGGTCGGTGATGTGATCGCCGAAGACCAGGTGGTGGCCGATGTCATGACCGACAAGGCGACCGTGGAAATCCCTTCGCCGGTCAGCGGCAAGGTATTGGCCCTGAGTGGCCAGCCGGGTGAGGTGATGGCGGTCGGCAGCGAGCTGATCCGCATCGAAGTGGAAGGCAGCGGCAACCATGTCGACGCGCCGCAGGGCAAGCCCGCTGAAGCCAAGCCCGTCGAGCCAGTGGCCGCGCCAGCAGCCAACACACCGCCAGCGCGTGCCGCCGTCGCAGCGCCAGCCTGCCAGGCCGCAGCCACCGCCACAGCCGCGCCCATCGTGCCGCGACAGGCGGGCGACAAGCCGCTGGCCTCCCCAGCTGTGCGCAAGCGTGCGCTGGATGCCGGCATCGAGCTGCGCTACGTGCATGGCAGCGGCCCAGCCGGGCGCATCCTGCACGAAGACCTCGATGCGTTCATGAGCAAGCCACAGACCGCCGCCGGGCAAGCGCCCAGTGGCTACGCCAAGCGTACCGACAGCGAGCAGGTGCAAGTCATCGGCCTGCGCCGCAAGATCGCCCAGCGCATGCAGGACGCCAAGCGCCGGGTCGCGCACTTCAGCTACGTCGAAGAGATCGACGTCACAGCCCTGGAAGCCCTGCGCCAGCAGCTCAACCAGAAGCACGGCGACAGCCGCGGCAAGCTGACCCTGCTGCCGTTTTTGGTCCGCGCGTTGGTCGTGGCCCTGCGCGACTTCCCGCAGATCAACGCCACCTATGACGACGAAGCGCAAATCATCACCCGCCATGGCGCGGTGCATGTGGGCATCGCCACCCAAGGCGACAATGGCCTGATGGTACCGGTACTGCGCCACGCCGAAGCCGGCAGCCTGTGGGGCAATGCCAGCGAGATCGGCCGTTTGGCGACCGCCGCGCGCAGCAACAAGGCCAGCCGCGAGGAATTGTCTGGCTCGACCATCACCCTGACCAGCCTCGGCGCGTTGGGCGGCATCGTCAGTACACCGGTGGTCAACACCCCGGAAGTGGCGATCGTCGGCGTCAACCGCATGGTCGAGCGGCCGATGGTGATCGACGGCCAGATCGTCATACGCAAGATGATGAACCTGTCCAGCTCGTTCGACCACCGGGTGGTCGACGGCATGGATGCTGCGCTGTTCATCCAGGCCGTGCGTGGCCTGCTTGAGCAACCCGCCTGCCTGTTCGTGGAGTGAGCATGCAACAGACTATCGAAACCACCCTGCTGATCATCGGCGGCGGCCCTGGCGGCTATGTGGCCGCCATCCGCGCCGGGCAATTGGGTATTCCCACCGTGCTGGTGGAAGGCCAGGCGTTGGGCGGCACTTGCCTCAACGTTGGCTGTATTCCGTCCAAGGCGCTGATTCATGTCGCCGAGCAGTTCCACCAGACCTCGCGCTACACCGAGCCATCGCCACTGGGCATCAGTGTCAGCTCACCGCGCCTGGACATCACCCGCAGCGTGGCCTGGAAAGACGGCATCGTCGACCGCCTGACCACCGGGGTGGCTGCCTTGCTGAAGAAGCACGGGGTCAAGGTGATCCATGGCTGGGCGAAGGTCCTCGACGGCAAGCATGTCGACGTCGACGGCCAACGCATCCAGTGCGAGCACCTGTTGCTGGCCACAGGTTCCAACAGCGTCGAACTGCCGATGCTGCCGCTGGGTGGGCCGATCATTTCCTCGACCGAAGCGTTGGCACCCGAAACCTTGCCGCGGCACCTGGTTGTGGTGGGCGGTGGTTATATCGGCCTGGAGTTGGGTATCGCCTACCGCAAGCTGGGCGCGCAGGTGAGCGTGGTGGAAGCGCGCGAGCGCATCCTGCCGACCTACGACAGCGAGCTGACCGCACCGGTGGCCGAGGCGCTGAAGAAGCTGGGCATTGCCGTGCACCTGGGCCATAGCGTCGAGGGTTACGAGAACGGTTGCCTGCTGGCCCGTGATGGCCAAGGCCAGCAACTGCGCCTGGAGGCCGACCGGGTGCTGGTGGCTGTCGGCCGGCGCCCGCGTACTCAAGGCTTCAACCTTGAATCGCTGGAACTGAAGATGAACGGCGCCGCCATCGCCATCGACGAACGCTGCCAGACCAGCATGCGCAATGTCTGGGCCATCGGCGATGTGGCGGGTGAACCAATGCTCGCACACCGGGCCATGGCCCAGGGCGAGATGGTCGCCGAGATCATCGCTGGCAAGGCACGGCGCTTCGAGCCGAATGCGATCGCCGCAGTGTGCTTTACCGACCCGGAAATCGTGGTGGTCGGCAAGACGCCGGAGCAAGCCAGCCAACAAGGCCTGGACTGCATCGTCGCGCAGTTCCCGTTCGCGGCAAATGGCCGGGCCATGAGCCTTGAGTCGAAAGCCGGCTTCGTGCGCGTGGTGGCGCGCCGCGACAATCACCTGATCTTGGGTTGGCAAGCGGTTGGCGTGGCGGTCTCGGAACTGTCCACGGCCTTTGCCCAATCGCTGGAAATGGGCGCCTGCCTTGAGGACATCGCCGGTACCATCCACGCCCACCCGACGCTGGGTGAAGCGGTACAGGAAGCTGCGTTGCGTGCACTGGGCCACGCCTTGCATATCTGACACTGAAGCGGCTGAGGCCGATTTGGCCCGCTGCGCCGCAAGGCGCCGCGGGTCTTTTTTCTTTCGCTCAGCGGGGACCTGTGGCGGCCAAAGGGGCCGCTGTGCGACCCATCGCAGCGGCCCCATTCACCCATCGTCAGCTCATTCAGCTATCGCGTTCTTACCCGCGCCTTTGGCGCGATACAGGGCTTTGTCAGCGCGGGCCAACAAATCATCCGGGTCTTGACCCTCCTGCCACTGCACCACCCCATAGCTCATGGTCAGGCGACACTCGCCTACCGGCTCCACCTGCTCCATCACCTGGCGCAACCGTGCGGCCACTTCAAGCGCATCGTCCAGCGCCGTCTGCGGCAGCACGATGACGAACTCGTCACCGCCCCAGCGCGCCAACAGGTCATGCTCGCGCAGGCAGGTGCGCAGGTTGTCGACCACCTGCACCAGCGCCGCATCGCCACGGGCATGGCCGTAATGATCGTTGATCGGCTTGAAGTCATCCACGTCCATGGCAATTAGCGACAAGGGGTGGCGGAAGCGCTGGGCGCGCTCGCACTCTTGCAGCAACACCTTTTCCAGCCGGTACCGATTGGCGATGCGGGTCAACGCATCGCGTTCGGCCAGTTCGCGGTTTTCATCCAGCTGACGCTGCAATTGCTGGTTGACCCAGGACAGCTCGCGGGTGCGCTCGGCCACCAGGCCTTCCAGCGACAGGTTCTGCTGCTCAAGCTGGGCCACCCGTCGCTTGCCGGCATCGATATTGCGGTGGGCGCCAAGCATGCGGGCCACCGAGCCGTCGTCGTTGCGGTCGATGATGTAGCCGCTGTCTTCGATCCACAGGTAGCTGCCATCCTGGCAGCGGCAGCGGTACTCGATCAGGTAGCGCTCGTTGCGGTTATTGATGTAGGCCTCGAAATGCGCCATGACCCGCGGGTAGTCCTCCGGGTGAATCACGCTTTCCCAGGTCAGCACCGAGTTGGCCATGGAATGACTGGCATAGCCGAGCATGGCGTACCAGCCTGGGTTGCGGTAGACGTAGCCGGTGTTGGCATTCCAGTCCCAGATGCCGTCACTTACCAACTCGAACAAGGTTTGCAGCTGCTGCTCACTGAAACCGGCGGGTGCCGGCATGGTTTCCTGACTCATGGACGCTCTCCCTGATGCCCAGCAACTGCGCTCCGTTCAAGGGGCTGCCGACAGTATTGATGGTTGCCGCATGCGGCAAGGCAATGCCTCTGACGGGCAAGCATATGCCCACCGGAAAGTAACCGGAATAGGCCCGAAGGCCTATTTTCGGCCTGTTCAGTGCTGGCATGGCTTTTGCGCGGAGTGCCTGCCAATGAGATTTCCAGGAGGAAACATGATAATCGCCCCCAACGGCGTCAGCTGGCAGCCCACAGTTCACCAACCCCAGCGCGCCACCGATGAACAGGCCGTCGCCCAAGCCGCGCAACTGCGCGCGCCAGCGGCCACCGGCAACACCGCAGCGCAACAGCACAGCCAAGGCAACACCTCACAGCAAAACGCCGAGGATGCGCGCGAAGAAGCCTTTGCCAAACTCAAGGTAGCGCTGCAAAACCCTGAGGTCGCTGCGCGCCAGCAAGCCGATGCTGAAACAGAGACGACCAGTAGCGCCCTGCAAGAGTTTCGCGACTACATGGCCAAATCACCTGGCGAGATGATCAAGGAAAAATTACTGCGTGAGATCGGCATTACGCCAGAGGAGTACAACGCCTTGCCGCCGGAGATGAAGGCAAAGGTCGACGAACTGATCGCCCAGCGCATGAAAGAGGACATGCACCAAAAGGTACAAGCGAAGATCGAGGAGCAGGTCGCCGCATCGGAAGATGAGGATCCGGTAGCCAGCCTGGTGTGACGCCGCGGTGGCGGTTGATTTGGATAGACCAAGGTTTCGTATAAGATATCCGCAATGCCACCTGCTGGAAAATCCTGTGCCGCTGCCGTCCTTCAAAGCCACCAACCTGGGGGCGACCCCTTCTATGTCGGAAATCATCGCCAAGCACCTGCGTGAGGCGATCATTTCAGGCCAGCTCGCCGAAGGCGAACCCGTGCGCCAGGACGAAGTGGCGCACGCCTTCAATGTCAGCAAGATTCCCGTACGTGAAGCCTTGAAACGCCTTGAAGCGGAAGGCCTGGTGGACTTTCATCGCAACCGTGGCGCATTGGTCACGCGCATCTCGGAGCCGGAACTGGCGCAGATGTTCGAGGTGAGGGTGTTGTTGGAAGTGAAGGCGATCCGCCTGGCGATCCCCAACATGACCGAAGAACACTTTGCCCGTGCTGAAGCTATCTGCGCAGAATTCATCGGCGAGGATGACATCGGCCGTTGGGCCGACCTCAACTGGGCGTTGCACGCTTGTTTGTACGAGCCTGCAAAACGCCCCTACTTGATCAGCCTGATTCGCTCCATTCATGACAAGGTCGAACGTTATTTGCGCATGCAGATGAGTTTGTCGGCGGGCAAGGACCGAGCCGATCACGAGCATCGCGATATCGTCGCCGCCTGCCGTGCACGGGATGTGGAGCTAGCTGCTCGGCTGATCGAAGCGCACATCAATGGTGTGTGCCAAAGCCTTTACGATCACCTGCCCCATAACTAATTCTCTCACCCACCGCGCGCCCTTTATAGGCGCAGCCTTGTGCTGCGAAGAGGCCGGTAATAACCCCGTTAATCTTCGCAGGCGGCGCTGACCGCTTCGCAGCACAAGGCTGCTCCTACACGCATTACCGTGAGCGGTCTGTTTGGCTTCGTTTTTGCTTATCTAGATATCGTATACGAAATACCATATAAGGAATGCACGGCATCCAATCGATGCCGAACTGCCTACTCCTTCTTCCAATAATACGTATCGGAGTGCAAAACGATGGCCACACCCTCAACGGCGGCATCAGTGAGTGCCGCGAACACAGCAGACAAGGCGCCTGCAGGCATCAAACGTGTGGTGGCAGCCGCGATGGCGGGCGCTGTTGCCGAGTGGTACGAGTTCTTCCTCTATGGCACAGCATCGGCCTTGGTGTTCGGCCAGCTGTTCTTCCGCCAGACCGGCAGTGCAATGGACGGCATCATCGCGGCTTTCGCGCTTTACGCCGTGGGCTTTCTCGCACGCCCCATCGGCGGCTTGGTGTTTGGCCACTACGGCGACAAGGTCGGCCGCAAGCACCTGCTGCAGATCAGCCTGATCGTCGTCGGGGTGACCACCTTCCTGATGGGCTGCTTGCCCACCTTCGAACGCATCGGCTACGCCGCCCCCATCCTGCTGGTGGTACTGAGGTTGATCCAGGGCTTTGCCTTTGGCGGTGAATGGGGCGGCGCGGTATTGCTGGTGTCCGAACACAGCCCGGACAACCGCCGCGGATTCTGGGCCAGCTGGCCGCAAGCCGGCGTGCCAGCAGGCAACCTGATTGCCACGGTCATCCTCTTGCTGCTCTCCACCAACCTGACTGAAGCGCAGTTCCTGGACTGGGGCTGGCGCGTTGCGTTCTGGTTCTCGGCGGTGGTCGTGCTGATTGGCTACTGGATCCGTACCCGGGTCGACGATGCGCCCATCTTCAAAGAAGCCCAGGCCCGCCAGCAGTTGATGGAAAGCCAGCAACTGGGCGTGGTCGAGGTGGTCACCAAATACTGGCGCGAGGTGCTGATCGGCATTGGTGCGCGGTTTGCCGAAAACATTCTGTACTACATCGTCGTCACCTTCTCCATCACCTACCTGAAGCTGGTGGTGCACAAGGACACGTCACAGGTCCTGCTGCTGATGTTTGGCGCACACCTGCTGCACTTCTTCATGATCCCGTTCATGGGCTACCTCTCGGACATCATCGGGCGCAAGCCGGTGTACCTGATCGGCGCCGTGCTCACCGCCTTCTGGGGGTTCATCGGCTTCCCGATGATGGACACCGGCAACAACTGGCTGATCATGGCCGCCATCACCCTGGGCCTGGCCATCGAGTCGATGACCTACGCGCCCTACTCCGCCCTGATGGCCGAGCTGTTCCCCACCCATGTGCGCTACACCGCCCTGTCGCTGTGCTACCAAGTCGCGCCGATCCTCGCCGGTTCGCTGGCCCCGCTGATCGCAGTGACCCTGCTCAAGGAATACAACAGCTCCACACCGATCGCCTGGTACCTGGTGGTTTCCGCCGTGATCTCGATCATTGCCGTCGCCGGTGCCAGGGAGACACGCGGCAAGTCGCTGCGGGCGGTGGACGAAGAATCCGTGGCGCGCACTGCCAAGCGCTGACCGACCAACAAGAATGACAACTCTCGAGGTAATGACCATGAGCAACATCTTCACCGGCACCATCCCCGCACTGATGACACCTTGCACCCCGGACCGCAAACCGGACTTCGACGCGCTGGTACGCAAAGGCCGCGAGCTGATCGACGCTGGCATGAGCGCCGTGGTGTATTGCGGCTCCATGGGCGACTGGCCGCTGCTGACCGAGGCCGAGCGCCAGGAAGGCGTGGCCCGCCTGGTCGCCGCCGGCATCCCGACCATCGTTGGCACCGGTGCGGTCAATTCCCGCGAAGCCGTGGCCCATGCCGCCCATGCCGCCAAAGTCGGCGCCCAGGGCTTGATGGTGATCCCCCGCGTGCTGTCCCGCGGCGCCTCGGCGGTAGCCCAAAAGGCCCACTTCAAGGCCATTCTCGACGCTGCCCCTCAGCTGCCAGCGGTGATCTACAACAGCCCGTACTATGGCTTCGCGACCCGCGCCGACCTGTTTTTCGACCTGCGCCGCGAGCACCCGAACCTGATCGGCTTCAAGGAATTCGGCGGCGGTGCCGACCTGCGCTATGCCGCAGAATTCATCACCTCCAAAGATGACGACGTGACCTTGATGGTAGGCGTCGATACCCAGGTGGTGCACGGTTTCGTCAACTGCAATGCCACCGGCGCCATCACTGGCATCGGCAATGCCCTGCCGCGCGAAGTGCTGCACCTGGTCGCGCTGGCCAAACGCGCAGCCAAAGGCGATGCAAAAGCGCGCCGGCTGGCCGGCGAGCTGGAAGCGGCCCTGGCCGTGCTGTCATCGTTCGATGAAGGCTGCGACCTGGTCCTGTACTACAAGCACCTGATGGTGCTCAATGGCGACCAGGAATACGCCCTGCACTTCAACGAAAGCGATGCATTGAGCGACGCCCAACGCCGCTATGCCGAACAGCAGTACGCGTTGTTCCGCACCTGGTACGCCGATTGGTCCGCGGCCAACAACATAGACTGACCGCGCTGACGCAAAGCCCCCTTCCTCTGGCAGGGGGCAACACCTTTAGCACGCAGCCATTGCGGGCAACTTTCACGCGCATTACCTTGGGAGCGAGCCCCCCTCTCCCGGACACCGTCAAGGAATTCAAATGCCGTACCCCAGCGCGACCCAAGCGTTCAGACAAGGCGCCCACAGCGTCCTGCCGTTGACCTCCGGGGTCGTGCCCTTCGGCTTGATCACCGGGGTCACGGCCATCGGCCTGGGCCTGTCGCCCGCCGATGCCATCGGTATGACGTTGCTGTTCTATTCAGGCTCCGCGCAGATGGTGGTGATGCAATTGATGCAAAGCGGCGCCCTGCCGGTGACGATGGTGGTCACGGCACTGGTGATCAACCTTCGCTTCCTGATGTACAGCGCCAGCCTCGCCCCGCACCTGAGCCACCTGCCACGGCGGCATAAATGGCCGATGGCCTACCTGCTTTCCGACCAGTCCTTTGCCTTGTGCTCATTGAAGATGTCTTCAGGCGAACTCGGGCGCTTCGCCTTTCACTACTACGCTGGCACGGCGATTACCATGTGGTTTGGCTGGAACCTTTCGGTGCTGGCCGGCATGTACTTGGGCGCTGGCATCCCCGAAGATTGGTCGCTGGGCTTTGCCATTCCTTTGTCGTTCCTGGCGCTGCTAATCCCCAGCATCCGTAACCGGGCGACGCTCGGCGCAGCGCTGACCGGTGGCCTGCTCGCGGTGCTGGCGGTCGACCTGCCATATAACCTGGGCCTGTTGGCGGGTGCATTGGGTGGGATCATCGCCGGCTTGACCCTAGAGAACCTGCGGAAAACAAAAGCCGTACAGCCCGTGGCGGATGAACACATCGAGCAGGACGCATGATGAGCGAAATGAGCCAGTGGATTACCTTCCTGCTGATCGGCCTGGGCACCTTCGCGGTCCGCTTGTCGTTCATCGAGTTCTACACCGTGCTGCGCATCCCGCCGCTGTTTCGCCGCGCGTTGGCCTACGTGCCGGCCAGCGTGCTGGCCGCATTGGTGCTGCCGGCCGTGGTGTTCCCTGACCGGCACGCCGACTTCGACTGGATGAACCCGCAGATTCCCGCCGCGATACTGGCGGGCCTGGTGGCCTGGCGTACGCGCAGCACGCTGTTGACGCTGGGCGTGGGCATGGGCGCGCTGTGGGCATTGAAGCACTGGGGGCTGTAGGCAACGTGTGCGCACGTTTGCCGACAAAAGCGTCGGAGGGTGATGAAGGTGTGGAGTCGCTCGGAAGGAAATGGCGTCCCAGGCAGGAATTGAACCTGCAACCTTCCCCTTAGGAGGGGGATGCTCTATCCAATTGAGCTACTGAGACGCTAGAACCGGGCAGTGAACACTGCACAGTTGGACGGCCAGCATGTTAACCAGCATGCTGCCGTTTGTCATGCTGCAACAGGCCTTTTTCACGTAATCCTTTTCTGCGGTTCCGTGGCTGGTTGGGTCAGGTACCGGATTACGCCTTCATCATGAAGCAGTTTGAACAATCCGGTCACCGCTGCGTCGAGCGTAGTGGAATTGTCCAGCACATGCACCGCAGGGTCATTGAAGGCTTGCAGCCCCGCATTACGCGCCAACCGCTGTTCGATCTCGTCCGGGGTTTCTCTGCCTCTGGCCAGCAAGCGCTGGCGCAATACCTGGGGCTTCACGTCGATGAGCACTGCCAGAAGATCCGGGTAGCGCCGCTGCGCTTCAGCCAGATAGGCGCGGGAGCCATTCACCAGCACCGCGCTGCCCGCTTCCAGCCATTGATCAACGTGCTGCGGGATCCCGTAGCTCAGGCCATTGGCTTGCCAATGCATGGCAAATCCACCCTGCGCACGCATCGCTTCGAACTGTTGGGCAGTGACGCCTTGGGCTGCTTCACCCTTGGCTTCGGCCGAACGCGTGATGATGCGGCGAGCAATTTTTACCCCGGCAGCAGTGAGTTGCTCGCGCGCGGCATCGATCAGGGAATCTTTCCCTGAACCCGACGGTCCTATCAGAAATATCAGGCGGCCTGTCGCTGATCGCCGTGCGCTTGCGTCATGTTGCATAGCCACTATGCTCTATGGAAGGAAACCCGCGCATTCTAGGAGTTTTCTTGGCCTTTTGCTGCGTTTTACCAGTTTTTGACGGCAGAAGACTGACGGCGGGACAAGTCGGAGCATGTAAAACTTTTCAAACCAGTGCTCATTTCTGATAATTGGTACTGGCATAAAGCCTTTACCGGGCTCACTATTTGTCACAGAATTGACGCCAAGGAAACGGCGACCATGAGGCAAGATGAGCATCCAATTTTCCACGAGGGTTGAACATTTTGTTGTCGCCACGGTCGTATTTCCACCCCGTGCGGCCAATTTGAGAACCGCGTCCCCTGAACCAGTAAATCCGGTCAATTTATATGCGCCCAATGAAACAGGCTATTTACTCCAGCCGCACTGCTGACAAGTTTGTCGTCCGCCTGCCAGATGGGATGCGTGAGCGCATTGCCGAGGTAGCGCGCAACCATCACCGCAGCATGAACTCCGAGATCATCGCGCGCCTGGAACAGAGCCTTATCCAGGAAGGCGCGTTGGGTGACGAGCTGAGCATGCGCCTGGACAGCCCTGAACTGTCCCTGCATGAGCGCGAGTTGCTGCAACGCTTCCGCCAACTGTCCCACCGCCAGCAGAACGCCCTGGTCGCCCTCATCGCTCACGATGTAGAAATGGCCGCCGACGCTTCCTGAAGGTTGCTAGCGAACACAAAAAAGCCAGCGTAAGCTGGCTTTTTTATTGTTCGTCACATCATTAGCAATCGTGTGTAGGAGCAGCCTTGCACTGCGAAGAGGCCAGTGACAACGCCATGAATGTTGGCTGCTACAGCGGCCCTCTTCGCAGCACAAGGCTGCTGCTACAGGCCATAGGCTGGCCCCCAATAATCAGAGCAGGAACAGCGTCGCCAAGCCCAGGAAGATAAAGAACCCGCCGCTGTCGGTCACTGCCGTGATCATCACGCTGGAGCCCATCGCCGGATCGCGCCCCAGGCGTGTCAGGGTCATCGGGATCAACACCCCCATCAACGCTGCCAACAGCAGGTTCAAGGTCATTGCCGCGGTCATCACCAGGCCCAATGACCAACTGCCATACAGCCAGAACGCCACCGCACCGATCACGCCACCCCAGATCAAGCCGTTGAGCAACGAAACTGCTAGCTCCTTGCGCATCAGGCGGCTGGTATTGCCTGGCGACACCTGGTCCAGCGCCATCGCACGCACGATCATGGTGATGGTCTGGTTGCCGGAGTTACCACCGATGCCCGCCACGATCGGCATCAAGGCGGCCAGCGCCACCAGCTTCTCGATCGACCCCTCGAACAGGCCGATCACCCGTGAAGCCAGGAATGCAGTAATCAGGTTGATGGCCAGCCACGCCCAGCGGTTGCGCAGCGAACGCCAGACCGAGGCGAAGATGTCTTCTTCTTCGCGCAGGCCGGCCATGTTGAGCACTTCGCTCTCGCTCTCTTCACGAATCAGGTCGACCATTTCGTCAATGGTCAGACGGCCGATCAGGCGATCGCTCTTGTCCACCACCGGGGCGGATACGAGGTCATAACGTTCAAAGGCTTGAGCCGCGTCGTAGGCATCTTCCTCGGGGTGGAAGGACACAGGGTCGGTCGCCATGACCTCTGCCACCTTCTTGTCCGGGTCGTTGACCAGCAGGCGCTTGATGGGCAGCACGCCCTTGAGAATGCCGTCATAGTCGACCACGAACAGTTTGTCGGTGTGGTTCGGCAGCTCTTTCAGGCGGCGCAGGTAACGCAATACGACTTCGAGGCTGACGTCTTCGCGGATGGTGACCATCTCGAAGTCCATCAACGCACCGACCTGCTCCTCGTCGTAGCTCAGCGCCGAACGCACGCGCTCGCGTTGCTGGGCATCGAGGGTTTCCATCAACTCGTGAACGACGTCGCGCGGTAGCTCGGGCGCCAGGTCGGCCAGTTCGTCGGCGTCCATTTCCTTGGCAGCGGCGAGCAGTTCGTGATCGTCCATGTCGGCGATCAGCGATTGGCGAACCGAATCGGATACTTCAAGCAGGATGTCGCCGTCGCGGTCCGAGCGCACCAGCTGCCAGACCGTCAGGCGGTCTTCCAGGGGCAATGCTTCGAGGATGTAGGCGACGTCGGCGGGGTGCAGGTCATCGAGCTTGCGCTGCAGCTCAACGAGGTTCTGGCGGTGGACGAGGTTTTCGACCAGGTCGTGATGAGCACCCTCCTGGCGGTGGGTGAGGTCTTCGACCACGCGCTGGCGCTGCAGCAGTTCGACCACCTGAGCCAGGCGATCCTGCAGGCTCTCTTGCGCTTTCTTTACTTCTACTTCAGTCATAGGCGAACTCCACTCCCAGCAGCGGAGCACGCCGGGGGAATCAATCGGTCAGATCTTTCTGTATGAATCTTGTTAAGGAGTAACTACTGGGTAAGTCCATGGTGGTATTCCACAAGCCCCGGCGGGGCTGACGGGCGCAATCATACACTGCCTAAGCTGTCAGATCGCTTAAATTTTTGGCCAGAACAATCGTTTGCGAGATAAAGCTAGGACAACGCTCGAAGCTATGTGTGCGACGGCGGGAGCAAAAGAAAAAACACAAATGCCGCGCAAAAGATTATCGGGCCGGTTTATGTGCAGTCTAGCGGGCATCACTGAGAAACAGTGAACGGGAGAAAACAAAAAGCCCGCTCATTTGAGCGGGCTTTTTGATTGTATGGCGGACTCAGCAGGATTCGAACCTGCGACCGCTCGGTTCGTAGCCGAGTACTCTATCCAGCTGAGCTATGAGTCCGTGGTCGGTATTTTTAGGCCAGATTACCACTGGCTTGTTGAAGCGTCTTTGCAAGCAGAGCCACTTCAAAAGTGGCGGACTCAGCAGGATTCGAACCTGCGACCGCTCGGTTCGTAGCCGAGTACTCTATCCAGCTGAGCTATGAGTCCGTGGTTGGTAGTTTTAGACCAGATTACCACTGGTTGTTTGAAGTAGCCTTGTAAGCAAAGCCACTTCAAAAGTGGCGGACTCAGCAGGATTCGAACCTGCGACCGCTCGGTTCGTAGCCGAGTACTCTATCCAGCTGAGCTATGAGTCCGTGTCTTGCCGCGCATTATAGGTCGCTGAAACATTTTTGCAAGAACTTTTTTCGTTTAATTTCAACTACTTAGCGTTCTTACTGTTTACAGCGGCCTAAGCGAATAATGGCGGTGAAGGGGGGATTCGAACCCCCGATACCCTTATGAGGTATACTCCCTTAGCAGGGGAGCGCCTTCGGCCACTCGGCCACCTCACCGCAACACGAGGCGAATATTAAAGAACCTCTTTCACCTTTGCAACCCTTTTTTTGAAAAAAACTTCAAAAGAATTAAAGGCTTGGCTCCTCGTCCTTCTCTTTCTTGATCCGCAGGTAGATTTCCTCGCGGTGCACAGCCACTTCTTTCGGGGCGCTGACGCCAATACGCACCTGGTTGCCTTTGACGCCAAGCACCGTCACGGTGATCTCGCCGTCTCCAATGATCAGGCTCTCGGCGCACCGGCGAGTCAGAATCAACATAGCTTTCTCCTTACGCAAAACATTCAGGGATAACAGTCTTTGGTATCGGGGGCCTGGTCGCGGACGACGACCCAGCCCTGGTTGCCCACCCCGCAGCAGCGTGCGTGGCGAGCAGAAACGCGAAGGGCGCGGCAAGCCGCGCCCTTCCAGGCAGCGCCTTACTCGCCCTGTCGGGCAGGAGCGTCCAGTTCGAACGCGGTGTGCAGCGCGCGTACGGCCAGCTCCAGGTACTTCTCTTCGATCACGACCGAAACCTTGATCTCGGAGGTGGAGATCATCTGGATGTTGATGCTCTCCTTGGCCAGGGCTTCGAACATGCGGCTGGCAACGCCTGCGTGGGAGCGCATGCCAACGCCAACGATCGAGACCTTGGCGATCTTGGTGTCGCCGATCACTTCGCGGGCACCGATTTCACGGGCGGTGTTCTCCAGCACGTTCTGCGCCTTCTCGTACTCGTTGCGGTGTACGGTGAAGGTGAAGTCGGTGGTGTTATCGTGCGCCACGTTCTGCACGATCATGTCGACCTCGATGTTCGAGGCGCTGATCGGGCCGAGGATCTTGAAGGCCACGCCCGGGGTGTCCGGCACGCCGCGAATGGTCAGCTTGGCTTCATCACGGTTGAAGGCGATACCGGAAATGATCGGCTGTTCCATGGATTCCTCTTCATCAATGGTAATGAGGGTACCCGGACCCTCCTTGAAGCTGTGCAGCACGCGCAGCGGGACGTTGTACTTGCCGGCGAACTCCACCGAACGGATCTGCAGCACCTTGGAGCCGAGGCTGGCCATTTCCAGCATCTCTTCGAAGGTGATCTTCTCCAGGCGCTGTGCCTGCGGCACCACGCGCGGGTCAGTGGTGTAGACGCCATCCACGTCGGTGTAGATCTGGCACTCGTCAGCCTTGAGCGCCGCCGCCAGGGCGACGCCGGTGGTGTCGGAGCCGCCACGGCCAAGGGTGGTGATGCTGCCGTGCTCGTCGACCCCCTGGAAACCTGCAACCACGACCACACGCCCTTCCTTGAGGTCGGCGCGAATCTTCTGGTCGTCGATCTGCAGGATGCGGGCTTTGTTGTGCGAGCTGTCGGTCAGAATGCGCACCTGGTTACCGGTGTAGGACACCGCTGGCACACCACGCTTGATCAAGGCCATGGTCAGCAGGGCAATGGTGACCTGCTCACCGGTCGACACGATCACATCCAGTTCACGCGGAACCGGCTGATCGGTGATCTGCTTGGCCAGATCGATCAGGCGATTGGTTTCACCGCTCATGGCCGACAGCACGACCACCAGGTCGTCGCCCGCCTCACGGTGTTTCTTGACCTTTTCGGCTACCTGCTCGATCCGCTCGATGGAACCGACAGAGGTGCCGCCAAATTTCTGTACGATCAACGCCATTTCAATGGTGCCTCAGCCCATACAGGGCCCCAAAAAACAATCCAACATGAAGGAGCCGGCGACTAGACCGCCGGCCCCCTCATCTCAAAGTCCCTGCTCTGCGAACGGCACGGCCAGCGCCAGGGCCTGGTCCAGCGCAGCGACGTCGACGCCGCCACCCTGGGCCATGTCCGGACGGCCACCGCCCTTGCCACCCACTGCCGCAGCGGCTTGTTTCATCAGATCGCCAGCCTTGAGTTGGCTGGAGAGGTCCTTGGTCACGCCGGCCACCAGCACGACCTTGCCCTCATGCTCACTGCCCAGCAGGATCACTGCGTGGCCGAGCTTGTTCTTCAGCTGATCGACCAGGGCCAGCAAGGCCTTGCCATCTTGCCCATCCAGGCGAGCGGCAAGCACCTTGGCACCCTTGACCTCAACGGCCGCGTTGGAGAGATCATCCCCGGCGGCGCTGGCGGCCTTGGCCTGCAGCTGTTCCAGCTGCTTCTCCAGCTGACGGTTGCGCTCGAGCACCGCCGACAGCTTGTCGATCAGGTTGTCACGGTTACCCTTGACCAGTTGCGCGGCTTCCTTCACCTGCTCTTCGGCAGCATTCAGGTAGGCCAGCGCAGCCGCGCCGGTAACCGCTTCGATACGACGTACCCCAGAGGCCACGCCGCCTTCGCTGATGATCTTGAACAGGCTGATATCGCCGGTGCGCTTGGCATGGATACCCCCGCACAGCTCCACCGAGAAGTCGCCACCCATGCTCAGCACGCGCACGGTATCGCCGTACTTCTCGCCGAACAAGGCCATGGCGCCTTTGCGCTTGGCGGTCTCGATGTCGGTCACCTCGGTCAGCACCTCGGTGTTGCGGCGCACTTCACGGTTGACGATGTCTTCCAGCGCCTTGATCTGCTCTGGCTTGACCGCCTCGAAGTGGCTGAAGTCGAAACGCAGGCGCTGGCTGTCGACCAGCGAGCCCTTCTGCTGTACGTGATCGCCCAGCACCTGGCGCAGCGCTTCGTGCAGCAGGTGAGTGGCGGAGTGGTTCAGCGAGGTGGCGTGCTGCACGTCGGCGTCGACCTTGGCCTCGACCTCGGCACCCACGCTCAATGCACCGCTGGCAACCACACCGTGGTGCAGGAAGGCACCGCCGGTCTTGGTGGTATCGCGCACGTCAAAGCGCACGGCGCCGGCCTGCAGGAAGCCGCTGTCACCCACCTGGCCGCCGGATTCGGCGTAGAACGGCGTGCGGTCGAGGATCACCACGCCCTGCTCGCCTTCGCCCAACTGCTCGACGGCCTGGCCGTCCTTGTACAGGGCAATGACCTTGGCCTGGCCTTCGGTGGTGGTGTAGCCCAGGAAGTCCGTGGCGGTGTCGACCTTGACCAGGCTGTTGTAGTCCATGCCGAAGGCGCTGGCAGAGCGCGCACGCTCACGCTGAGCGTCCATTTCACGCTCGAAACCGGCTTCGTCGATGGTCAGCTCGCGCTCGCGAGCGATGTCGGCGGTCAGGTCCATGGGGAAGCCGTAGGTGTCGTACAGTTTGAACACCACGTCACCCGGCACCACGTCACCCTGCAGTTGCGCCAGGTCCTGCTCGAGGATGCGCAGGCCTTGCTCCAGGGTCTTGGCGAATTGCTCTTCTTCAGCCTTGAGCACGCGCTCGATATGCGCCTGCTGGCTCTTCAGCTCTGGGAAGGCTTCGCCCATCTCGGCCACCAGTGCGGCAACGATCTGGTAGAAGAAGCTGCCCTTGGCGCCCAGCTTGTTGCCGTGGCGGCAAGCGCGGCGAATGATGCGGCGCAGCACGTAGCCACGGCCTTCGTTGGACGGCAGCACGCCGTCTGCGATCAGGAAGCCGCACGAACGGATATGGTCGGCGACCACTTTCAGCGACGCCTGGCTGTCATTGCTGCAACCGATGGCCTTGGCCGCGGCGCTGAGCAGGTTCTGGAACAGGTCGATCTCGTAGTTCGAGTGAACATGCTGCAGTACCGCACTGACACGCTCCAGGCCCATGCCGGTGTCTACCGAGGGGGCAGGCAGCGGGTGCAGGACGCCATCGGCGGTGCGGTTGAACTGCATGAAGACGTTGTTCCAGATCTCGATGTAGCGGTCGCCGTCTTCTTCCGGCGAGCCGGGTGGGCCGCCCCAGATGTCGGCGCCGTGGTCGTAGAAGATCTCGGTGCAAGGGCCGCACGGGCCGGTATCGCCCATGGTCCAGAAGTTGTCGGACGCGTACGGGGCGCCTTTGTTGTCACCGATGCGCACCATGCGCTCGGCCGGCACGCCGATTTCCTTGGTCCAGATGTCGTACGCTTCGTCATCGGTGGCGTAGACGGTGACCCAGAGCTTTTCCTTCGGCAGGTTCAGCCACTTGTCCGAGGTCAGGAAGGTCCAGGCGTAGGTGATCGCGTCGCGCTTGAAATAGTCGCCGAAGCTGAAGTTGCCCAGCATCTCGAAGAACGTATGGTGACGCGCGGTGTAGCCGACGTTTTCCAGGTCGTTGTGCTTGCCACCGGCGCGTACGCATTTCTGGCTGCTGACGGCGCGGGTGTAGGCGCGCTTTTCCTGGCCGAGGAAGCAGTCCTTGAACTGGTTCATGCCGGCGTTGGTAAACAGCAGGGTCGGGTCATTGCCCGGGATCAGGGAGCTGGAGGCAACTCGGGTGTGTCCCTGCTCTTCGAAGAAGCGAAGGAAGGCTTCACGGATTTCTGCGCTTTTCATAGGTTCTTCCACGGAAACGGCGGCCCTGGTGGGCAAACGCGTCGACGAAACGACGGCAAAGGGCCGCATTATATCGGTCCTGCAAACTCGGTGCAGTGTGTTTATGCGATGGAAAACGTCGAATAGACGGTTTTCAGGCGGTTGCAAACGAAAATGACATGATCGGATGCTAATTGCAGCCTTTCGCCACTGGCAAGCCCATTACGGCCGAAGGGAAGGGAAAATGGAATAGACGGTGAATTAAAAGGTTTTCAGGGTGAAACAGGATCCAATAAACCTGCATTTCCGGTAGGAGCAGCCTTGTGCTGCTCCTATGTATGGACTCGCCCACACTGTCTAGCTGCTTTTGAACTTAGGAACCCGGTTGCATCTATGTATCAGGCCTATTCGAGGAAGCTTTTTGCTTCTGGCCAACATCGTGGTGAGCTCGCAGCGTGCCGTTTACATTGAGGCCATTCATCAGG
>NZ_JABWRW010000020.1:0-114857 GCF_014269095.1 Pseudomonas sp. SWRI50 | reverse complement strand
ACGCTGCCGGTAACACCGAACGGCAAGCTGGACCGCAAGGCCCTGCCGCAACCGGATGCCAGTTTGCTGCAAGGCGAATACATCGAACCCCAGACCGAAATGGAGCAGCAGATCGCGGCGATCTGGGCAGATGTACTCAGGTTGGAACGCGTCGGCTTGAGTGACAACTTCTTCGAGTTGGGGGGCGACTCTATCGTGTCGCTGCAGGTGGTCAGTCGCGCACGCCTGCAAAACATCCAGTTCACGCCCAAGGAATTGTTCCAGGCTCAAACAGTTCAAGGCCTGGCAGCCGTGGCCCGCCGCGCGGCGAGTGCTGTCATCGATCAAGGGCCGGTAACCGGCGTCACGCCGCTGATACCGATTCAGCACTGGTTCTTCGAGGCGGATATTCCTCAACGACACCACTGGAACCAGTCGGTACTGCTGACACCGAGTGAACGACTGGACTCGGATACGCTGGACGCAGCTTTGCTCGCACTGGTCGAGCACCATGATGTACTGCGCTTGCGCTTCGAGTCGAAGGGGGGCGCCTGGCAAGCCGAGTTCCGCGAAGCGCTACCCCATCAACTGTGGACGCGCTCAGCGGTCAATGCAGACGACCTTCAGCCTCTTGTCGAAGAAGCCCAGCGCAGCTTGAGCCTGGAGCAGGGCCCGCTGGTGCGGGCGGTGCTGGCTAACCTCGCCGATGGCAGCCAACGCGTGCTGCTGGTGATCCACCACCTGGTTGTGGATGGTGTGTCGTGGCGGGTGCTGTTGGAGGATTTGCAACAGGCATACCAAGCACTGCGGGCCGGTAATGCGCTGCGCTTGCCGGCCAAGACCTGCGCGTTCAAAGTCTGGGCGGAGCATGTACAGCGTCATGCCACCAGCCCTGAGTTGCAGGCCGAGCTGGGCTTCTGGCAAACACAACTGCAGGGCGCCAATGACGCGCTGCCGTGTGACCACCCGCAAGGCGAAAACCTGCTCAAACATGCGGCGTCGGTCAGCACCAAATTGGACCGCGAGACCACGCGGCAACTGCTTCAGCAAGCCCCGGTGGCCTATCGCACACAGATCAACGACTTGCTGCTGACTGCGCTGGCCAGGGTAGTGGGCCGTTGGACGGGGCGCCCGGACGTGTTGGTGCGCCTGGAAGGCCATGGTCGGGAAGACCTGTTCGATGGCATCGACCTGAGCCGCACGGTAGGCTGGTTTACCAGCATGTATCCGATCACCTTGCGCCCTCACGCTGGCCTGTCCGACTCGATCAAGGCCATCAAGGAGCAATTGCGCGCAGTACCCAATAAAGGGGTCGGGTATGGTCTGCTGCGATACCTGGGCGGGGACAACGCGCGTGATGTGCTCGCGGCGCTGCCCCAGGGGGAAATCGTGTTCAACTACCTGGGGCAGTTCGACGGTAGCTTTGACGGCGAGTCGGGCCTGTTCGTGCCTGCCAAGGAGTACGCGGGTGCTAACCAGGACGCAGACGCGCCATTGCCCAGCTTGCTGACAGTGAACAGCCAGGTGTATGGCGGCGAATTGAAGGTGAGCTGGAGTTTCAGCCGCGAGCGGTTCGACGAGGCGACACTCAAGCAGCTGGCGGACGCGTATGCCGATGAGTTGAGAGCGTTGGTGGCCCACTGCTGCGAACCGTCCCATCGAGGTGTCACACCCTCGGACTTCCCATTGGCGGGCCTTACCCAGGCTCAGCTGGACAGCTTGCCGGTTGCAGCTGCGGACATTGCCGATCTCTACCCGCTATCCCCGATGCAGCAGGGCATGCTCTTCCACACGCTGCAGGGCTCGGAAGCCGCGCTCTACATCAACCAGACCGCAGTAGAAGTCGAAGGCCTTGAAGTCGAGCGTTTCATCGCGGCCTGGAACCATGTGATTGCGCGCCATGACATCCTGCGTACCGGCTTCTGGTTGTCTGCCAAAGCAGACCAGCCGCTGCAAGTGGTCCATCGCCACGCCACCCTGCCTGTGCAAGTGCTTGACTGGCGCGGCCGTGATGATACCGCCCAGGCATTGCAAGACCTGGCTGCAAGGGAGGCGGCAGAAGGCTTTGACCTGATGGCTGCACCGCTGATGAGGTTGACATTGGTCAAGCTCGAAGACGCACGCTTGCACCTGATCTGGACACGTCATCACATCCTGATGGATGGCTGGAGCAACTCACGCCTGCTGGGCGAGGTGCTGCAGCATTACCACGGTCATGCTGCCAAGGCGCCGCTCGGCCGCTTCGCTGACTACATCCGTTGGCTGGGCGAGCAGCCGCAAAGCGCGCTCGAGACGTTCTGGAGCAGTAAGTTGCAAGGGCTGGAAAGCCCGACGCTGCTGGCGGGCAGCATAGCGCCACAGCCTGATGCCAAGCAGGTTGGCCATGATGCCCTGTATCTGAAATGGGACCGCCAGCAGACTTCGCGTTTACGCGAACAGGCACAGCGTCTGCGCGTCACCCCGAACACCTTGATTCAGGCCACTTGGCTGTTGCTCTTGCAGCGCTATACCGGGCAATCTACGGTGTGCTTCGGGGCCACGGTAGCTGGGCGGCCAGCAGGTTTGGCCGGCGCCGATGAGATGCTCGGGCTGTTCATCAATACCTTGCCAGTGGTGCAGTCAGCACAACCTCATCACGTTGTCGCTGAGTGGGTACGTCAGCTTCAGGCCTACAACCTGGAACTGCGAGACCATGAACATGCTGCCTTGTCTGACGTCCAGCGTTGGGCAGGGCGCGCGGGGCAACCGCTGTTCGACAGCATCGTGGTCTTCGAGAACTATCCAGTCGATGAGCGTCTGCGCGAGGAAGGGGCTGGCACGCTGCGGTTCGGTGAAGTCAGTAGCCGTGACGTGACCAACTATGCCATGGACCTCGCCGTGCACCTGGGCGAGACCTTGTCCGTCGAGTTCCTGTACCTGCGAAACCGCTTGACTCATGCGGCAACGGACATGATCCGCGGCAGCTTTGAGCGCTTGCTCACCGGGATACTGGATAACCCGAACGCAGCGATAGGCAGCCTGGACATGCTCACGCCGATGCAGTCGCTCAAGGCACGCGAGCGCAACCAACTGCAACCTAAGCAACAGGGCCTGCCGTTGCTGGCTGAGCGCATTGCCCAACACGCGGTAGCCAGGCCGCAAGCCGTGGCTGTCATCTGTGCTGGGCAGCAACTGACGTATGCGCAACTGGACGAACGCGCCAACCGCCTTGCGCACCATTTGATCGACCTGGGCGCGCAGCCAGAAGCGACGGTGGGGGTTGCGCTGGAGCGTTCGGTCGAGACGATCGTAGCCTTCCTGGCAGTGATGAAAACCGGCGCGGCCTATGTACCACTGGACATTGACTACCCGCAGGAACGTTTGCAGTGGATCGTGGAGGATTCGCACATGCACCTGCTGCTGACCAGCAGCAGCCTGCGTGAGCGTGTGGGTGACGTACAACACGTGGTGGCACTGGACCAGTTGTCGCTGTCGCGGCGGCCGTCGACTGCACCTCAGCTTCAGGTACAGGAAGACAACCTCGCTTACCTGATCTACACCTCTGGCTCTACCGGCAAGCCGAAAGGTGTGGCGGTAAGCCATGGGCAAATCCGCATGCACTGCCAGGCCATCGCCCAGTTGTATGAGATGGACGAGGCCACGCGCGAGTTGCTGTTCATGTCGTTTGCCTTCGACGGAGCCCAGGAGCGGTGGCTTTCCACCCTGTCCTCCGGTGGTTGCCTGGTGGTTCGCGAGAACCGCTTGTGGACCGCGGAAGAAACCTGGCAGGTGCTGCAGGCACAAAGCATCGATATTGCGTGCTTCCCGCCAGCCTACCTGCAGCAGTTGGCCGAGTTCGCCGAGAGTCAGCCAGAGGCGCCACCTGCGGTACGCATCTATTGCTTCGGCGGGGATGCGGTACCCGATGCCTTGTTCGAATTGGTCAAGCGCACCTTGCAACCTCAGTACTTGACCAATGGTTATGGGCCTACAGAAACGGTAGTGACGCCGATGCTGTGGAAGGTATCGGCACAGCAGCGTTGCGAGGCGGTGTATGCGCCGATCGGTGATCGGGTCGGCCAGCGCACGTTGCATGTACTCGATGATGACCTCAACCCGCTGCCCGAGGGTGTCGCGGGTGAGCTGTACATCGGAGGCGAGGGTGTGGCGCGGGGTTACCACCAGCGCAGTGCCCTGACGGCCGAGCGTTTCGTGGCCGACCCCTTCGCCGAAGGTTCGCGCCTGTATCGGACGGGGGACCGCGTGCGCCGCCGTGCCGACGGGGTGATCGATTTCATTGGGCGACTGGACAGCCAGTTGAAGGTGCGCGGCTTCCGTATCGAACCGGGCGAGATCGAAGCGCGCTTGCGTAACCTGGCCGATGTCAGGGATGCCGTAGTCGTGGCGCGTGAGGGCGCTGCCGGCAAACAGCTGGTCGGGTATGTGGTCACCGGTACGGCCGCAACCGATGCGACGCAGCTGCGTGAGGCGCTTCGTGCCGAGCTGCCTGACTACATGGTGCCTGCGCAGTTGGTGCTGTTGCCGACGCTGCCGCTCACACCTAATGGCAAAATCGATCGCAATGCATTGCCTGCCCCTGAGTTTGCAGCACAGCGGCAGCGGATTGCACCGCGCAATGCCGTGGAGCAGGCCTTGGTGAACATCTGGCAAGAGGTGCTGGGCGTGCAAAGTGTGGGTGTGGACGACAACTTCTTCGAGCTTGGCGGTGACTCGCTGCGGGTGCTCAAGATGTTGTCGAAGGTCCGCGCCAGCGATGATATTCCGATAGAGCTGAAACTGCGGGACGTCATGGCTAAACCGACCATCGGTGAACTCAGTGGCTATGCCGCCGCTGATGAAAGCCTCGATCCTTTGTTGCTGCTCAACAGCCGGGTGCCCGATGTGGCCCCCCTGTTCTGCCTGCACGCGGGCTTTGGTACGGTGTTCGATTATGAACCACTGGCCCGACGCCTGGAGGGGCGCTGCAGCGTATACGGTGTGCAATGCCGAATGCTGCTCGACCGTGACTGGGTGGACGATTCGCTTCAGTCGATGGCCATCGATTACGCCCAGTACATCCGCCAGAAGCAGCCCGAAGGGCCTTACCGCCTGCTGGGTTGGTCGTTGGGGGGGACGCTGGCCGTGCTGGTGGCCCAGGAACTGGAAAGCCAGGGCCAGCAGGTATCGTTGCTCGGGCTGGTCGACAGCTTCATGCCGGGGGCCGAACCAAGTGACGTGCCAGGTGACTGGAGCGATGACCTACGCGGCTTCCTGGGTGTCGTGTTGGGCGTACCCAAGGAACAACTGGCTATTGGCTCAGTGCCAGCCGGTACTGCAACTGCAATGCTGGAGCAGGTGATCGACGAGGTCTGCGCGATGCAGGGTGGGCAGTCAGCGTTTGCCGAAGTCGGCAGCGCTGAATTGGCTCATACATTCATCGTTGCCATGCGGCTGAAGGTGTTGTCGCAAGGGGTCGAGCCGCTTCCGGCCACCCAGGCATTGGCATCGTGCTGGTGGGCAGGCGGCAGCGTGAGCCCTGCCTGGACCCATGCCTATGCTGAAAGCAACGCTGTCTTAGCTGGCCACTATGACATCCTCAAGCATGCAGAGGTGATCGAGAGCCTGGTGGCGAAGTTGAGGGAGGTGGATACGGTCGCGTAGCAACGGCCTTGTAGAAGTACCAAGAGGGGCTATCCGTACGGGATAGCCCCTTTTTGTATGCAGGCGTAAATGGCGCTCGCCTTTGCAAAAGCTGGGCATGAAAAAACGGCGCTCCGGTTAGGGAAGCGCCGTTTTCAACAGGCCTGTCGTGTGGACCGTGGCCGGCTAGACCCGCCTGGCTAGATGAACGCCATCAGAAGTCGTAGCGCAGGTCGAGCGTGGCATTACGCGGAGCACCATAGTGGCCATAACTGCCGGCCATGCCGGAGTAGTACTTTTCGTCGAACAGGTTGTTCACATTCAGCGTTGCCGCCAAGTGGTCGGTGACCTGGTAACGCGCCATCAGGCTGGCCACGGCATAGTCGTCATCCTTGACCTTGGCATTGTTGAAGTTGGTGAACGTCAACGCTTTGCTGGAATCCCAGTTGACGCCACCGCCTACGGTCAGCTTGTCCCAGTTGCCCTGGAAGCGATAAGTGCTCCACAGGCGGAACGTGTCCATGGGCAATTGGGTCGTCAGACGGTCGCCGTCGGCGTTCTCGGTACGGGCATGGCTGTAGCCGGTTTGTACATTCCAGCCAGGCGCGATCTCACCCGCGATTTCAAACTCAAAGCCCTTGGTTTTCGCGCCGTCTACGGCACGGTACGCCTGGCCATTGGTTGGTGTGAGTTGGCCCGGATCAATTTCAGCGAAGTTGTCCCGCTCTACCATGAACACGGCGGCGCTGGTATTCAGGCGGCCATCGAAGAATTCGCCTTTCCACCCCAATTCGTAGTTCTTGCCGACCACAGGCTCGAGTACCTTGCCGTCTTTGTCCATCGACGTCTGCGGCTTGAAGATGTCGGTATAGCTGACATAGACAGACTGTTCAGGGGTCAGGTCGTAGACCAGACCGGCATAGGGGGTAACCTGGCCGGTTTCACGCATCTTGCTGACCGTGTTGGTGTTGGCAATCAGCGAGGTCAGGTCGGAGTCGTAAGTGTATTGCGAAACCCGTGCACCCAGCAGCAGGTGCAGGTCATCGGTAATGTTGAAACGGTTGGCCACGAAGTAACCGCTTTGTCGTGTCTTGATGTTGAAAATCAGAGAGGGCCGGTAGCCATCGCGGGCCAGGTAGTTATCCCAGGTGTAGAAATTGAACGTGGCGATACCACCGGTCTGCGAGTGGTGGTCGTTTTCATATTCGGAATAGTTGTACCCCACGACCAAGTCGTGGGAACGGCCGAACAGCTCGTAAGTGCCGGCGAGGTTGACGTCCAAGCCCTTCTGGGTTTGATCGGCGGAAATCTTTGCCCGTTCGGCGCTTGCAGCGCCGGTTTCCTCGTTCAAGTACGTGACCCCGGACGTGCTGCGGTACCAGCCCAGGTCAGCATCGCGATCGACGTCCATGTAATTGGCCACCACCCTGAGCTTCCAGTCGTTGACCAACTGCTGCTCCAAGGTCGCCGTGTAGTTCATGGTCTCGAAATCATCGTACATCCACCGAGCGCCGGAGCTGGTGGATCGCGAGAAATCGGTTTGCTTGCCATTGGTGAACAGCAGCGGGACACCCGGCGCGCCCGTCGATTTGTACTTCTGGTAGTCGACACCAAAACGCACGAGGGTCGTGTCGGTCAGGTCGGCTTCGACGACACCGTAGAGGATTTCCCGCTTCTGGTCATACCAGTCCATGAACGTGTGGTTGTCTTGCTTGGCCGCAACCATGCGCCCTCGGACGTTACCTGTTTCTGTCAGTGGGCCGGAGACATCGACTTCGCTGCGGTAGTTATCCCAGGATCCAACACTGCCCTTGACATAGGATTTGAACTCGCGGGTCGGCTTCTTGCGGATCAGGTTGATCACGCCGCCAGGCTCGCCGGCACCGGTCATCAGGCCCGTGGCGCCACGGACGATCTCGACCCGGTCATACAGGGCCATGTCCAGTAGCGTACTGGGCATGTTGCGCGTCTGGTTTTCCTGGCTGGTATTGACGCCGTCGAACTGGTAGGTATCGATGGCACTCCCGCGGGCGTAGATGTTGAAGCGCTCCCCGCCATCCTGGGACATGGTGATCCCTGGGGTCTCTTTGAGCACATCGGTGATGGCGCTGAGGTGTTGATCATCCATGCGTTGACGCGTCATCACGGTGACCGATTGAGGCGTTTCACGAAGCGACAGGTTCATCTTCGTGGCTGTACTGGTGATACCTGTGGTGTACGAACCGGTGCCTTCGGTAGTAGCGCCGAGGCCCACGCTATTGACGTTGGTCGCCGAAAGCTCGACCTGGCCTTCCTTTGCGGCCGAACTCGCGGTCACCGTCGCCGAGTTGCCATCGATCTGGTACCTCAACCCCGTCCCTTGCAACAGGATGCGCAGCGATGACGCCAGGTCATGGCGCCCCTTCAGTGCCGAAGAACGCAGCCCGCTGATATCTTGTGGGCTGTACAGCAGTTGAGTATCCGTCTGCTTGGCCAGCGCCTGCAGCGCCGAGTTCATCGACTGCGCGGGAATATCCAGGGTCCATTCCTGTGCCTGCACCTGTGCAACCAGCGCAGAGGACAGCGCCAGGCCCAGGCCAATGCGTGACAGCGCACGCTGGGGGCGAAGGGAATGACGAATCAATAAGGCTTTGGCAAGCGGGTTGAGCGCACTGGGCAATGGCATGGACATCTGTTGCGTTCTCGTTGGCAGAGGGGTTTTTTCTATGTGCTGTATGTGACGCAGCACCTGTGAAAAACCGGAACGATTCTTATTGACTGTTTTTCCGCAGGTGCTGTTAACCGCGTCACAACGTTCAGAGTTCGCGGGCTACGCGAAAGCCGAGGAAGTCGCCACGGGTGGTCTTGAGGCGGTCGTTGCGGTTGGCCGAGCGCGAGAAGATCGGTGGCTCGCCCCAGTCGTTGCCGCGCATGTGCGCGCGGATGCACTTGGGGTCCTGGATCCAGGCGCTGCCGTCGCTAGGGGCGCCTTCGTAGCTTTCGTGGTAGCAGTCGGCGACCCACTCGTAGACGTTGCCGTGCATGTCGTACATGCCGAAGGCATTGGCCGGGTAGCTGCCCACGGGGGCGGTGAAGGTGTAGCCGTCACGGGGGCCGTAGGTGTTGGCGTGCTTGCTGATCTCGTACTTGCCCGGCGCGTCGAACGGGAAGGGGAACGGGCCGGTAGAACCGCCGCGGGCGGCGTATTCACGTTCAGCCTCGCTGACCATGCGGTAGGGCTTGCCGGTTTTTTTTGCCAGCCACACGGTGTAGGCCTGGACTTCGTCGTAGTCGACGCACACCGCAGGTTGGCGGGCCGTTTGTTTGTAGGTGGGCTTGCTGGCTTCGCACCAGCGCCCGGGGCGGTCGTCGCCGCTCTTGATGACGGTGCCGGTGGCCTTGATGTAGGCGTCCAGCTCGCCGGCAGTGACTTGATAGCGGCTCATCGCGAAAGGCTTGGCGAAGGTCACGGTGTGCAGCGGGCCTTCGTCGGGCTGGCGGCCGGCTTCGTCATCGGGTGCGCCCATCACGTAGCTGCCGGCGGGCAGTATCACCATCTCTGGGCAGTCTTTGCAGTCTTGGAATACATCACCTGGCTTGGCCGCGTGGGCGTAGGCGCTGACCAGCAGCAGGCAGGTGATCTGGGCTGGCCGGTAGAGCCAGGCTTTTGCGTTCATGAGTGGTCCTCGGAGCGGGTGAATGCGTGCGGCGTTTCGCATTCAGACGAGCCAAGGCGGTGAAAAATTAACCAACGGCCGCGCCTACAAAGGTCGGTTTAGCCAGTTGCCAGCCAGAAAACGCCGGGCTATAGTCCAGGCCATTGATCTCATCCTGAAGACCTGTTCATGCCAGCCATCCCTTCCACCTCATGCTTTGCCTTCGCGCCAGTCGCGGGCGAGGTCGTGCGTGGAAGCCAGCAGCCGGCCATGATCAGTCACTACCCACCACCTGTCAGTGGCGTTGTAGGCGGCGTAGCTCCGCCTCTTTGCGTGGTCGTGCTGGGCTGATCGGCTTCTGGCCGCTGCCCACCGCACTCGCAACCTACTGAACACGGTCGGCTACTTCCCTCGCTGAAGCGTACGCCCTCCGTTCGGCTCATTCGCCCGAAAGGTGGCAATACATGTCTGTCATTTCCAAAGCATCCGTGGCCTCGGCGGCCACCACCAGCCTGTTCGTCTTGCTGTGGAGCAGCGGGGCAATCGTCTCCAAGCTGGGCCTGGCGCACGCCAGCCCGTTCGCTTTTCTGTTATTGCGCTCGGCGCTGGCCCTTGCGGGCCTGTTGATGATCGGCCCCTTGTTGGGCCTGCGTTGGCCGCGCAGTCGTGGGGCGGTGCTGCGCGCCCTGGGCACCGGCTGCGTGTTGCTGGGGGCCTACCAGATCTTCTATCTGTTGGCGCTCAATACCCATGTCACCCCTGGCGTGATGGCCACGGTGATGGGGGTGCAACCGATCCTCACCGTAGTACTGATGGAGCGTCAGCGTTCCTGGAGCCGGCTGTTCGGCCTGGGGCTGGGCCTTGCTGGCCTGGTGATGGTGGTCTATCAAAGCATCAACCTGGGTGGGGTGTCCCTGGCCGGCATGCTGTTCGCGCTGCTGGCGCTGGGCAGCATGACCTTGGGTTCGATCCTGCAGAAACGCATCACCGACAACCCCATGGGCACCTTGCCGTTGCAGTACCTGGCAGGGTTTGCCCTGTGCGCGCTGTTCGCCCCCTTGCAGCCGTTGCACGTGCAGTGGACCGGCGGCTTCGTCGGTGCACTGCTGTGGATGGGGCTGGTGGTGTCGTTGCTGGCCACCCTGCTGCTGTATCGCCTGATCGCCAAGGGCAATCTGGTCAATGTCACCAGCCTGTTCTACCTGGTGCCTGCGGTGACTGCGGTGATGGACTTCCTGATCTTCGGCAACCGTTTGGCAGCGCTGAGCCTGCTGGGGATGGGGCTGATCGTGGTGGGCTTGCTGTTCGTGTTCCGCAAGCCGGCTGCGCGGTTGGCGGAGGCGTAAGCGTAGCGCTCTAGCGAAACTCTTCGGGGATGGTGTGCCGCAGCACGCCTTCCTCGAAGTCCAGCAGGTCGGCTTCGCGCTGGGTCAGCAGGTAGTAGAGCAAGGTGTCGAGCGCGCGCTGCGAGGGGACTTCGACGGCAAGCATCCTCACCGCCTGTTCTGCTTCGCAATTGCAGCCGAAGTCTTGCAGGGCTGCGCGCACCTGGTCGAGGGTTTCTGGTGGCTTGACGATCACCCGGAACACCGAGCGGCCGCTGCTGATGCGCAAGCTGTCGAACCAGGTTTCACCGCTGTCCTCCCGCGTGTCGATGATGTCGCCCGGCGCAATGCCGTAGACATAGAACGGGATGCCATCGACTTGGTAGCCGCCGTCGACTGCCTTGGCCCACAGGCCCTCGACCGAGGCCGGCGGGTAACCGTCTGCGTCCTGCACCAGGCGGAACAACACCTTCTTGTATGCACTGTTCATCGTATGCCCCGCTTCAATGGCGCGTCGGCCGCAGCACCAGCCACAAGGCCGCGCCAATCAACACACCGCCGTACAGGTGCGCCATCGACAGCGGCTCATCCAGCAACCATGCTCCCCACAATACGCCGAATACCGGGATCAGGAAGGTCACGGTGCTGGCTTTGACTGGGCCGATTTCTTCGAGCAGGCGGAAGTACAGGATGTAGGCGAATGCGGTGCACAGCAGGCCCAACCCGAGCAGCGACAGCCACACCTGCCAGCCGCCCCAGCTGGCAGGGGGCTGAGCCAGGGCGCTCCAGGCGAACAGCGGGCTCAGCAGGAGCGTAGCGCCGAGCATGCTGCCCAGGGCCGAGAGGCGGCTGTCCAGGCCGCTGACCCAGCGGCGGGCGAGAAAACCGGCGAAGCCATAACAGGTGGTGGCCGCCAGGCAGGCGAGGGCGCCTTGCAGCAAGGCCAGGTCCAGGGCGACGGGGCCAGCGCCGCTGAGAATGCCGACGCCGAACAGGCCCAGGAAGATGCCGCAGAGCTTGGGCAGGGTCATCGGTTCACGGAAGAACAGCACGCCGATCAGTACGCCCATCAGCGGTGTGGTGGCGTTGAAAATCGCCGAGTAGCCAGCTGGCAGTACTTGCGCGGCCACGGAGTAGAACGTCGTCGGGATGCCCGAGTTGATCATGCCCAGCACCAGGCAGGCGCCGAGCTTGCCTTGGAAGTCCCAGCGTACCCGCGCGGCGGCGACGATGGCGAACAGGCCCAGGCAGGCGATCGACACGCGGAAGAACGCGGTCGGCACGGTGCCGAGTTCGGGGGCGATGATGCGCATGAACAGGAAACTCGCCCCCCAGACAGCGGCAAGGGTCAGCAGGCGGGCTAGGGCAATGGGGGTCACAACGGTCTCCGGGTTTTGGGCAGGGCGCGAGTTTACGCCAGGGGGGAGTGGGATTCTTGTGCTTTCTTGCGCTGTGAATCTAGGCGGGCTGTGGACCGGCTAAGCTGTATCTCTCACCCTGCACCGAGATGCCCTGCATGTCCCAGCACTGGCCTGCCAGCGAAATCGCCCGGATGATCCTCGATGGCTTCGATGACTACCGCGAACACTTTCGGCGCATCACCCTCGGCGCCCGTGAGCGCTTCGAGCAGGCGCGCTGGCAAGAGATCCAGCGCGCAGCGGCGGCGCGTATCAACCTCTACGAAGAAAAGGTGGCCGAGGCCAACGGCCGGCTACGGCAGAGCGTTGCCGATGAGGTGCTGCTGGATGTGGAGCAGTGGCCGCTGGTCAAGAGCGCCTACATCCACCTGATCGACCCACGGCTCGACGACGAGTTGTCCGAGACCTGGTACAACTCGCTGTTCTGCAGCCTGTTCAGCCATGACCAGATCAGCGACGGCTGCATGTTCATCCACACCACCCGGCCTTCCATGCGCAGCCACGAGCGCGCGGCGCAAACCCGCACCTATCAGCTTGAGGACGGGCTCAAGGGCCTGCTGCGGGCGATCTTCGCCGATTACCCGTTCGATGTGCCCTATGGTGACCTTGAGGGCGACCTGACGCGGCTGGAAGAACAACTGCGCGAATGCCTGCCGGACTGGGTGTGCAAGGACCCGGCCCTGGCGGTCGAGCTGTTTTCGCCAGTGTTGTACCGCAACAAGGGCGCCTACCTGGTCGGCCGCCTGTACACCCCCGACGAGCAGTGGCCGCTGGTGATCCCTTTGTTGCACCGCGAAGGCCATGGCATCGAGGCCGATGCGCTGATCACCGACGAGGCGGAGGTGTCGATCATCTTCTCCTTCACCCGCTCTTACTTCATGGTCGATGTGCCGGTGCCGGCGGAGTTCGTCAACTTCCTCAAGCGCATCTTGCCCGGCAAGCACATTGCCGAGTTGTACACCTCGATCGGTTTCTACAAGCATGGCAAGTCGGAGTTCTACCGGGCGCTGATCAACCACCTGGCCAACAGTGACGACCGCTTCATCATGGCGCCTGGGGTGCGGGGGATGGTCATGAGCGTGTTCACGTTGCCGGGCTTCAATACCGTGTTCAAGATCATCAAGGACCGCTTTTCACCGTCGAAAACCGTTGACCGTGCCACGGTGATCGACAAATACCGCCTGGTGAAAAGCGTCGATCGGGTAGGGCGCATGGCCGATACCCAGGAGTTCGCCGATTTTCGCTTTCCGCGCAGCAAGTTTGAACCAGAATGCCTGGCCGAGCTGCTGGAAGTGGCGCCGTCCACGGTTGCCCTGGAAGGCGACACGGTGCTGATCCGCCACTGCTGGACCGAGCGGCGCATGACGCCCCTCAACCTGTACCTGGAGCACGCCAGTGAAGGCCAGGTGCTCGAAGCGCTGGAAGATTACGGCTTGGCCATCAAGCAACTGGCGGCGGCGAACATCTTCCCCGGCGACATGTTGCTGAAAAACTTCGGCGTCACCCGCCATGGCCGGGTGGTGTTTTACGACTATGACGAAATCTGTTTTCTGACCGAGGTGAACTTCCGCCATATACCGCCAGCGCGCTACCCGGAAGACGAGATGTCAGGCGAGCCGTGGTACTCGATCGGGCCGCATGACGTGTTCCCCGAAGAGTTCCCGCCGTTTCTGTTTGCCGATATGGGCCAGCGGCGTTTGTTCAGCCGCTTGCATGGCGAGTTGTATGACGCGGATTACTGGAAAGGTTTGCAGGCAACGATTCGCGACGGGAAGGTGATCGATGTGTTCCCGTATCGGCGTAAGGTGCGGTAACCGCTGGGGCTGCGCTGCGGGCGCAAACTATCAGCGCCACGCACGTCTGGGGTTTCAGCCCTTCAGGCACTTCAACTCGCTGAAATCGGTGCGCACCTTGCTCAGTCGCGCCTGCAGTAGCTGACGCTGCTCCGGGGTGCTCAAGTGCATCAGGTCGACCAGCAACCTGCGTGCTTGCAGCTCGGTGTTCTGGTAGGCGATGCGGTACTCCGGGGTCCACAGGCTCTCTTTGCGCTGCAGCAATTGCGCCAGGCGCGGTTCGAAGCTGGCATCGCTGCGTTTGTCCATTGCCAGCACCAGCTGTTGCTGCCAGTGGGCACGGTTGGCGATCCACTGGCGGTTCTGATCGCCCAGCGCCTGTGACCAGGTCAGCACGCGTAGGCGTTGGGCTGCATTGAGTTCACCCAGCCACGGCGTCAGGCGTTTTTCCATGCGCTCGGCGCGGCGGGCAATCTGCTTGGGCAACGGCGTATCGACATACTGCTTTTGCCGTTCGCTGATGTCGTCGCGGAACGCCTCGCGCATTTCCGCCACCTGCGCGTCGCTCATGCCACGCAGCAGTTCGGTGGCGGAGGGGGTGATTTCTTCGGCAACCCGGCCAATCGCCTCGCGCGCTTCGCGGGTGCGCTGCTGCAACGCCTGATCGGTCACTTGGTCTTCGGCGACCATGGCCCGCACCCGGTCCAGCCAGTCGAGGTAACTGGGCAGTTGGGTTTTGCAATGCCAGGCCAGGTGCTGCCTGAGCCGCTCGTCGAGCAGCACCTTTTGGTCGCGGTTCATGTCCAGGTAGTCACCGAGCGACCACGGCACCAGGCGGTCCAGGTTGCGGTAAGCCAGGTCGATGCGGCTGCACGCGACCAGGGCCAGGGCGAACGCGACGGTGATGAGCAGGGGCTTGAGCAGGCGTCGAGGCATGTGCTGATCCTTGCAGTGGCTGGCCAGTCGGTAGACGCAAGGGGGAAGATGACGGTTCCACCGAATCAGCGGTCGGGCAGTACGGTGGCTTCAGGTGTAGAATAGCCGTCTTGTCTTGAGGAACATCGGAAATGGCTCTGCTTGGGCGTTACAACAGTTTGCAAATCGTTAAACACGTGGAATTCGGCCTCTACCTGGACGGCGGCGCCGATGGCGAGATCCTGCTGCCGGGGCGTTACATCCCGAAGAACGCCGAGACCGAGGTAGACGATTGGTTGAACGTGTTCATCTACCTGGACAGCGAAGACCAGCTGATTGCTACCACCGAGAAGCCCAAGGTGCAGGTCGGTGAGTTCGCCAGCCTCAAGGTCAAGGACATCAATGGTGCCGGTATCTTCCTCGACTGGGGCCTGTCCAAGGACCTGCTGATGCCTTACTCGGAAGAGTTGCGGCCACTGAAGATCGGCGACTACTGCGTGGTGCACGCGTACCTCGACAAGCGTACCCGCCGCATCACCGCGACCGCGCGCCTGGACCGCTACCTGGACCGTACCCCGGCCGATTACCAGGTCGGCCAGCCGGTTGAGCTACTGGTGGCCGGCGAGACGCCGATGGGCTTCAAGGCGATCATCAACAACCGCCACTGGGGCCTGATCCACAAGAACGAGGTGTTCAAGTTCCTGCGTTCGGGGATGCACGAGAAGGGCTTCATCAAGGAAATCCGCCACGACGGCAAGATCGCCCTGAGCCTGCAACCGGTGGGCGCTGCCCTGGCTGACAGCCTGCAGGAGCAGATCATGGCGCGCCTGGACGCCGAAGGCGGTGTGCTGCCGGTGTGCGACAAGAGCGACCCGGCAGTGATCACCAAGCTGTTCAACGTCAGCAAGGGCAACTTCAAGAAGGCCATTGGTGCGTTGTTCAAGCAAGGCCGCATCGTCATCCATGACGATCGCATCGAGCGGGTCTGATCAGGCCTGCACGAACGTACGGAAGTCCAGCTGCTCGCCGCCCGGGCGGGTGTCGCGCAGCAGCGAGTCGCGGTCAGCGCTCAGGGCCAGGCTGATGGTCGAACGGCGTTTGCCTGGCTTGCGCACTTCCATCTGCTCCAGGTGAGCCTTGAGGAAGTTGGTCGGTACTTTCAGGTGCTGCAGCTCATCGCTTTCCGGGGTGTGCAGCAGCAGGTTGACCCAATCGGGCTGGCCTTTGCCCAATAGCGCTACCGGCACTTCGAACCACCACAGGTTGCGTTTGGGGTCGAGGATGGCGAACAGGGTGTTGCTGCTGGTCAGCACGGGCCGGGCCAGTGCTTCATTGCGCCGGGCGATGGCGGCGGGTTTGTCGAGTTTCATGCAGGTTCCTGCGGGTTGACGCGTAATAAGGCCTGCATTGTGAGGGGTGGCGGTTAGCGGGGCAAGGTTTGCCATACGCTTTGCCTGGGCCGGCCTCTTCGCGGGGCAAGTCGGATCGCCGCACCGCCGCTCCCACAGGTACTACACCGTCCTTGAGAACATTGCAGTACCTGTGGGAGCGGCGGTGCGGCGATCCGACTTGCCCCGCGAAGAGGCCATTTGCCTCAGCGACTAACCGGCCGGCTCAACTCGGAGGTCGCCCCATCGGCCGTGGTCACCGTCGCGGTAAAGCTGCGCAACCCGCCGATATTCTCCAGCGGATGGGCAAACCGCGCCTGCCCCTGGGCATCGCTGTTCACCAGCACTTCCCCAAGATACTGCTCCGCTTCGCTGCCCGCAGCCTGCGCATTGCCGAACAACTCGATGCGCAACAGGCTCGACGCCGGCCCCTGCACTTCGCCGCGAATCACATTTCCCTCAAGCGCAATCAGCCGAGGTGGCTGCTGGTTGTGGTTAGGCAACGGTTGGCAAGGCTTGGGTTCGCCCTTGGCATCGCAGATGATCGCTTGGTCCTTCTTCGCCAGCTCCGCGCCCACCCCGCGCGACCCTACATACAACGCATGCGCCTGTGCCGGCACGCCGAAGACGATGGCGCCGGTGCGCTGGTTGGGCACGCAGGAGCCACCGGCCTCGCAGCGGCGGATGTCCTGGCTGTTATTCCAAATGCGGTTGGCGCTCAGGCGTGTGGCGGTGACGCTCGGCTCTGGGCGCAAGGCCACGCCGATGCGGTTGCCGTGGATCAGGTTGCCATCGAGGATGTTGCCCTCGCCGGTGACGCTGACGCCGATCGAGTTACCGGTGAAGGTGTTGGCGCCCAGGTAGTTGCGGTTGCCCCAGTTGATCTGCAGGCCGTCCGAGTAGTTCTCGAAACGGTTGCGCACCACCGTGTTGTCATTGCCCAGCAGAATCTCGATGCCCTGGGACGGCTCGGGGTTGGCCGGTGTGGAGCGGAACAGGTTGTCCGCCACCAGGTTGAAGGCCGCACCACGCGTCAGCTCCAGGCCGTCGCCGTTGTCGATCAGCTGGTTGCGCAGCACCTTGTTGTTGACCGTGCTGGTGGCGGTGGGGTTACCGGCGCCGTCGTCACCGGTGAGCATGATGCCGGCGCCGCCTTTGTTGGCGATGACGCGGTTGTCTTCGATGACGTTGCCGCTGGCGCGGTTGACCAGAATGCCGATGCAGAAGTTGCGCACTTCCAGGCCGCTCAGGTGCACGCCTTGGGTGTCGCGCAGCACCAGGCCCGGGTGGGTTGTGGTGCGTACGTTGGTGCCGAACTGGCCGGGCAGGGCGCCGGGGCAGGTGTGCACGCCCTGGTCTTTGATATAGCCCGAGCCGTCGATGGCGATGTACTGGCCGTCGCGGGCCCAAGCCAGGCCGGTAATGCTAACCGGGCCTTTGATTTCAGGCAGCGCGCGCGTGGGTTTAATCACATAGGGCGCCTGGCCCACCGCGGCAATCTCGATGCGGTAGTGGCCGGGGTTCTGGTTGCTGGTCTCGATCGCCCAGCGCAGGCTGCCGGGTTGGCCGTCATCGGCATAGCGCTCGACGCGCAGGGCTTCGGTGACGGCCGGCGAGGCGGCGAGGGCAGGCAGGGGGAGCAGTGGCAGCATGGCCACGAGCACAGGCATCAAACGCATGGGGCGGGTTTTCCGATAAGTCGTTGTTTTTATTGCAGGCGGTCGTATGCGGGGATTCTAGGGCAGGCAATCGGCCCTGCGCAGGTGGTTGGCGGGAATTGGTGCGGTATTCGCCCGCAGATTTGCCGCTCGGCTTGATCGTGGCAAATTGGTTGAAACTCTTGCGAAGGGCCTCAGGTCCACAGACTGTCGACACGGTTCACGTGTCTCCATTTGCAGGAGTTTTGCCATGAGCGGTACTAAAGACAAAGCGAAAGGCTTGGCCAACGAAGCAATCGGTAACGTGAAACAAGGCGTCGGCAAAGTGACCGACAATGAAAAGCTCAAGGCCGAAGGCAAGGCGCAGGAACTGAAGGGTGAAGCCCAGCAGATCAAAGGCAATGTGAAGGACGCTGTGAAAAAGCCTTGATGCATCCTGCCCTGTTCGCCAGGGTATAGGCGTCGCCCTGTAGGAGCAGCCTTGTGCTGCGAAGAGGCCAGTGATAGCAATGAATATTATGTAAGTTGCTACCGGCCTCTTCGCAGCGCAAGGCTGCTCCTACAAGGATTGTGTTTAACGTAGGCATTTTCTTTTAAACCCTCGGGAGCAGCACAGCAACGGCGTGGTCTATTAGACTTGTCTGTTGTATCGATCGAGCGGCGAAAGGAGACGCTATGATTTTTTCCGCCCTGCAAGGTTTGCCCTTGCACCGCGTGCTGGTGCGCACCGTCAAAGAGTTTCTTGACGACGAGATGTCCACCTATGCGTCCGCGCTGGCCTACCAGATGCTGTTTTCGCTGTTCCCCTTCCTGTTGTTTCTGATTGCCTTGATCGGCTTTCTGCATTTGCCAGATTTCTTCTCCTGGTTGCGCCTGCAATCAGAATTGGTGCTGCCGCCCCAGGCTCTGGAACAGGTGAACCCAGTGATCGACCAGTTGCAACAGTCCAAGGGTGGGCTGTTGTCGGTGGGTATCGTGATTGCCCTGTGGACAGCCTCGGCAGGTGTGCGGCTGATGATGAGCGCCATGAACGCCGCCTACGACGTACCCGAAGGCCGCCCAGTATGGAAGCGCATTCCGCTGTCCATCTTCTACACCGTGGGCATCGCCGTCATGCTGCTGGCCGCCGCCGCGTTGATGGTGCTGGGGCCGCAGGTGATGGAGTGGATTGCCGCCCAGGTTGGCATGCAGGAAGTCATCGTCACGGTGTGGACCATCCTGCGCTGGCCGGCAATCATCATCCTGATGATGGTGGCGGTGGCGCTGATCTATTACGTGATGCCCGATGTTAAGCAGAAGTTTCGCTTCATCACCCCAGGCTCGGTGCTGGCCGTGGTGGTGTGGATCGTCGCCTCCCTGGGCTTTGCCTACTACGTGAAAACCTTTGCCGATTACAACGCCATGTATGGCAGCATCGGTGCAATCATCGTCCTGTTGCTGTATTTCTACATTTCTGCTGCCGTGCTGTTGCTTGGCGCGGAAATGAACGCCGTGATCGAACACATGTCGGCCGAGGGCAAGAACCCTGGCGAAAAGGATTTCGACGGCGATAAGCCCAAGGAAACCATCACTGTGCTCGGCCATGAACACCCCGTCGAGCCGCAAACCACCGAGCCGAATCCCCGATGATCCGTGACATTCTCAAGATGGGCGACGAACGCTTGCTGCGCATCGCCCCGCCGGTGCCCCCGCAGATGATCGGCAGCGCCGAACTGCAGCAACTGATCGACGACATGTTCGAAACCATGCGCCATGTCGGGGGTGTGGGTTTGGCTGCGCCGCAGATCGGCATCGACCTACAACTGGTCATCTTCGGCTTCGAACGCAGCGAGCGTTACCCGGATGCCGAACCGGTGCCGCAGACCATTCTGCTCAACCCGCTGATCACGCCGATGTCGAGCGAGGTCGAAGACGGTTGGGAGGGCTGCCTGTCGGTGCCCGGCCTGCGCGGCGTGGTACCGCGTTACCAGCACATTCGCTACGAAGGCCTCGACCCTCAGGGCAACCCGATCAACCGCTTTGCCGATGGCTTCCATGCACGTGTGGTGCAGCACGAATGCGACCACCTGATCGGCCGGCTGTACCCCTCGCGCATCCAGGATTTCGCCAAATTCGGTTACACCGAGGTGCTGTTCCCCGGGCTGGACGCCAGCGACGATTGACCGCGCACCAGGGCCACCAGGCGCTTGCTGCGTTGGTAGCGCTGCAGGCGCGCGACCAGGGGCTCGGGTAGCGTTTGCGCATCATCGAAGCCCAGGCGCTGGTAGAAGGGCACAAGGTCGGGGTGGCAAAACAGCCAGGTCGGCCCAGCCGCTTGCGCCAACGCACTGTCGATCAGCCGCCCAGCGATACCCTGGCCACGCTGTGACGGGGCGACGAACAGCCCGGTCAGCCAGAAGCCATCGCCGACAGCGGTCAGGCTCAGGCCTGCAATGATGCCGCTGGCCCGCGCCACCCACAGCGCAGCATCACTTGCTGCGCGCATTGGCGAGCCGTGCTGGCGGTAGAAGTGATCGAGCAGGCGACGTTCCGTGTCTGGCAGCTTGGAGCAATGCAGATAATCAGAAATGGCGTGTATCCCTTGTTTAAACGGCCAAGATGGGCAGGTAGATGCCAGAGGCTCTATCCCACTGTTCCTAACCCATTATGTCGCAGATTGTTGCAAAACCGGCAAGGGTGAATATCCGACTTCGGGGTTCAACTATTGCAAACCGGGAGTAGACTTTTACTCATCCCACCAGCAGTACGACGAAGCGGGATCGGTACTTCGTGTCATCTTTGCAGTCGATGACAACTTCTCCGCGCCAGTGACGGCATTAGAAGTCAATCGATCAGCTTGATTGTGTTATAGGCAAACTCACATGAAACCATTACTGATTCTTGCATTGGTCGGTATGTCCTCGTTCGCCCTCGCCGATGAGGTCAAACCTGTCTCCAACGAGCCCGTGGCCCAGCAATACGACTACTCCATGAACCTGGATATCAAGCGGGTCATCAACCTGTCGACCATCCCCAATGTCTGCGAAGTAGTGCCTGCGACCATGACCTACGAAGACCACCAAGGCCAGGTGCACACTATTCAGTACCGCGCCATGGGCGAGGGTTGCCAGCAGGGTTGATACTGCAACGCCAGCCACCTCTTCGCGCCGAGCCGTCGCGAAGAGGTGGCCAGGCCGGCCTCGGTGTCATGGGCTGGACATTACCTGGCGCACCACCTCCAGCCCGCGTTTCAGCTCGGCCCGGCTAGCCGCCGCCGACAGGCTGATACGCACCGCCTGCACCTCGGTCGCACCCATGGCGAAGACACTGGCCGGGACGATTTCCACACCCTGCTCGCGACACCGTCTTACCACCCCCTCCGCACCCTGCGGTGTGGCCAACCATGCGTGAGGTGAAGGCTGCGCTGTGTTGTGCAGGCCATCGCCCAGCAGCCTTCGCGCAAGGCGCCAACGCTCGGTAATTTCCGCCCGCTGCCAGGCCAGCCGCCGCGCAGCCGTACCGTCTTCGATCCACTGGCAGGCGATGTGCAGGTTCAACGGCGATACAGGCCAGTGGCTGGCTTGGGCATGCGGGTCGACCTGTGCCAGCAACTGAGGGCTGGCCACGATCCACCCCAGGCGCAACCCGGCAGCCACGGTCTTGGACAAGCTACTGATGAAAATCCCTTGCTCGCCCAACAGGGGGTAGAGCGGCGGCCTGTCGCTGAGTGCGCCATAGACATCGTCCTCGATCACCAGCAGCCCCAGGCGTTTGACGACCGCAGCGAGCGCTTCGCGGCGAGCGTCATCCATGCAGGTGCCGGTAGGGTTGTGCAGGGTGGGTGTGGTCACCAGCACACGGGCACCGCTGGCGCGGGCGACCCGGTCAAGGTCGTCGGGGCGCAGGCCTTGGCTGTCCAACGCCACACCATGCACGGGCAAGCGCAACTGCCGGCAGGCCGCCTTGATGCCGGGTGCGGTCAAGGCTTCGAGCATGACCGGCTCACCGGCCTGGCAGAACGACTGCAGCACCAGGGTCAGTGCCTGTTGCGCACCGCTACTGAGCAGCAGTGCGTCCGGGGGCAGGGCCAAGCCGCGATTGGCCAGCCATTGCGCGCCATGAATGCGGCCCAGCAGTAACTGCTCTGGCCCCAGATAATGATCCAGCAGGCCACTCTCGTGCCGTTCCAGCAGGTTACGCAGGCTGCTTTGCAGGTCCTGATTGTGCGGGTCTGCCACCGGGACGTTGGTCGACAGGTCAATCAACGGCTGTTGCCCATCGTGATGCTTGAGCCGAAACAGCGTCGCTTCCTTGCTGCCGGCCAGCACGTAGGTGCCGCGGCCGACTTCACCTGCCACCAGGTGGCGCGCGGCAGCTTCACGGTAGGCCTGCTGGGTGGTGCTGGGGTTGAGGTCGAGCTTCCAGGCCAGGCGCCGCTGGGGTGGCAGGCGGTCGCCGACCTTGAGTTCGCCACGCGCTATGGCGTCGGCAATGGCATCGACCAAGGCCAGGTAGCGGGGTTGGTCATCATCCACAAGCGTTGGGATCCACACGAAATTGCTACCCATGCAATATAAGGTTGTACCCATACAATGCCCGGCGCTTAGGATCGGATCAACCACCTAACGATGAGGGATGATCGCCATGTTTGACTTGAAAGCCCTGCGCGAAGCCGCCGATTTCGTTCACCAGCATGTGCCCGCAACGCCCCAGCACGCCTGGCCTTTGCTGGCCGAGCGGCTGGGCTGCCAAGTGTGGGTGAAACATGAAAACCAAGCGCCCACCGGGGCGTTCAAAGTGCGCGGCGGGTTGGTCTACGTGCGTTCGCTGCTGGCGGATGGCGCGCCGCCCCGTGGCCTGGTCACCGCCACGCGCGGCAACCATGGCCAAAGCATGGCACTGGCCGCACGCCAGGCGGGCATACCCTTGGTGATCGTCGTGCCCGAAGGCAACTCCACCGAGAAGAACGCCGCCATGCGCGCCCTGGGTGCCGAGCTGGTAGAGCACGGTGTCGATTTTGATGTGGCCCGTGAAGAGGCGGCCCGGCTGGCTGACGAATTGGGCTACATGATGGTGCCATCGTTTCACCCGGAGCTGGTACGCGGGGTAGCCACCTATGCCTTGGAACTGTTCGAGGCCGTGTCTGAGCTGGACTGTGTATACGTGCCTATCGGCATGGGGTCGGGCATCTGCGGGCTGATCCAGGCACGCAACCTGCTGGGGTTGAAGACCGAGATCGTGGGGGTGGTGTCTAGCGCGGCCGATGCCTATGCGCAAAGCTTCGAGCGCGGGCGCATCGTCACCACTGCCACTGCCGACACCTTCGCCGATGGCATGGCCTGCCGGGTACCGCACCCGGAGGCGTTCGCCTTGGTGTGCGAGCATGCCGCGCGCATCGTGCGGGTGAGTGACAGTGAAGTCGCCGAAGCCATGCGGGTGTACCACGAGGCCACGCATAACACCGCCGAAGGTGCGGGCGCTGCGGCGCTGGCGGCGTTGATGCAGGAGCGCGAGCGGCAAGTGGGCCGGCGGGTGGCCGTGGTGCTGAGCGGGGCGAACGTGGATCGCGCGCGTTATGCGCGCGTGCTGGCGGGTGATGAAAAATCCTGAGTATTCGAGCAGGCGGCCTTTGCCTGATCGAACACTTCTTCTTCCCATCCCCTGATCACTCGTGGCAGGCTCTACGGCGCTTAATTGGCCGGTCATCGAGTGCTCAATGCCTTTCTCCAATGGTTTTCTCCTCAGCCTGTCCCTGTGTCTGGACATCGGCATCGCCAACATCGCCATGATCACCTTGGCCATGCAGCGTGGTTTTCTCAAAGGTTTCTGGCTGGGGCTGGGGACCTGTGTGGGGGATTTGATCTATGCCGTTGCCGCACTGGCCGGGATGACCGTGCTGCTGCAGTTTGAAAGCGTGCGCTGGGCCTTGTGGCTGGGCGGTTCGGCGCTGCTGGTGTGGTTCGCAGTGAAGATGCTGCTGGCGGCGTGGCGCGGTGGGCACATGGACACGCGGGCAGACGTGGTGGTGGACTCGGGCTGGCGCGAGTTCTTGCGCGGGATCTTTTTGGCCATGTCCTCACCCACCGCGATTTTGTGGTTCGCGGCGGTGGGTGGGGTGCTGATTTCCCGTTCCGGTGGTGGCAGCTTGCTGGAGGCCGGGTTGTTCCTCAGCGGCTTTTTTGCGGCGGGGTTGGTCTGGTGCCTGAGCCTGTGCGGCATTGCCAGCCACGGAGGGCGATTGCTGGGGGATCGATTGCTGACCTGGTCGTACCTGCTGTCGGCGGCGATTTTCTGCTATTTCGCGGTTTACGTGATTGTTTCGGGGTATCGCGAGTTCATTCTCGCCAGCCCTGGGGTGTAGGCAGGGTGCATGCCTTGGGTCTTTCAGCGCCTGGGAGATCGAGCGCCGCCCGCGCGGCGCTTCGCAGCACAAGGCTGCTCCCACATCTGTTTCGGGCCAATTATTCCTGAGGCATTAGCGCGCCGTCCCTAGGCGCCTGACACGATATCGAGTCGAACAAACAAGGCGGTCGCGCGCCTCTCTCACAGGCTTTACTGGCCGGAAATAGATGTGGGAGCAGCCTTGTGCTGCGAAGCGCCGCGCCGGCGGCGCTCGATCTCCCAGGCGCTAAATATCCCGAAGCAAACACCTGGTAGCCCTCACCCAACCTCAAGCCCATTTATTTTCACCGGCCTGTCGATTTCCCCCGCTACCGTTCGACTAACAGTTGAAGGCACAGGCCCCACCTGTGCCCAAACCTGACAAACGATCGGAGGCTCCCCGATGAGCACCGCAGCCGAAAACGAACTCCGCCAATTGATCGACCGCTGGATGCAGGCCGTGCGCGACCGTGACATCCCCGGCATCACTGCGCCCTATGCCGACGACATCGTCGCCTTCGATGCCATCAAAACCCTGCAATTCAAAGGCAAGGCTGTTTACCAGGCCCACTGGGAAATGTGCATGGGCCTGTGCACCGGCCCGATGATCTTCGAGCTGGCCGAGCTCACCGTATACGCCGACGGCGACCTGGGCCTGGCGCACTGGTTGAACCGCTGCGGCCCGTCGGACGACGAGAGCCAATGCGGCTTCATGCGCGCCACGGTCGGCTATCGTCGCCAAGGCGGGCAATGGCAAGTCATCCATGAACACTGGTCGGCACCGTTCGACATGGAAACGCAGAAAGCCCTGTTCGATCTGAAGCCCTGATCTGATATCGCCAAACGCACTTTGCCAATGCCCTGGAGGCGACCATGAAATACCTGTGCCTGGTCTATTGTGACGAAGGGCTGCTGCACAGCCTGCCCGACAGCCCGGAAGACGCCGAATGCATGGCCTATGCCGAGGCGTTGCAGGGCGCTGGGCGCATGCTCGCGGCCGAGGCGCTCAAGCCGGTGCAAACCGCCACCACGGTGCGTGTGCGCAGTGGGCACATGAGCCTCACCGATGGCCCGTTCGCCGAAACCAAGGAGCAACTGGCCGGCTTTTATCTGGTGGATGCCCGAGACCTGAACGAGGCGCTGAACATCGCCAAAGGCATCCCCGCCGCAAGGGTCGGCAGCGTTGAAGTGCGACCTGTGCGCGAACTGCAACCCTGACACTCACGGAGAACCACCAGCATGAGCCTTGCACACCCTGCGCAAGCGCAGCACGAGTTGTCCATCAGCCGATTGATCGACGCGCCCCCGGCCAAGGTGTTCCGCGCCTGGACCGAGCCCCAGTGGCTGATGCAATGGTGGGGGCCGCACGGCATGACCACCCCGGAATGCGAAATGCAACTGTGGGTCGGTGGCCTGTTCCGCACCCTGATGCGGGCCCCGGATGGCACCGAGTACCCGACCCAGGGCGTGTTCCTGGAGATTGCCGCGCCGAGGCGCCTGGTGTTTACCGACGCCTTCGGGCCGGGCTGGGTACCTTCTGACAAAGCGTTCATGACCGCTGTGGTGACCTTCGACGAGGAGCACGGCAAGACCCGTTACACCGCCCGCGCCTGGCATTGGAGCGCCGCCGACAGCCGAGCCCATGAGGAAATGGGCTTTCACCAAGGCTGGGGAGAAAGCCTGGACCGCCTGGTGGAGGTGGTGACCCAGCGGATGCCGGACTGATGGCAGGGCTGGCGCAGGTGCGCGCCGAAGTCGAGGCGGTGTACCGTCGCGATTCGCGGCGCATCCTGGCGACCTTGATCCGCTTGTTGGGCGACTTCGACCTGGCCGAGGAGGCCATGCACGATGCGTTCTTCATCGCTGTTGAGCGCTGGCAGCGCGATGGTATCCCCGCTAACCCTCGGGCATGGCTTGTGTCGACCGGCCGCTTCAAGGCCATTGATGCGTTGCGCCGACGTGCCCGCTTCGACCGCTCTCAGGCGGACCTGATCATGCTGCTGGAAGGCCAGGTGCAAGACCCCAGCGAAGAAGCGTTGCTCAGCGATGATCGCCTGCGGCTGATTTTTACCTGCTGCCACCCGGCCTTGGCCGCCGACGCGCAGGTGCCGCTGACCCTGCGCGAGGTCTGCGACCTGACCACCGAGCAGATTGCCCGGGCGTTTTTGCAAAGCCCGGCAACCATCGCCCAACGCATCGTGCGCGCCAAGGCCAAGATCCGCGACGCGGGCATCCCCTACCAGGTGCCGGCGCTCGATGAGTTGCCCGAGCGCCTCGAGAGCGTGTTGCGGGTGATTTACCTGGTGTTCAACGAAGGCTATTCGGCCTCGTCCGGCGACGCCTTGCTGCAGCAGGACCTGACAGACGAAGCGATCCGGCTCGGCCGCCTGCTGGGGCAATTGTTGCCAGACCCGGAGGTGATCGGCTTGCTGGCGCTGATGCTGTTGCAGGCATCGCGGCAGCGTGCGCGCATCGACGCGCAGGGCAACCTGGTGGTGCTTGAACAGCAGGACCGCAGCGTGTGGGACCGTGAGCGCATCAAAGAAGGCTGTGAGCTGGTGCGCCATGCCCTGCGAAGCCGCAGCTATGGCGCCTATACCGTGCAGGCGGCCATAGCCGCGGTGCATGCCGAGGCGGCCACGGCGGATGACACGGACTGGGACGAGATCGTCGGTCTGTATGACGTGTTGCAACGGCACTGGCCGTCGGCGGTGGTGGCGCTCAACCGGGCAGTGGCGCTGGCGAAACGGGATGGGCCGCAGGTGGGGCTAGCGGCGGTTGAAGCGATCCTGGCGGCGGGTGAGCTGCACGACTATCACCTGGCGCATGCGGCAAGGGCAGAGTTGCATGCTCAACTGGGCCATGTCGAAGAGGCCCGTGCGGCATGGCAGCAGGCGTTGGCGTTGACCCGGCAGGCGCCGGAGCGGCGGCATATCGAGCGGCGGCTCCAGGCACTGAAATGAGCGGGCAATACTGCCCTTGTGGGAGCGGGCTTGCCCCGCGAAGGGGGCACGGGGTGCAGGGCACCGGCTTCGCCGGTGTTCGCGGGGCAAGCCCGCTCCCACTCAATCAAGGGGCGGGCCTTGCGAGGAAACCGCGCTGAAATCAGCTGGCCACGAAATTCGGTGGCGATACCAGCTCGACCGTCTGCTGCTTGCGCGGCGCCAGGATCTCGGCCTCGCCCTCGACCACCAGCTCATCGTTCTGGTTGTACACATTGGTGGCGATCCGCACCTTGAACTTCGGCAGCTTCTCGAGGATTTCCAGGCGCACGGTCAGGGTGTCGCCAATCTTCACCGGCTTCTGGAAGCTCATCTTCTGGCCCAAGTAGATGGTGCCAGGGCCAGGCAGCGTGCACGCCACCGCCGCACTGATCAGCGCGCCGCTGAACATGCCATGGGCAATGCGCTCACGGAACATGCTCTTGGCCGCGAACTCGGCATCCAGGTGCACCGGGTTGTGGTCACCGGACATCGCGGCGAACAGCTGGATGTCACGTTCTTCCACAGACTTTTCATAGGTGGCTGTCTGGCCGACTTCAAGGGCTTCGTAAGGCGTGTTGGTGACCTGGGACATCGGGGCTTCCTTAAGCGGTGGGCGAGGGCGGCTATCATTCACTGCGCGCAGGGCGGCCAAGGGCCAGCGCCTGTTCGAGCCAGCCGAGAATATCGGCGGTGACCTCGTCACGGTTGGTTTCGTTGAGCACTTCGTGCCGTGCCTCTGGGTAGATGCGCAGCTGTACATGCTGGTTGCCGGTCGCGCGTAACGCGTCGGCCAGATGGGTGAGACGCTTGCCGGTACTGACCGGATCACATTCACCGCCAATCACCAGCAGGGGCAGGTTCGGATCGATCTGCGCGAGGTTACTTGCCTGGCTGATCTGCGCCAAGCCTTGCAGCAGGTCGAGCCACAACTGGTTGCTGCAGCGAAAGCCACACAGGGGGTCATTCACGTACTGGTCCACTTCGCCAGGGTCGCGGCTCAGCCAGTCGAAGGCGGTGCGGTTGGGCTTGAAGGCTTTGTTGAACGAGCCGAACGACAGCCACTCGATCAGCGCGCTCTTGCCCAGCGGCCCTTGGCGCCAGGCCTCGACCCGGGCGATCAGCCGCGCCACGCGGTACAGCGCCGCGGGCTGGAAGTTCGAGCCGCTGAGGATCGCCCCGTGCAGGCTGGCGCTGTGGTGCAGCAGGTACGCCTGGGCAATGTAGCTGCCCATGCTGTGGCCGAACAGGAAGAGCGGCGTGCAGGGGTATTGCTGGCCGATGTGCTGGGCGAGCAAGCCGAGGTCATTGACCACGGCATTCCAGCCATGATGGCGGGCGAACAGGCCGAGGCTGCCCAGCTCGGCGGTGCGCCCGTGGCCGCGCAGGTCGGGGGCGAACAGGGCGAAGCCGGCCTCGCTCAGCGCATGGCCCAGGCGCTGGTAGCGCCCGGCGTGCTCAGCCATGCCATGGGCCAGCAGCACCACGGCCTTGACCGGCGTGGCCGGCAGCCATTGGTGTACGTATAGGCTGCAATGCTCGCTGGCGGGCAGCCAGAAGGCGTCGTGGGGCATGGCCGGTCCTTTGCGCGGGAGTACGAGCACAGTGTATGCGCAACCGGCTGGATTGCAGGAAGGGCACAAATAAGATTCACAATGTTAATGGCGGAGCTTGGCGTATATGCCGCCTTGGGCTTACCTGCTAACGTCGGTTAAACGCCTGTTTGCCATTGGCGATCAGGTCAAAGGACTAAACGACCCGCTACACCTCCCGCAGCAGGTCCAGGCAGAGGAACAATAATAAATGCAAGCCGACTTCTGGAATGACAAGCGCCCGGTGGGCGTGCCTTCCACCATCGACATCCATGCCTACACCTCCGTCGTCGAGGTGTTCGAGCGCTCTTGCAAGCGCTTCGCCGACCGCCCGGCGTTCAGCAACCTGGGCGTGACCCTGACCTACGCCGAGCTGGAACGCCATTCGGCAGCCTTTGCGGCCTGGCTGCAGCAACACACCGACCTGGTACCGGGCGACCGCATTGCCGTGCAGATGCCCAACGTCCTGCAGTACCCGATCGCGGTCTTCGGCGCGTTGCGTGCCGGGCTGATCGTGGTCAACACCAACCCGCTCTACACCGAGCGTGAAATGCGCCACCAGTTCAAGGACTCCGGCGCCCGCGCGCTGGTCTACCTGAACATGTTCGGCAAGCGCGTGCAGGAGGTGCTACCCGATACCGGTATCGAGTACTTGATCGAGGCGAAGATGGGCGACCTGCTGCCCGCCGCCAAGGGCTGGCTGATCAACACCGTGGTCGACAAGCTGAAGAAGATGGTGCCGGCCTATCAATTGCCCCAGGCGGTGTCATTCAAGCAGGTGCTGCGCGAGGGCCGCTCGCTGAGCCACAAGCCGGTGCCGCTGAGCCTGGACGATATCGCCGTGCTGCAATACACCGGCGGCACCACCGGCCTGGCCAAGGGCGCGATGCTCACCCATGCCAACCTGGTGGCCAACATGCTCCAAGTGCTGGCGTGTTTCTCGCAGCACGGGCCAGACGGGCAGAAGATGATCAAAGAAGGCCAGGAGGTGATGATTGCGCCGCTGCCGCTTTATCACATCTATGCCTTTACCGCGAATTGCATGTGCATGATGGTCACCGGCAACCACAATGTGTTGATCACCAACCCGCGGGACATTGCCGGCTTCATCAAGGAGTTGGGCAAGTGGCGTTTTTCCGGCCTGCTGGGGCTCAACACGCTGTTCGTCGCGCTGATGGACCACCCTGGCTTCCGGCAACTGGATTTTTCTGCGCTGAAGGTCACCAACTCCGGTGGCACTGCGCTGGTCAAGGCCACCGCCGAGCGCTGGGAGAGCCTCACGGGCTGCCGCATCGTCGAAGGTTATGGCCTGACCGAAACCTCGCCGGTCGCCAGTACCAACCCTTATGGCCAGTTGGCGCGTCTGGGCACGGTGGGTATCCCGGTGGCAGGCACGGCGTTCAAGGTAATCGACGACGACGGCAACGAACTGCCGCTGGGCGAGCGGGGTGAACTGTGCATCAAGGGCCCGCAGGTGATGAAGGGCTATTGGCAGCAACCCGAGGCCACCGCGCAGACCCTGGACGCACAAGGCTGGCTGAAGACGGGTGATATCGCGGTGATCGACCCGGACGGCTTCACCCGCATCGTCGACCGCAAGAAGGACATGATCATCGTCTCGGGTTTCAACGTGTACCCCAACGAGATCGAGGACGTGATCATGGGCCATCCGCAGGTGGCCAACTGCGCGGCCATCGGCGTGCCGGACGAGCGTTCTGGCGAGGCTGTTAAACTGTTCGTGGTGCCGCGCGAGGGTGGCTTGAGCGTCGATGAGCTGAAGGCGTACTGCAAAGCCAATTTCACCGGCTACAAAGTGCCCAAGCACATCGTGCTGCGCGAGTCGCTGCCGATGACCCCGGTGGGCAAGATCCTGCGGCGCGAGTTGCGTGACATCGCCTGACAGCGATGCAGGACACCTCTGGAACGGGCCTTTTGGCCCGTTTTGCGACATTTTGGATAAATACTCTAAAAATGACTTGTATCGTTCATTGAGTCATTTTTGTGACCGTGAGGCCTGTTTTGGCCTCTAGGCGACCCCTGGCAAAGCTGTTACTCTCGGGCCGCTTTCAGATGATCCGGTTTGCAATGAGCCGCCATCACATATCAATAATAAGCGCATCGACGCGTGAATCGAACTTCGCTGTTGCTGAAGGAGTGGGCTTCCATGATCGAACATTTTTGGAAGGATAAATACCCAGCCGGGATTACGGCGGAAATCAATCCTGACGAATTCCCCAATATCCAGGCGGTACTCAAGCAATCCTGCCAACGCTTTGCCGACAAACCGGCCTTTAGCAACCTGGGCAAGACTATCACTTATGGCGAACTGTATGCGCTGTCGGGGGCGTTTGCCGCCTGGCTGCAGCAACACACCGACCTGAAACCGGGTGATCGCATTGCCGTGCAACTGCCAAACGTCCTGCAATACCCGGTAGCGGTATTCGGCGCCATGCGTGCAGGGCTGATCGTGGTCAACACCAACCCGCTGTATACCACGCGGGAGATGGAGCACCAGTTCAACGATTCCGGTGCCAAGGCGCTGGTGTGCCTGGCCAACATGGCCCACCTGGCCGAAAAAGTAGTGCCCAAGACCCAGGTCAAGCATGTCATCGTCACCGAAGTGGCCGACCTGCTGCCGCCGCTCAAGCGCCTGCTGATCAACAGTGTGATCAAGTACGTCAAGAAGATGGTGCCGGCCTATGACCTGCCGCGTGCCGTGCGCTTCAACGACACCCTGGCGCTGGGCAAGGGCCAGCCGGTCACCGAGGCCAACCCGCAACCCAACGATGTCGCCGTGCTGCAATACACCGGCGGTACCACGGGCGTGGCCAAGGGCGCGATGCTGACCCACCGCAACCTGGTGGCCAACATGCTGCAATGCCGGGCGCTGATGGGCTCAAACCTGCATGAAGGCTGCGAGATCCTGATCACGCCGCTGCCGCTTTACCACATCTATGCCTTTACCTTCCATTGCATGGCAATGATGCTGATCGGCAACCATAACGTGCTGATCAGCAACCCGCGTGATTTGCCGGCGATGGTCAAAGAGCTGAGCAAGTGGAAATTCAGCGGCTTCGTTGGCCTCAACACCTTGTTCGTCGCCCTGTGCAACAACGAGGGGTTCCGCGCGCTGGACTTCTCTGCGCTGAAAATCACCTTGTCTGGCGGCATGGCCCTGCAATTGAGCGTGGCCGAGCGCTGGAAGGCCGTTACCGGTTGCGCCATCTGCGAAGGTTACGGCATGACCGAAACCAGCCCGGTGGCCGCCGTCAACCCGTCCGAGGCGAACCAGATTGGCACCATCGGTATTCCGGTGCCTTCGACGCTGTGCAAGATCATCGACGACAGTGGCAATGAACTGCCGCTGGGCGAGGTGGGTGAGCTGTGCATCAAGGGCCCGCAAGTGATGAAGGGCTACTGGCAGCGCGAAGACGCCACTGCCGAAATCCTCGACAGCGCGGGTTGGCTCAAGACCGGCGACATCGCGTTGATCCAGCCGGACGGCTACATGCGCATCGTCGACCGCAAGAAGGACATGATCCTGGTCTCCGGTTTCAACGTGTACCCCAACGAGCTGGAAGACGTGCTGGCCGGCCTGCCAGGTGTGCTGCAGTGTGCGGCCATCGGCGTGCCGGACGAAAAGTCGGGCGAAGTGATCAAGGTGTTCATCGTGGTCAAGCCGGGCATGACCGTGACCAAGGATCAGGTGATGGAGCACATGCGTGCCAACGTCACCGGCTACAAGGTGCCGCGCTACATCGAGTTCCGCGATACGTTGCCGACCACCAATGTGGGCAAGATCCTGCGCCGTGAGTTGCGCGATGAAGAGCTGAAGAAGCAAGGGCTCAAGAAGATCGCTTGAGCCTGGATTCTGGGCTGGCTTTGCTGGCCCTTTCGCGGGGCAAGCCCGCTCCCACAGGTATCTCACTGTAGGAGCGGGCTTGCCCGCGAAAGGGCCGGTCAAATCAGCGCAATTTCTCGAGCATCTGGTAGTACCACATCCCCGCCGCCAACAGCGGATTCCCCAGCAAGTCCCCCATCGGCACCCGCACGTGCTTGCACTGCGCAAAGGTGTCGAACTTCTCCAGTGTCCCGGTCAGCGCTTCGGCCATGATCTCGCCCATGATGTGGCTGGTGGCAATGCCATGCCCGGAGTAACCCTGGCAGTACCAGACATTGTCCGAGAGCTTGCCCAGTTGCGGGATGCGGTTGACCACGATGCCCATGGCGCAACTCCACTGGAACTCGATCGGCACCCCTTTGAGCGCCGGGAAGGTGCGTTCGATGCAGGGCCGTAGTTCACCTTCGATGTCGCGTGAATCACGCCCGGAGTAGTTGGCGCCGCCGCCAAACAGCAAACGCTTGTCGGCGGTCAGGCGGTAATAGTCGAGGACAAAGCGGCAGTCATACACCGCCAGGTCCTGCGGGTTGATCTGCTCGGCCAGTTCACCCAGCGGCGCTGTGGTAACGATGCCGCCCATGGCCGGGAAAATCTTGCCCTTGAGCGTGCGTTGCTCCAGCTTGTGGTAGACATCGCCGGCCAGCATCACCTGGCGGGCTTCGATGCGCCCCTCGGCGGTCACCACTGCCGGGCGCGGGCCGTGGACGATGTCCAGCACCTCTGAATGCTCGAAGATCAACGCGCCCAGGCTGTGGGCGGCGCGGGCCTCGCCCAGGCACAGGTTGAGCGGGTGCAGGTGCAGGTTGCGGCGGTTTTTCAAGGCACCCAGGTACAGCGGGCTCTGCAGGTGCTGGGCCATGGCGCTGCGGTCGAGCATCTCGACCTGATCGCCCATGCCGCGACGCTCCGCCTCGGCCGCGAAACCGCGCAGTTCGTTCAAGTGCGACGGCTTCATCGCGGCATGCAGGTGGCCGCGCTTGAGGTCGCAGTCGATGCCGTAGCGTGCCACCCGTTGTTCGATGACCTGGTGCCCGCGCCAGCGCAGGTGCCATATGAAATCATCCACCTCGCTGCCCAGGCGATCGCGCATCTGCGTGCGCATGGCTTCGTCGCCCGACAAGCTGCCGGTCACCTGGCCGCCATTGCGCCCACTGGCGCCCCAGCCGATGCGGTTGGTTTCGACAATGGCCACCTTCAGGCCGCGCTCGGCCAATTCCACGGCGGTGGCAACGCCGGTGAACCCACCGCCGATAATGGCCACGTCGACGTGCACGGTGCCCTTGAGGGTCGGGTACTGCGTGTGGTCATTGAGGGTGGCGCTGTAATAGGACGGCGCGCGTTGGGCCGGTCCCTTGTTCAATGCTGCGTTCATGGGTGTTCCTTGTTATGAATGGGGCTCAGGCCTGGTGCAGGTACCAGCGCCAGTCCTGTTCGCTGACTTCGGCCATGAACTGGCGGTATTCGGCGCGCTTGACCTTCAGGTACACCCCAAGAAATTCAGCGCCCAGTGCCTCCCGGGCCCAGCCCGAATGCTGCAGGGCATCCAGGGCGATCAGCCAGTCGGTGGGCAAGTGCTCGGTGGCCTGGGCATAGCCGTTGCCTTCAACGGGGGCGCCGGGGTCCAGCTGTTCACGGATGCCGCGGTGGCTGGCGGCGAGGATGGCCGCTGCGGCCAGGTAAGGGTTGGCATCGGCACCGCAGATGCGGTGCTCCACGTGTCGGCTGTTGGCCGGGCCGCCCGGTACGCGCAGGCTGACCGTGCGGTTGTCGACGCCCCAGGTGGGCGCCAGTGGCGCGTAGCTGTTGGCCTGGAAGCGGCGGAACGAGTTGGCATTGGGGCAAAACAGCAGCAGCGAATCGCGCAGGTAGCGCAGCATGCCGGCCACCGCTTGGCGCAACAACGGCGTACCGGCCTTGTCCTCGCTGGCGAACAGGTTGTTGCCGGCGCTGTCGGCCAGGCTCAGGTGCATGTGCATGCCGGTGCCGGCCAGTTGTGCAAAGGGTTTGGCCATGAAACAAGCCTGCATGCCATGCGCATGGGCCACGCCTTTGACCAGGCGCTTGTAGCGCACGGCCTGGTCCATGGCCAGCAGCGCATCGCCGTGCTCAAGGGTGATTTCCACCTGGCCAGGTGCGTACTCGGAGATCGCCGTGCGGGCGGGGATACCCTGGGCTTTGCACGCGGCGTAAAGGTCGGCGAGGAAGGGCTCGATCTGTTCCAGTTCACGCAGGCCATACACCTGCGTACTGCGCGGGCGCCCACCGTCGTTGTCCAGAGCCGGCTGCGGGCGGCCCTGTGCATCGCGTTTTTGGTCGAGCAGGTAAAACTCCAGTTCACACGCCATCACCGGGTGGTAGCCATCGGCCTTGAGCGCTTCGACAGTGCGCAGCAACACATGGCGTGGGTCGGCAATGCTCGCCGGCAGGCCTTCGCTGGGGTGCATGCTGACCTGCACGGCAGCGGTGGGTACGCGCCGCCAGGGCAGGCGCACCAAGCTGCCTTCCAGCGGGTAGGCGCGGCAGTCGATGTCGCCAACGTCCCAGACCAGGCCAGAGTTTTCGACGTCATCGCCATTGAGGGTCAGGCCCAGGATGGTGCTGGGCAGCGGGCGCCCGGTCTGGTAGACCGCCAGCAGTTCCTCGCGGTGTAGCAGCTTGCCGCGGGGGACGCCATTGGCGTCGAGGATGAACAGCTCGAACAGCTCGATATCGGGGTTGTCGGCCAGGAATTGGCTGGCGTGCTCTACGGGTGCAAAGTGCATGATGAATTCGCTCACGGGCGCACAGGGCCACCGCGCATGCAGGCGGCCCAGTTGAGTCAAACGGCCAGGCGGTGGCCGTGTTGGGTCACAATGGCGTGAGCGAAGTGTCCGGTGGGCGCGCGTGACGGCAGTGCCACAAAGCCCAGAAGGCGAGGATGATGTGGACCAGCGGATTTTCCCCAGCACGGCTCCGGGCCTTCGGCAGCGAAGGGCGGGAGGACGGTGGGGCGATAGGCTGGGCGGGAGTCATGCCTTTGATACTCACATGCGGCGTAAGGTTGATTAAAGCAGTGAATGGCAACCTTTACATCAGCCTTCACTAAACATAGCGCGCCTGCCTGCTCGTTGTAGGAGCAGCCTTGTGCTGCGAAGAGGCCGGTGATAGCAACCGACATCACCGTTGTTGTCACCGGCCCCTTCGCAGCACAAGGCTGCTCCTACACACAAAGGTGCGGCCAGCGCGGACAGCAAAGAACCCGCAAATCTGCGACAATCGCGCCTCTTCAAATGCCGATCATGAAAAAGCAGGCTCACCTGCATCACTAAAAAGCCCCATGACAGACCAAGCCATCGACCAGCTCCTGAAAAACCTCGACCACGCCATGATCGCCGACCGCCACCGTCTGCGTCGGCAATTGCACGAGCTGCGCAAACGCCCGGACGAAGCGAAGCTCGCCCAGTGGGTGGAAAAGGTCCAGGCCTCCTGCGCGCAGGTCACCGCACGCCAGCAAAGCGTGCCAACCGTGCGCTACGACGACAGCCTGCCGATTGCTGCCAAACGTGACGAGATCAAAAAGGCGCTGGCCGAGCACCAGGTGCTGGTGATTGCCGGTGAGACCGGCTCGGGCAAGACCACTCAGTTGCCGAAAATCTGCCTCGAGTTGGGGCGCGGTAGCCATGGCCTGATCGCTCACACCCAGCCACGCCGTATCGCTGCGCGCAGCGTCGCTACCCGTGTCGCCGAAGAACTCGGCACGCCGCTGGGCGGGCTGGTCGGCTACCAGGTGCGTTTCGAGGACCAGAGTGATGCCAATACCCTGGTCAAACTGATGACCGACGGCATCCTGCTGGCCGAAACCCAGCACGACCGCTTCCTCGAACGCTACGACACGATCATCGTCGACGAGGCTCACGAACGCAGCCTCAACATCGACTTCCTGCTCGGCTACCTCAAGACCCTGCTGCACCGCCGCCCGGAACTGAAGCTGATCATCACCTCGGCGACCATCGACCTTGAGCGCTTCTCCCAGCACTTCGATGGCGCGCCGATCATCGAGGTGTCGGGGCGCACCTTCCCGGTCGAAACCTGGTACCGCCCGCTGACCAGCGAGCAGGACGAGGAAGGCAACCAGATCGAGGAAGACCTCACCGTCGACCAGGCGATCCTCGCCACCCTGGACGAACTGGCGCAGCATGAGCGCAGCGAGGCCAAGGGCCCTGGGGATGTGCTGATCTTCTTGCCGGGCGAGCGGGAAATCCGCGACGCCGCCGAGATCTTGCGCAAGGCGCAACTGCGCCATACCGAGATTCTGCCGCTGTATGCGCGCCTGTCGCCCGCCGAGCAGCAGCGCATTTTCCAGTCGCACACCGGGCGCCGCGTGATCCTGGCCACCAACGTCGCCGAGACTTCGCTGACCGTGCCGGGCATTCGTTATGTGATCGACACCGGCACCGCCCGCATCAGCCGCTACAGTTACCGCGCCAAGGTCCAGCGCCTGCCGATCGAGGCGGTGTCGCAGGCCAGCGCCAACCAGCGTAAGGGCCGCTGCGGCCGGGTCGAACCGGGCATCTGTGTACGCCTTTACAGCGAAGAGGATTTCAACGGCCGGCCGGCGTTCACCGACCCTGAGATCCTGCGCACCAACCTTGCGGCGGTGATCCTGCAGATGCTGCACCTGCGCCTGGGTGCGATCGACGCATTCCCGTTCATCGAGCCGCCGGATGGCAAGGCCATCAGCGACGGTTTCAACCTGTTGCAGGAGCTCTCGGCGGTCAACCGCGAGAACCAGTTGACCCCGCTTGGGCGACAGCTGGCGCGCTTGCCGATCGACCCACGGCTGGGCCGCATGCTGCTTGAAGGCGCACGCCAGGGCAGCCTGCAGGAAGTGTTGATCGTGACCAGCGCCCTGTCGGTGCAAGACCCGCGCGAGCGGCCGCCGGAGCGCCAGCAGGCGGCCGACCAGGCGCATGCTCAGTGGAAGGACGTCGATTCCGACTTCGCCGCACTGGTCAACCTGTGGCGTGGCTTTGAAGAACAGCGCCAGGCGTTGACGGCCAACCCGTTGCGTAACTGGTGCCGAAAGAATTTCCTCAATTACCTGCGCCTGCGCGAATGGCGCGATGCCCACCGCCAGCTGGCGCTGATTTGCCGTGACCTGCAATTGACGGTCAACAAGGAACCGTCCGATTACCAGCGGATGCACAAGGCCATCCTCAGCGGCCTGCTCAGCCAGATCGGCCAGAAGACGGAAGAGGGCGATTACCAAGGTGCCCGTCAGCGGCGTTTCTGGGTCCACCCGTCCTCGGGCTTGGGCCGCAAGCGCCCGCAGTGGGTCATGGCTGCCGAACTGGTAGAGACCACCAAACTGTATGCGCGGATGGTTGCCAAGATCGAGCCCGACTGGATCGAGCCGCTGGCCACCCACCTGGTCAAGAAGAACCACTTCGAACCGCACTGGGAGAAAAAGCGCGGGCAAGTGGTGGCCTTTGAACAGATCACCTTGTATGGGCTGATTCTGGTGGGGCGCCGGCCGGTGCACTTTGGCCCGATCGACCCGGTGACCTCCCGCGAGCTGTTCATCCGCGAGGGGCTGGTGGGCGGCGAGATCCAGTCGCGGGCCAAGTGCCTGGCGGCCAACAAACGCCTGCTCGAACAGCTCGACGAACTGGAGGCCAAGGCCCGTCGGCGCGATATTCTCGCCGATGAAGAGACCCTCTACGCGTTCTACGAAGCGCGCCTGCCCGAGGAAATCCACCAGACCGCGACCTTCGATGCCTGGTACCGCATGACCAGCCAGAAGGACGCCAACCTGCTGATCATGCGCGAAGAAGACGTGCTGGCGCGTGAAGCCAGCGAAGTCACCGCGGCGCAGTACCCGGACAGCCTGCAGGTAGGGGACTTGCGCCTGTCGTTGACCTACCACTTCGAGCCGGGCCACCCCCGCGACGGTGTGACCGTGCGCGTACCGGCGCCGCTGTTGCCAAGCCTGCCGGGCGAGCGCCTGGAATGGTTGGTGCCGGGCCTGATCGAAGCCAAGTGCGTGGCGCTGGTGCGCAACCTGCCCAAGGCTCTGCGCAAGAATTTCGTGCCGGTACCGGACTTCGTCAAGGCCGCGCTGGCGCGCATGACCTTCGGCCAGGGCGCGTTGCCCCAGGCCTTGGGCCAGGAGCTGCTGCGCATGACCGGTGCGCGTGTGTCCGAAGAGGCCTGGGCAGAATCGGTCAACTTGGTCGAAGGCCACCTGCGGATGAACATCGAAGTGGTCGATGGCCAGGGCAAGTTCCTCGGCGAAGGCCGCGACCTGGCCGAGCTGACCGCACGCTTTGTCGCCGCCAGCCAGGCCGCACTGGCCGTGCCACGCAGCGAGAACGCCGAACGCCCGGTGCAGGCCAAGGCCTTCAGTGAAGTGGCGCAGAGCACCCAGCAGAAGATCGCCGGCCTGTCGATGACCGTCTACCCGGCGCTGGTGGACGAAAACGGCACCGTGCGCGAAGGGCGTTTTTCGACCCAGGCCGAAGCCGAGTTCCAGCACCGTCGCGCCTTGCAGCGCCTGTTACTGCAGCAGTTGGCGGAGCCTGCCAAGTTTTTGCGTGGCAAGCTGCCCGGGCTGACCGAACTGGGCTTGCTGTACCGCGAGCTGGGCCGTGTCGAGGCACTGGTCGAAGACATTCTGCTGGCCAGCCTGGACAGCTGCATCCTCGAGGGTGAACACCCGCTGCCGCGCGACGGTGCGGCCTTGGCCGGCTTGGCCGAGCGCAAACGTGGCAGTTGGGCCGAGCACGCTGAGCGCCTGGCGCGCCAGACCTTGGAAGTGCTCAAGTTGTGGCACGGGCTGCAGAAGCGCTTCAAAGGCAAGATCGACCTGAGCCAGGCGGTGGCGCTGAACGACATCAAGCAACAGCTGGCCAACCTGGTGTACCCGGGTTTCGTTCGCGAAACCCCGGGCGCCTGGTTCAAGGAGTTGCCGCGTTACCTCAAGGCCGTGGAGTTACGCTTGGAGAAGCTCGGCTCGCAGGTGCAGAAGGACCGCGTCTGGAGTGGCGAGCTGGCAAACCTCTGGGCCCAGTACAAGACACGTGCCGACAAGCACGCCCAGGAGGGCAAGCGTGATGAGCAACTGACGCTGTACCGGTGGTTGCTGGAGGAATACCGGGTGTCGTTGTTCGCTCAGCAGTTGGGTACCAAAGTGCCGATTTCTGACAAGCGTCTCAGCAAACAGTGGAGTCAGGTGGAAGCCTAAACCGCAGAAGATGTGGCAATATTGATGCAATTTGGGGTCGCCTGGCGGCCCCTGTGGGAGCGGGTTTACCTGCGAACGAGGGCAACGCCCTCGCCTTCGAGTTGGCACTAAAGTGCTATTACGCATTTTCCAGCCAGCGCCCCGTGGCGATGGCCTTTGACCAGAGGAACGACCGTGCATAACGTCGTGATCAGCGGCACCGGCCTGTATACCCCGGCCCAGAGCATTTCCAACGAAGAACTGGTGGAGTCCTTCAACACGTGGGCGCAGCAGTTCAACCACGACAACGCCGCCGCCATCGAGCGCGGCGAGGTCGAGGCAGCGCCGCTGTCCGACGCCGCTTTCATCGAGAAGGCCTCGGGCATCAAGAGCCGCTTCGTGCTGGACAAGGCCGGCATCCTCGACCCGCAACGCATGAAGCCACGCCTGCCAGAGCGCTCCAATGACGAGCCGTCGATTTTGTGTGAAATGGCTGTGGCCGCTGCTCGCCAGGCGCTTGAACGTGCGGGCCGTACCGCTGCCGATGTCGATGGTGTGATCGTCGCGTGCTCCAACCTGCAGCGCCCATACCCGGCCATTGCCATCGAAGTGCAAAATGCATTGGGCATCGAGGGCTTTGCCTTCGACATGAACGTGGCCTGCTCGTCAGCCACCTTCGGCATCCAGACCGCCGCCAACAGCGTGCAGCTGGGCCAGGCGCGTTCGGTACTGATGGTCAACCCCGAGGTCTGCACCGGCCACCTGAACTTCCGCGACCGCGACAGCCACTTCATCTTCGGTGATGCCGCCACCGCCGTGCTGATCGAGCGTGCCGACCAGGCCACCTCGAAGCACCAGTTCGAGATTGTCAGCAGCAAGTTGTGGACCGGGTTTTCCAACAACATCCGTAACAACTTCGGCTTCCTCAACCGCGCGGCGGAGGAGGGGGAAGGTGCTGCGGACAAGTTGTTCATCCAGGAAGGCCGCAAGGTGTTCCGTGAAGTGTGCCCGAAGGTGGCTGAGCTGATCGGTGAGCACCTTGAAGCGAATGACCTGCAGCCGAGCGACGTCAAGCGCTTCTGGTTGCACCAGGCCAACCTGAGCATGAACCACTTGATCGTCAAGAAGCTGTTGGGGCGTGAAGCCACCGAGGAAGAGGCACCGGTGATTCTGGACCGTTATGCCAACACCAGTTCGGCCGGGTCGGTGATTGCATTCCACCTGTACCAGGATGACCTGGCCGAGGGTGCGGTGGGCGTGCTGAGCTCGTTTGGCGCGGGGTATTCGGTGGGTAGCGTGATTTTGCGCAAACGCTGATTGCCGGGGCCGCTTTGCGGCCCATTCGCAGCGCAAGGCTGCTCCTACAGGGGAACGCGAACCGCACCTGTAGGCGCAGCTTTGCGCTGCGAATGGGCTGCAAAGCAGCCCCCTCAATGTCACAGACAAAAAAAGGCAGGAAATACCGGATGGGGTCGGCATTTCCCGCCTTGAGTGAAGCAGTGAAGCGGTTGCTTAGAACTTGGCTTCCAGGTCTACCTGCAGCGTGTCTACGTCAGCATTGCTGTTCGGCAACTGCGACAAATCGGTCTTGGCCATCAGGTACGCCGCGCCCAGCGAGAAGTTCTTGTCGATCTCGTAACCGACCTTGAACTTGTGGCCGCGAGAGCCGGTGAAGCCGTTGCCGAAATCGGAGTCGGTGAACAGGCTGACCACGGCGTTACGTTGAACATCGCGGTAGTTGTAGTCCAGGCTCCAAGCGCCGACCTTGGTTTTCAGACCGGCCAGCCAGGCTTGGTCTTCACCATCGGTGCTCTCGGTGTTTTTCACGTATTGGCCGTAGGCCGACAGCGGGATGGCGAAGCCAGTGAAGTCGAGCTGACCGAAGCCTTCCACCAGGTTGAACTCATTGGTGGTGTTGCCGAACGACTGCAGAATGGCCGCTTCCTTGTCGTTGTCGTAGCCATAGATGCTCGCACCTACAGTGACCTTCATCACGTCGGCAGGGGCGAACTTGGCGCCCAGCTGGCCATGGTAGACCTGCGCATCGTGCTTGTACTGCACGCCGTCGCCGTCGACGTTGTCCTTGAGGGTGTACTGACCGGCACTTGCGAACACTTCGGCGCCGCCCAGGTCAGCCTTGTAGGTCGCGGCCACGCCTTCCGGGTTGATGTCGCTGTCCCAGATGATATCGCCCATGCTTACCCACGGCTGTGGCATCTTGCCGCCGATCAGGTGCAGGTTTGGCACTGCGGTCGGGTGCCAGTCGAGGTAGGCCAGGTCGACCCACAGCGATTTCTTGTCGAAATAGTTGTCGAAGCTCTGGTTGGTCGAGCGGCGGTCGGCGCTGCTACCGGTGGCGATACGCACGCCAGCATCGACTTGCGGGTTGATTTCGCTGTAGAAGCCGACACGGGCGCGGACGCGCTGGCGGTCCTGGTTGCCGCTGCTGCTGTTCGGGTCGTCAACGTTGACGTCTTCGTAACGCAGGCGCACATCACCCTTGATCTGGGTCTTGGCGGCCCATGCCACTTTTTGTTCAAAGGAACTCATACGCTCGGACTGCGCTTTCTGGTCGGCCTTTTCCTTGGTCTCTTTTGCCAGATCGCCTTGCAGTTCGTTGTACTGCGCCTGGTTGATCGAGCCATTGGCGCGGAGCATTTCGAGCAGCTTGGCGTCGACAGCAGCACTGGCCGGAGTACTCAGAGCCAGCATCATGCCGGTGAGGCTCACTCCGGTAAGTGTGGAAACAAGACGCATAAGGTTCTCCCTACTAGAAAAAAATGGGGGAGGCTCAGCGCCCGCCCCTGTGTTGGCATGTCTTCGGAAAGGGCCTGAATAGACAGGTTCTGGGGTTCCGGAAAACAGGCGCAAGTATTGCGGGGGGGGAATGACAGATTAATGTCTAATTAGTGGCACTGTTGTTAAGTAATCGGCAATGAACGGATTGGCCAGGTGATCGTCATTTGAGTGATGGGCCATTCTTCCGGGATACTGAGGGCCTCAAGACAGCGAGTCGAAACCGTGACCAGCCTGTATAGCCTTGCTCATCTGCGTGATCTTCCGGCGGCCACCTGGGATGCCCTGGTGCCTGCGGGCCAACCGTTTCTGCGCCACGCCTTTCTCACCGCCCTGGAGGACAGTGGCAGCGTTGCCCCCGCGACCGGCTGGGCTGCCGAGCACTTGGTGCTGGAGCGTGAAGGGCAGGTACGCGCCGTGCTGCCGGCCTACCGCAAGTGGCATTCGTTTGGCGAATACGTGTTTGACCACGGCTGGGCCGATGCCTGTGAGCGGGCAGGCATTGCCTACTACCCCAAGCTGCTGGGCGCCGTGCCGTTCAGCCCGGTCAGTGGCCCGCGCCTGCTGGCCGCCGACCCCGCCGATGGCCTGCTGGTGCTGCAAGCTTTGCCCGAGTACCTGGGCAAGGGCGGGCTCTCTGGCGCGCACATCAACTTCACCGACCCGGCATTGGACCAGCAGATGGCCGGCTTGCCAGGCTGGATGGAGCGGCTGGGTTGCCAGTTCCACTGGCGCAACCGAGGCTATCGGGACTTCCAGGACTTTCTCGACACGCTCAGCTCGCGCAAGCGCAAGCAGATGCGCAAAGAGCGCGAGCAAGTGGCCGGGCAGGGCATCGACTTTCAGTGGTACCGGGGTGATGAACTGGATGAGGCGCAGTGGGACTTCGTCTACCTGTGCTACGCCAACACCTATGCAGTACGCCGGCGCGCGCCGTACCTGACCCGTGAGTTCTTCAGCCTGCTGGCCGAGCGCATGCCCGAGGCGCTGCGGGTGGTGATGGCCAGGCAAGGCGGGCGTGACGTGGCCATGGCCCTGAGCCTGGTGGGCGGTGACAGCCTGTATGGCCGTTACTGGGGATGCCTGGATGAGTTCGACCGGCTGCACTTTGAGACGTGCTTCTACCAGGGCATGGACTTTGCCATTGCTGAAGGCTTGCAGCGGTTCGATGCGGGGGCTCAGGGTGAGCACAAGCTGATCCGAGGGTTCGAGCCGGTGCTGACGCGGTCGTGGCATTACCTGCTGCATCCCGGGTTGCGGCGGGCGGTGGAAGGGTTTTTGTTGCAGGAGCGGGAAGGGGTGCAGGGGTATGCCGAAGAGGCGCGGGGGATGTTGCCTTACCGCAGGGATTGAATTTTATGTCGCTTTCCCCGGCCTCTTCGCGGGGCAAGCCCGCTCCCACAGGTGCATCACTGGTTTTACGGGCAGTGATGAACCTGTGGGAGCGGGCTTGCCCCGCGAAGAGGCCGGCGCAGGCAACCGCTCATCTCAATCCACCCCAACAAACCCGCCGGTCTGGTGATGCCACAACCGCGCATACAACCCTTGCTGCGCCAGCAACTCACTGTGGCTGCCACTCTCGACGATATGCCCTTTGTCCAGCACCACCAGCCGGTCCATCCGGGCAATGGTCGAAAGCCGGTGGGCGATGGCGATCACGGTCTTGCCCTGCATGAGCGTTTCCAGGCTCTCCTGGATCGCGGCTTCAACCTCAGAATCCAGCGCTGAAGTGGCCTCGTCCATGATCAGGATCGGTGCGTTCTTCAATAGCACCCTCGCAATCGCGATACGTTGACGCTGGCCGCCAGACAACTTGACCCCACGCTCGCCCACATGCGCATCGAAGCCGGTACGCCCTTGGGCGTCGGTCAACTGCGGAATGAACTCGTCGGCGCGGGCGCGGCGTACGGCTTCAAGCAGTGCCGCTTCGCTGGCCTCTGGGCGGCCGTACAGCAGGTTGTCACGGATCGAGCGGTGCAGCAGCGAGGTGTCTTGGGTGATCATGCCAATCTGCGCACGCAGGCTGGCCTGGCTCACTTCGGCAATGTCCTGGCCATCGATGAGGATGCGCCCACCCTGCACGTCATACAGCCGCAGCAGCAGGTTCACCAGGGTCGATTTGCCCGCGCCAGAAGGGCCGATCAGGCCAATCTTCTCGCCCGGGCGGATGTTCAGATTGAGCCCTTCGATCACGTTGCTGGCTTTGCCGTAGTGGAAGTCCACATCGTCGAAATGCACCGCGCCACGGCTCACCTTCAATGCCGGCGCATTGGGCTTGTCGGTGACGGTGACCGGCTGGGCGATGGTCTGCAGGCCGTCCTGGACCATGCCGATGTTCTCGAAGATGCCGTTGACCACCCACATGATCCAGCCCGACATGTTGACGATGCGGATCACCAACCCGGTGGTCAGGGCAATTGCCCCCACGGTGATCAGCGACTGGCTCCACAGCCACAGCGCCAGGCCGGTGGTGCCGACCACCAGCAAGCCGTTGAGGGTGGTGATGACCACGTCCATGCTGGTGATCACCCGCGAGGCCAGTTGCGTTTTTTCGGTCTGCTCGCGGATCGCCTCACGGGCGTACTGCTGTTCGTAGTCGGTGTGGGCGAACAGCTTGAGGGTGGCGATGTTGGTGTAGCCGTCGACGATGCGCCCCATCAGTTTGGAGCGTGCGTCGGACGAAATTACCGAGCGCGCCTTTACCCGTGGCACGAAGTAGAACAGCGCGGCGATGTAACAGGCGATCCACGCCAACAGTGGCAGCATCAGGCGCCAGTCGGCCTCGGCGAACAGGACCAGCGAGCTGACGGCATAGATCAGCACGTGCCACAGGGCGTCCACTGCCTGTACCGCCGAATCGCGCAGCGAGTTGCCGGTTTGCATGATGCGCTGGGCAATACGCCCGGCGAAGTCGCTTTGAAAGAAGTTCAGGCTCTGCTTGAGCACATAGGAGTGGTTTTGCCAGCGGATCAGGCTGGTCATGCCTGGGTTGATGGTCTGGTGCACCAGCAGGTCGTGCAGGCCGAAGAACAGCGGGCGCAGCAGCAGGATCACCACCAGCATCCAGATCAGCTCACCGCTGTGTTCGCTGAAGAAGTTGGCATTGGGCGTGCCTTGGGCCAGGTCGATGATACGGCTCAGGTAGCTGAACATCGCCACTTCGATCAACGAAGCGACCAGGCCGACCACCAGCAGGGCGGCGAAGCTTGGCCAGACCTGGCGCAGGTAATACAGGTAGAACGGCCACACCGTGCTCGGCGGTGCTTCGCTCGGTGCCTCGCGAAAAATGTCGATAAGTCGTTCGAAACGGCGGTACAGCATGGGTGACAACACTCCTGTTGGTCCGGCCTTCAGGCGGGTTCACGTCCCTGTGAAACCTGCATTCAGTCGATACGTTTGGCGGACTTGATATAGACCGGATCGGCCGGCACGTCGCGCATGCCCTTTTTCACAGTGGTCGGTGAGTTGACGATCTGGTCGACCACTTCCATGCCTTTGGTCACCTTGCCAAACACGGCATAGCCACGGTCACGGCCTGGGTTGAGGAAGTCGTTGTCAGCCACGTTGATGAAGAACTGGCTGGTAGCCGAATTCGGGTCCGAGGTGCGGGCCATGGACAGGGTGCCGCGGGTGTTCAGCAAGCCATTGCTGGCTTCGTTGCGGATCGGGTCCTGGGTGCTCTTCTGCACCATCTGGTCGGTGAAGCCGCCGCCCTGGACCATGAAGCCCGGGATCACGCGGTGGAAGATGGTGTTGTTGTAGAAGCCGCTGTCGACGTACTGGAGGAAGTTCTTGGTACTGATCGGCGCCTTCTCGGCATTCAACTCGATTTCGACCTGACCGAAGCTGGTGTCCAGCAACACGTGAGGGGTCTTGTCGGACGCCATGACGCTGGTGGCGAAGGCGACCGAGCAGGCGGTGAGCAGGAGTTTTTTCAGCATGGGCTCAAAGATCCTTGAGAGGTGGAAGCAGCTGCAAGAAACTGCAGCAGGGTCTGGTTGAAGACCTCGGGTTGATCGAGGGGCGTAGCGTGCCGGGAATCGTCGATGACTACCAGCCTGGCCTGCGGCATCAGGGCTACGTAGCGCTCTTTCAGATGTATCGGCGTGTAATCGTGGTCGGCGGCAATCACCAGCGTGGGACAGCGAATTTGCCCAATGCGTTCCTGCACGCCCCAGTCAACGATGGCGTCGAAGCTTTTGAGGTAGGCGCGCTTGTCGTTGCGTGCCCAGCGCTGCGCCATCTTCTGGCGCAGGTCAGCTTGGCCGGGCTTGGGGAACAGGCGCTGGGCCAGGCCTTTGCCCACGGTCTCGACGCTGAGCAGGCGTGCCAGGCCCCAACGCTTGGCCCACCAGGCCCAGTCGCTGCGGGAGCGGCGCTTAACCTCCGGGGCGCTGTTGACAATGCACAGGCTGCGCAGCCAGCGCGGGTGATCGACGGCAAACTGGAAGCCGACCATCCCACCCATCGACAGGCCCACGAAGTGCACCGGGCCGGTCTGCAGGTGTTCGAGCAGGGCCAGCAGGTCTTCGCTGAAGGTGGCGATCTGGTAGCCGTCGCGGGGTTTGTCGGAGCGGCCGTGCCCGCGAATGTCCATGACGATGACCCGGTAGTGGCGGCTCAACAGCGGTATCTGCAGCTCCCAGTCCTGGCAGCTAGAGCCCAGGCCATGCAGCAGCACCAAGGGTTCGCCCTGGCCGTATTCCTCGTAATGCAGTAAGCATCCTTCGTGTTCGAAGTAGGCCATGGGCGCGGTCCTCTCAGGCTTGTGGGGGGGCTGCGAAGGGCACGTCCAGAGGCGCGGTGTCGAAGTTGCGCAGCAGGTCGATGAGAATCTGCGTAGCCGGGCCCAGGGTCTTCTCTTTGCTCGAATAAAGGTAGAACAGTGGGTGACGGCTGCCACCCTGATCCAGCGGCAACGGCTTGAGCACGCCTTCACGCAGTTCGCGCTCGATCATGTGCCGCGGCAGCCAGGCAAAGCCCAGGCCGCTGCTGACGAAGGTGGTGGCGGTGCCCAAGCTGCCGACGGTCCAGCGCTGTTCTGCGCCCAGCCAGCCGACATCCAGCGGTTGGGCGCGGCCAGAGTCGCGGATCACCACCTGCAGCTGGCTTTCCAGGTCCTGGAAGGTAATTTCACGGCCCAGGCGGTGCAGGCTGTGTTCGGGGTGGGCAACGGCGATGAACTCTACCGCGCTCAGTTCGGCGCCCAGGTAGCCGCCGATGCTGTAGCTGCTGATGGCCAGGTCAGCGATGCCTTCGCGTAGCACTTCCTCGACGCCCGACAACACCTCTTCACGCAGACGCACCCGGCAACCGCGGCTTTGCGGCATGAACGCACTCAGCGCACGAACCAGCCGGGCGCTGGGGTAGGCGGCGTCGACCACCACGCGCACCTCGGCTTCCCAGCCTTGCTCCATGTGATGGGCAAGGTCTTCGAGCTGGCTGGCCTGTTTGACCAGGTGGCGTGAGCGGCGCAGCAGCACGTTGCCAGCCTCGGTGAGCACCGCTTTGCGCCCATCGATGCGCAGCAGCGGAACACCGAGCTGCTCTTGCATGCGGGCCACGGTGTAGCTGACCGACGACTGCGAACGGTGCAGCGCCTCGGCGGCCTGGGCAAACCCCCCGTGATCGACCACTGCTTGCAGTGTTCGCCACTGATCAAGGGTTACGCGCGGCGCTTTCATGTTTCGCTCCTGTTGTCCTAAGCTGCGCTCTTCCAAGGAGAGCGCCCCATGAAGAAATGTTGTGCGGCAATACTGATGTGCCTGCCCCTCGGTGCCATGGCTTACCCCATCGATGTGGAGAAGCAATTGGAGGATGGGGTCAAGCTCGACTACACGGCCTACGATACCGCCTACGACATTGGCGCCATTACCCTCAACAACTATGGGCAGGTGCCTGCAGCCTGCAAGGTGATGTTCCGCAACGGCCCGGAAGCGCCTCGGGTGCGCCGGGTGAACGTGCCGGCGGGTAAAAGCGTCGACGTCACCGCCAAGTTCAATCGCCAGATCATCAAATTGCGGATCAGCGTGAACTGTACAGCGGAATAAACGGATTAATCGATTGATTGAACCCACTTTTTACGCTTTTTTATCGATAGGTCAAGCCTTAATCTCACCTCCATCGAATCGCACCCTTTTTGCCGATGGAGGCACCCCATGTCCCGCGTACTGATCATCGAAAGCAGCGCCCGCCAGCAGGATTCCGTTTCCCGTCAACTGACCCGCGACTTCATCCAGCAATGGCAGGCCGCCCACCCGAGCGATGAGATCACCGTACGTGACCTGGCTGTGACCTCGGTGCCGCACCTGGATGCCAACCTGCTCGGTGGCTGGATGAAGCCCGAAGAGCAGCGCAGTGCCGCCGAGCTCGAAGCGCTGGCCCGCTCCAATGAGCTGACGGATGAACTGCTGGCGGCCGACGTGCTGGTGATGGCTGCGCCGATGTACAACTTCACCATCCCCAGCACCCTCAAGGCCTGGCTGGACCACGTGCTGCGCGCCGGCATCACCTTCAAGTACACCCCGACCGGCCCGCAGGGCCTGCTGACTGGCAAGCGCGCCATCGTCCTGACCGCCCGCGGTGGCATTCATGCTGGCGCCACCAGCGACCACCAGGAACCCTACCTGCGCCAGGTGATGGCGTTCATCGGCATTCACGATGTGAATTTCATCCATGCCGAAGGCCTGAACATGAGCGGCGACTTCCACGAGAAGGGCATCAACCAGGCCAAGGCCAAGCTGGCTGCGGTGGCCTGAGCGTCAACGAATTCCCAACCCTGACACCTGTTTTTGCTCCTTTGGGTGTACCTGCCCGGCCTGATGGCCGGGCTTTTTTATGCCTGCGGCCCATGCGATCAATTGTAGGAGCGGCCTTGTGTCGCGAAAGGGCTGCAAAGCAGCCCCATCATGCTTGAGGTGAAGCGTAAATCTGGGGCCGCTACGCAGCCCTTTCGCGACACAAGGCCGCTCCTACAAAAACTCAGCCCCCACATTCCGCAGGGTTGAACAGATTGCCCGCAACCCGCTAAGGTCGCCGCCTTGATCCACGAGAGGCAACCATGGGCTACCTGATTATCGTCGCGCTGATTCAGGCGTTTTCCTTCAGCCTGATCGGCGAGTACCTGGCTGGGCACGTCGACAGCTACTTTGCCGTGCTCGCCCGGGTGCTGCTGGCAGGCCTGGTGTTCTTGCCGCTGACCCGCTGGCGCCAGGTCGAGCCGCGCTTCATGCGTTCGATGCTGCTGATCGGTGCGCTGCAATATGGCATTACCTATGTCTGCCTGTACCTGAGCTTTCGCGTGCTCACCGTGCCAGAAGTGCTGCTGTTCACCATCCTCACGCCGTTGCACGTGACCCTGATCGAAGATGCCTTGAACCGGCGTTTCAACCCATGGGCCTTGCTGGCCGCGCTGGTGGCCGTGGCGGGAGCCGCGGTGATTCGTTTCGACAGCATCAGTGGTGAGTTCTTCATCGGCTTCCTGCTGCTGCAACTGGCCAACTTCACCTATGCCGCCGGCCAGGTGCTGTACCGTCACCTGATCGCCCGAAACCCCAGCGACCTGCCGCACTACAAGCGCTTCGGCTACTTCTACCTCGGGGCCTTGATCGTCGTGCTGCCGGCGTTTTTGCTGTTCGGCAATGCCCAGCACCTGCCCAGCACCGATGTGCAATGGCTGGTGCTGTTGTTCCTCGGGTTGTGCCCGACCGCGCTGGGCTTGTACTGGTGGAACAAGGGCGCGTGCCTGGTTTCCGGGGCGACGCTGGCCGTGATGAACAACCTGCATGTGCCGGTGGGGCTGTTGCTCAACCTGTTGATCTGGAACCAGCACGAGCCACTGGGGCGGTTGCTCATTGGAGGCGCGGTGATTCTGGCGTCGGTGTGGATGAGCCGGTTGGGTAGCCGCACTGACGTCGCGCTGACCCGCAAGGCCTGATATGCATACCCTCTTTGTCATCGTCGCGCCGATCTTTGCCCTCATCCTGGTCGGCTACCTGTGCCGTCGCGCCAACAAGCTCGGCGACAAGGCCGCAGCCGAAATCAACAAGATGGTGGTCTGGCTCTGCCTGCCGGCCTTGCTGTTCAAGGTGACCGCCACTGCGACCTGGAGCGAGATCTGGCACCCAGGCTTCATCGTGGCGTTTGGCACGGGCGCCCTGGCCATGTTCGTGGTCACGCTGGCGTGGCGGCTGTACAGCGGCCATAACCTGGTTGCCGCGAGCATCGACGGGCTCAGTGCAGGGTATGCCAACACCGGCTACATCGGCATCCCGCTGTGCCTGTTGCTGTTCGGCCAGGCGGGCTTGCAGCCGGCGCTGATCTCGTCGTTGATCGTGGTGTGCCTGGTGTTCGCCATTTCGCTGACCTTTATTGAGGTCGGGCTGCAGGAAGAGCGGCAGGTCGGCCGGGCGGTGCTGGTGGTGAGCAAGGCGCTGGCGAAGAACCCGCTGGTGATTTCGCCGGTGGTGGGGGCGGGGTGGGCCATGAGCGGGTTGGGGCTGGCCGAGCCGGTGATGCATTTTCTCGACATGCTGGCGTTGGCCACCACGCCGTGCGCCTTGATATCGCTGGGCGCATTCCTGGCAGAAAAGCGCGCGGGTGCGCAAGCCAGCCCGTGGCCGTTGGTGGGATTGAAACTGGTTGGGCAGCCGGCCCTGACTTGGGTGCTGGCGTACAAGGTATTCAGCCTGCCGAGCATGTGGGCGGCTTCGGCGGTGCTGCTGGCGGCGCTGCCGACCGGGACCGGGCCGTACATGCTGGCGGAGTACTACAACCGCGAGGCGGGGTTGATTTCGCGGACGATCCTGTTGTCGACCGTGGCTTCGTTGGTGACCCTGACCGGGTTGTTGTACCTGCTGGGTTATGCGGGGTGATTGGGGGGCGCTTTGCGCCCCATTCGCAGCACAAGGCTGCTCCTACAGGGAGCGCGTACCTCCGGTAGGAGCGGCCTTGTGCTGCGAATGGGCTGCAAAGCAGCCCCGGCGATCTCAAGCCTCGCTCATCTCTTCCAACCGGTGCGGCACTCGCCCGCTCAACCCCACCCGCATGTCATTGCCACTCGGCTGTTGATACAAGCTCAAACCAAACTCCGGCAACACCGCCAGCAGATAATCGAAGATATCCCCCTGAATCCGCTCGTACTCCGCCCACACCGTGGTGGTGGTGAAGCAGTAGATTTCCAGCGGCACACCCTCGGCGCCGGTCTGCATCTGCCGGACCATGCAGGTCATGCCCTGATGCACATTGGGGTGGTTCTTCAGGTAAGCCAGCGCAAACGCGCGGAAGGTGCCGATATTGGTCAGCTTGCGGCGGTTGGCGGACAGCTCGGCCACCGGCCCCAGCGCTTCGTTCCAGGTTTGCAGTTCCTGGCGCTTGCCAGCCAGGTAGTCGCCCAGCAGGCGCACTTGGGTCAGGCGCTGTTCCTCTTCGCGGGTCAGAAAACGCACGCCCGCCGCGTCGATGAACAGGCTGCGCTTGATGCGCCGGCCGCCTGACTGCTGCATGCCGCGGTAGTTGCGGAACGATTCGCTCATCAAGCGCCAGGTCGGGATCGAGACGATGGTCTTGTCGAAGTTCTGCACCTTCACCGTGTGCAAGGTGATGTCCACCACATCGCCATCGGCACCGACCTGGGGCATTTCGATCCAGTCACCCACATGCAGCATGTCGTTGCTGGTCAATTGCACGCTGGCCACGAACGACAGCAGGGTGTCCTTGTAGACCAACAGCAGCACCGCCGACATGGCACCCAGGCCCGACAGCAGCAGCAACGGCGAGCGGTCGATAAGCGTGGCGACGATGACGATGGAGGCGAAGATCCACAGCATCATCTTGGCCAGTTGCACATAGCCCTTGATCGAGCGGGTGCGGGCATGCTCGGTGCGCGCGTAGATGTCGAGCAAGGCATCCAGCAGGCACGACAGGGCCATGGTCATGAACAGCAGGGTAAAGGCCAGGGCAACGTTGCCGAGGAAGTGCTGCGCCGTGTCGGACAGCTCCGGCACCAACTTCAGGCCAAACTGCAGCACCAGCGACGGTGTGGTCTGGGCCAGCCGGTGCAACACTTTGTTGTGGCGCAGGTCATCCAGCCATTTCAGCGCCTGTTGGCGCGCCAGCAGGCGGGTGCCGTGCAGCATCAGGAAGCGCGAAAGGCGGCCGACGACTAGAGAAATCAGCAGCAGGACGGCCAGGCCGATGGCGGCGTGGAGCATGGGATGTTGATCGAGGGTGCCCCAGAGGTCGAGGGAGTCACGCCAGATTCGTTGGATATCCATGGGGTTTTGAACAGTCTGTATTGCCAAACGAAGCGCCATTAGAGCGCGGATGCCGATAAAGTTGCCAAAAGAAATTCGGCTATGGCGGCAGAAAACGTTACCCTATGCAACTGAATTTCCCGCACTTGCCTGAGGTTACCTCCGTGTTTTCCCAATTCGCCCTGCACGAACGCCTGCTTAAAGCCGTGGCCGAGCTTAAATTTGTCGAGCCGACCCCGGTGCAGGCAGCGGCCATCCCCCTGGCCCTGCAAGGGCGTGACCTGCGTGTGACCGCGCAGACCGGCAGCGGCAAGACCGCGGCATTCGTCCTGCCAATGCTCAATCGCCTGGTCGACCTGAGCGGCCCGCGCGTAGAAATCCGTGCGCTGATCCTGCTGCCCACCCGTGAGCTGGCGCAACAGACCCTCAAGCAGGTGCAACTGTTCTCCCAGTTCACCTACATCAAGGCTGGCCTGGTTACCGGCGGTGAGGACTTCAAGGAACAGGCCGCCATGCTGCGCAAGGTGCCGGACGTGCTGATCGGCACCCCGGGCCGCCTGCTCGAGCAACTCAACGCCGGCAACCTGGACCTGTCCCACGTCAAGGTCATGATCCTCGATGAAGCCGACCGCATGCTCGACATGGGCTTTGCCGAAGACATGGAGCGCCTATGCAAGGAGTGTGAGAACCGTGAGCAGACCCTGCTGTTCTCCGCCACCACAGGCGGCGCGGCCCTGCGCGACATCATCGGCAAGGTGTTGAAAGACCCTGAGCACCTGATGCTCAACAGCGTCTCGCAGCTGGCCGAAGGCACCCGTCAGCAGATCATCATGGCTGACCACGACCAGCACAAAGAGAAGATCGTCCAGTGGTTGCTGGAAAACGAGACCTACCAGAAGGCGATCATCTTCACCAACACCCGTGCCCTGGCCGACCGTATCTATGGCCACCTGGTGGCCAAGGACGTGAAGGCCTTCGTCCTGCACGGTGAGAAGGACCAGAAAGACCGCAAGCTGGCCATTGAGCGCTTCAAGCAGGGCAGCTCCAACGTGTTGGTGGCAACCGACGTTGCCGCCCGTGGCCTGGACATCGACGGCCTGGACCTGGTGATCAACTTCGACATGCCACGCAGCGGTGACGAGTACGTGCACCGTATTGGCCGTACCGGCCGTGCGGGGGGCGAAGGCCTGGCGATCTCGTTGATCACCCACAACGACTGGAACTTGATGTCGAGCGTCGAACGCTACCTCAAGCAGCAGTTCGAGCGCCGGGTGATCAAGGAAGTCAAAGGCACCTACACCGGGCCTAAAAAGGTCAAGGCGTCGGGCAAGGCTGCCGGTACCAAGAAGAAAAAGGTCGAGAAGAAGTCGGGTGACAAGAAGGCTGGCGCTAAGCGCAAGCCGACCGCCAAGCCAAAGGCCAACGCGCCACTGGCCAGCTCCGACGGCATGGCGCCGCTGAAAAAGCGCACGCCAGCGGCTGAGTAAGTCGTCTGTAGCCCTATCGCCGCCTTGCCGGCGATAGGGCCTTTACCGCCTCTGCGTCACTCCGCTTTCTTCTCCGCTGTCTTCAATTCCTTGATTCGCGTATCGATCAGCTGGCACTTGTCCGGCAGGTCCTTGCTCGCCGTCCCCAGCTCCATACCCTGGAGCTCATCGTTGATCTCCTTGGCCTTCTGCGGGTTCTGTTCGGTCAGCTGGCTGACCAGCCCGGCCAGTTCTTCGCGCTTCTGGGTGGCCTCCTCCGGCGTACAGGCCCAAGCGGGCAGTGCGCAGAGCAAGGCGGTTGCACAGGTGATACGCAGCAGCGATTTCATCCTTTCTACCTCTCGCGTTGGCTATGCGCGGTGGAGGGTTCGGCTCCCTGAGAAGTTCAGCATCTGCGACAGGTGGCCTCCAGCTTTGCAGTTCCGTCCTGACTGGATTTTTTTCGCCAGGCCGACCTGCGGGTTCCTGCAAAGCAGGCGGTGACCATTCGCCTGGACGCTGATGTTCTTTCCTGGTTCAAGGATCAGGGCGCCGGGTATCAGACGCGTATAAATCAGTTGCTGCGCCAGTACATGCAGGCTCAGCAAAGACAGCGCTGATATCTTTCTGAACGCAGCCTGTCAGCGGCAGGTCCCAACCTGTGTACCCCTTCCGTCCACAGCAGGAGCCTGCCGCCATGAGCACCACCTACGACTGGGACTTGATCGAACGCTTGCTGCATGAAGTGCAGAACAGCGCCGGTCACAGCTTTACGCCACGCCCCTATGCCGAGCAGCACGCCGCGGCGCTAGCCGCCAAAGGCCAGCCGATAGGCGATCTGGACCACCTGAAGACCCGAGCCTGCGAATACGAAAAACTGCTGTTCGAGCGCGGCTTCATCGAAAGTCGGCCTGATGAAGAGGGGGGCAACGGCGAAAACTTTGTCCTCAGCGAACGCGGTTCGCGCCTGTTGAGCCTGATCGACAGCAGCATCCCGGGCTTCGAGCACCCGCGTCAGGTCTTGGATGAACAAGCCGATGCGCTGGATGAAGCGACCTTTGAGCAGGTGTCATCGAAGGCACAGATTGCTTGAGGTCGTTTTGAGGGTGGCATGGGTGGGCCTGTAAACCCGATAATCGGCAGTCTTTGAAGACTGCCGAGCTGATCCCATGCCAATGATTACCCCAAAGGCCCGCCGATGAGCGCGGCCCGGAAGAACCCCGACGCTTTCGCTTTCCAGGTCATGCTTGGGTTGTGCCTGATCTGGGGCTGCCAGCAAGTGCTGATCAAGACGGCTGCCGTCGACATCGCCCCGGTCATGCAGGCCGCCTTGCGCAACTGCATCGCCGCTGTGCTGGTGGGCCTGATGATCTGCTGGCGCGGTGGTTGGGAGCAGGTGGGCAGCACTTGGCGCGCCGGGCTGTTGGCGGGTGGGTTGTTTGGTGTCGAATTCCTGTTCATCGCTGAAGGGTTGAAGCTGACGTCGGCAGCGCACATGTCGGTCTTCCTCTACACGGCACCCGTTTTCACGGCGTTGGGCCTGCACTTCATGCTGCCCAGTGAGCGGCTGCGGCTGCTGCAGTGGCTGGGGATCTTGCTGGCCTTCGGTGGGATTGCCACCGCGTTTGCCGGTGGCATGTCGTTTGAAGAGATGGACAGCCGCACGTTGCTGGGCGATGCCTTTGGCGTTGTGGCGGGGTTGGCCTGGGGTGCGACGACGGTGGTGGTGCGCTGTTCCCGGCTTTCGGAAGCACCGGCGACCTTGACCCTGTTCTATCAGTTGGCAGTGGGCTTTGCCGGGCTGCTGCTGATTGCCTTGCTCAGCGGCCAGATCGGCGCGGTGTCGCTGACGCCTTTGGCGGTGGGCAGTGTGCTGTTCCAGGGGGTCGTGGTGTCGTTTGTCAGCTACCTGACCTGGTTCTGGTTATTGCGCAAATACCTGGCGTCGAACCTCGCGGTGTTTTCGTTCATCACGCCGCTGTTCGGCGTCACGTTCGGCGTGCTGCTGCTGGATGAGCCGCTGAGCGTGAACTTTGTACTTGGCGCGGTGATGGTGTTGCTTGGCGTAGTGCTGGTGAGCGCCGAGCCTTGGGTGAAGCAGCAATTGCGCAAATGGGTGGGGTGATAGCCGCTGCCCTAGGCTTCACTGACCGTCAACCGAAACCCCTGTAGGAGCAGCCTTGCGCTGCGAAGAGGCCAGTGGCAGCAGCGAGCATCTACGTTGTTGCGACTGGCCTCTTCGCAGCGCAAGGCTGCTCCTACACGGATTGCGCGGTGGTTGAAGGGGCCGCCAGGCAGCTGGGGTTGGGATGGGCTGCAGTCAGCACCAACACCCCGGCCACTGCCAACCCGCTCGCGGCCAGCAGCAACGCCAGTTGCAGGCTCCCCGTGTAATGGTTGCTGACTGCCGCCAACAACGGCCCGCTGAGTTGGCCGAGCGCAAAGCACGCAGTGAGCAGCCCGGCATTACGCTGCGTCGCGTGTGGCGCCAGCTCCCGCGAGCGCTGCATCACCAGCTGCATGCAGGCCAAGAACGGCGCGCCGCACAGCACCACACCCAACCCCAAGCCAAGGCCACCGCCCATCAGGCATGCCAGCACGCCGAGCCCTTGCAGCCACAGGGTGGCGGTCAGCCAGGCAGAGGTCCGGCCGGCCCGGCGCACGCTCACCAGCAGCACGCCCAGCGCGGCTGCCAGGCCAAAGGCCGGCCAGAACAGGTCGGCCATCCACTGGCCGTGAAACTGCTGGTTGGCCATCTGTGACAAGAAGGTGGCCGGCAGGATGTAACCGACGCCGTACAAGGCATAGACCAGCCCAAGGCGCGCAATCCCGGCATTGCCTACCCTACCGGGCTGCGCAGTGGCCGGGTGCACGGTTTGCGCTTGCGCCTGGGGCAACCAGGGCCGTACGGCCAACAGCATCATCAGCGCCGCCACCGCGTAGATCAGCCACAGCGCTGCCGAACCCAGCCCCAGCCCATGCGCCACCAGTGCCAGCAGCCCGGTAACGGCGATCCCCAGGCCCGGCCCGGCAAACACCAAGGCGCCCAAGCGTGGTTGATGGTGTGCATTGGCAACCTGCTGGCTGAGGCTGGTGATCATCACCAATACCCAGGCGCTGGCCACGCCGGTGCCGAAGCGCAACAGCAGGTGGCTCCAGAAGCCATCGGCGGCCCACGAGGCCAAGGTCAACAGCACGCACAGCCACAGGCCACCCTGCAGGCGCAGGCGTACCTGGGCAGGCTTGCGGGCGAACATGCCATCCACCGCACCGATGAAGTAACCCAGGTAATTGGCCGCCGCGACCAGCCCGGCGGCCGTGAGGTCGAACTGGCCTTCGGCGATCAGTTGCGGCAGTTGTGGGGTCAGGGCGAAGCGGCCGATGCCCATGGCCATCATCAGGGCCACGGCGCTGGCCAGCAGTTGTATACGGGGCGACATGGAAGGGCTCCTGCACGTTGGTAAGCGATGGATGGCAGGTTAGGCCGGTTTCATTTTCATTAAAATTGAATAATGATGATGAAGTTGTTCTGTTTTGGAGAAAGGTATGGAGTTCAGCCAACTGCGCATCTTCCAGGCGGTGGCCGAGGAAGGTTCGGTCACACGCGCCGCCGAGCGCCTGCATCGGGTGCCGTCGAACTTGTCGACGCGCCTGCGCCAGCTCGAAGAGCAATTGGGTGTGGAGCTGTTTCTGCGCGAGCGCCAGCGCCTGCAATTGTCGCCCGCGGGCAAGGTGCTGCTGGACTACGCTAATCGCTTGTCGGCGCTACGTGACGAGGCGATGGCGGCCGTGCAAGGTGGCCAGCCGGCTGGGGAGTTTGTGCTGGGCACCATGTACAGCACCGCAGCCACCCACCTGCCAGCGTTGCTGGCGCATTATCACCAGGCGTACCCGGCGGTGAACCTGCAGGTGCGTGCAGCGCCCAGCGGTGAGCTGTTCGAGGGCTTGCTCAGCCATGGCCTGGACGCGGCCTTGGTAGATGGCCCGCCAAGCCTGGCCGGGCTGGACGGTGTGCCGCTGTGCGACGAACAGCTGGTGCTGATCACCAGCCCTGAACACCCGCCCGTGCACACGGCAAAAGACGTGGCAGGCAAAGCGGTGTTCACCTTCCGCCAGGGCTGTTCATACCGGATGCGCCTTGAGGCCTGGTACGCCCACGCCCATACGCCGATGGGCCGGGTGATGGAGATCGAGTCGTACCAGAGCATGCTGGCCTGTGTGATTGCCGGCGCAGGTGTGGCCATGATGGCGCAATCCATGCTCGACAGCCTGCCTGGGCGCGACCGGGTGCGGGTCCACCGGCTGCAGGCACCCTTCGATCAGGCGGTCACGTGGTTGATGTGGCGCCAGGGCATGCGCGGGGCAAATTTGCAGGCCTGGATCGATCTGCAACAAAGCGAAACGATTAACCAATCGTCGGAATGCGCCGTTCAGGCTTGATCCGCGTCAAAATGGCCCTTATCTCTAAGACCAGATGCATGCGCAATACAGGACATCGGGCTATGATCTGTATGAAACATCACTGGATTGATTGACCGTGAGGCTGACCCGTCAAGGGGGCACTATGAAGAAACCACTGTTCAACTGGCTCCACGACTTGGCTGTCGCACTGGGGTTGATTCCACCCCCCCTGCAGCCGGTGCCGATCCCGACTGATGAAGAGCAGCGCAAGCGCCAACCGCGCCGTCGCTGAAATGACAAAGGCCGCCGCATCATTGCTGATGCTGCGGCTTTTTTGTTGCGGTTAATCGTCTGTATGGCCTAGTGCGTATCAGGCCAGCTTGACTGCTGCCATCGATTTACGCGACATCAGGCTGACTGCGACAAAGCTCACCAGGCCAACTGCCAGGCTGTAGTAGATCGGCGTGTTGGCTTCCAGCCCATCCTTGAACATGAACAGCAGCGCAGTAGCGAAGCCCAGCGACATGCTGGCGATGGCGCCTGCGGTGGTTGCGCGTTTCCAGAAGATCGCACCAATCAGCGGGATCAGCATGCCGCCGACCAGCAGGTTGTAGGCCAGGGTCAGGGCGTTGATTACATCGTTCACCACCAAGGCGATACCCAGTACCACCAGGCCGGTCAGCAGGGTGAACAGGCGGCTGATGGCCAGGCTCGACTGCTTGCCGCCGCGCAGTTTGGGCAGCAGGTCTTCAGTCAGGGTGGTGGACGCGGCCAGCAGGCCAGCGCTGGCGGTCGACATCATGGCCGCCAGGGCCGCCGCCATCAGCAGGCCACGAATGCCATCGGGCAGGGTGCTCTTGATCATCTCCGCAAAGGCATTGTTTGGGTTGGCCAGGTCGGGCATCAGTACGTGCGCGGCCATGCCGATCAGGGCGCAGGCCAGGCCGTACACCACGCAGTAGACGCCTGCGGTGGTACCGGCACGTTGGCAGACCTTCTCGTCACGGGCAGTGAATACGCGCTGCCAGATGTCTTGGCCGATGAGGATGCCGAAGAAGTAGATCAGGAAGTAGGTGATGATGGTGTCCCAACCGATGGTGGTCAGCTGGAAGCTGGCCGCAGGCAGTTTGGCCACCAAGGTGTCCCAGCCACCGGCCTTGTACAGGCATACCGGCAACAGGATGAACATCAGGCCGACGGTCTTGATGACGAACTGGACGATGTCGGTCAGGGTCAGCGACCACATGCCACCGATGGTCGAGTACAGCACCACCACGCCACCGCCGAGCATCAGCGACATCCAGAACGGCAGCTCGAGCAGCACTTGCAGCACGGTCGCCATGGCCAGGGTCGAGGTCACGCCGATCATCAGCGCGTACGCCAGCATGATCGCCGCACTGGCCTGGCGTGCCATCGGGTTGTAGCGCCGCTCCAGAACCTGGGTCACGGTGTAGATGCGCAGGCGCAGCAGCGGTTTGGCGAGGAACAGGTTGAGGGCGATGATGCCCAGGCCCAGGGCTGCGCACAGCCAGAAGCCAGAAATGCCGTGGACATAGCCCAGGCGTACAGTGCCGACGGTGGAGGCGCCGCCGAGTACGGTAGTGGTCATGGTGCCCATGTACAGGGTCGGGCCGAGGTTGCGTCCGGCCACCAGGTAGTCTTCCTGGGTTTTTGCCCGACGCATGCCATACCAGCCAAGCCCGAGCATGCCGGCGGTATAGATCATTACAACGATGATGTCCAAGGCCATTGGGGGTCTCCCGATTATCTTTATTATGGCGAGATCGACCGCACGGGCTTAGTGCCACCCGGCGGTCTAGTCTTGTGTTGGCGGGCCTCAGTGGCCCTCCCTCATGGCTCCTGCCGGGGTATTGCAGTCAAGCGGTGCCGTGGTATCGCCAGGATCAGCGACGCACGACGCCCGGCAGCACGCAGAGCATCTCGAACAGCAGGTTGGCGCCGAGCAGCGAGGTGTTGCCGGTGGTGTCGTAAGGCGGGGAGACTTCGACGAGGTCACAGCCGATCAGGTCCAGGCCGTGGCAGCCGCGAATGATCTCCATCGCTTGGATCGTGGTCAAGCCTCCAATTTCAGGCGTGCCGGTGCCAGGGGCCCAAGCGGGGTCGATACCGTCGATGTCGAACGACAGGTAAACCGGGCCGCCGCCGACTTTTTCACGGACTTCGGCCATCAGCGGTTCCAGCGATTTGTGCCAGCATTCCTCGGCCTGCACCACGCGGAAGCCCTGGCGACGGCTCCAGTTGAAGTCGTCGGCGGTGTAGCCCTGGGCGCGCAGGCCGATCTGCACCACGCGGTCACAGTCGAGCAGGCCCTCTTCCACGGCGCGGCGGAAGGTAGTGCCGTGGGCGATCTTCTCGCCGAACATGTGGTCGTTGACGTCGGCGTGGGCATCGATGTGCACCAGGCCGATCTTGCCGTGCTTTTTATGCAGGGCGCGCAGGATCGGCAGGGTGATGGTGTGGTCGCCGCCCAGGGTCATCGGGATAACGTTGTGCTCGACGATTTCGTCGTAGGCTTCTTCGATGATGCGCACGGCGTCGAGCAGGTTGAAGGTGTTGATGGCCACGTCACCGATGTCGGCCACCGACAGCGAGTCGAATGGCGCAGCCCCGGTGGCCATGTTGTACGGGCGGATCATCACCGACTCGGCGCGGATCTGACGCGGGCCGAAGCGGGTGCCGGAGCGCAGCGAAGTGCCGATGTCCAGGGGCACGCCGATGAATGCGGCATCCAGGCCGGCGGCGCTTTGCAGGTGGGGGAGACGGAGCATGGTGGCGATGCCGCCGAAACGCGGCATTTCGTTGCCGCCCAGTGGTTGGTGGAGAGTCTTGTCCACGGTGGGCCTCATCAGTCGGTCGATTGTTGTGTTTGTTCGAACCTGTGCCGCGGCGCGCCTGTGTAGTCTGGTTGTGCCGGCGGGCAGGACATTTCGGCCGAGTTTGCGCAAGGTAGTGCGTAGGAAGAATCGCTACCGGCAAATACTTACTTCAGGAATTTCTGAACTAATGCCCGCGCAACCGGTTAGACTTCACGCATTTACTGTTGCGGAACCGTTGCACCATGACCTCGACCCTGCCCGATCTGAAACTCCTGCGCATCTTCGTCAGCGTGGTGCGTCACCAGGGCTTCGCCAACGCCCAGCGTGATTTGAACCTGTCGACGTCAGCCATCAGCACGTACATGAGCCAGCTGGAGGGCGGGTTGGGGATTGTGCTGTGTCACCGTGGTCGCGGCGGTTTCAGCCTCACCAGCAAGGGCGAGCTGTTCCATCAGGAAAGCCTGCGCTTGCTGGCCGAGCTGGATGGCTTTGAGCAATATGCCGCGGCCCTCAAGGGTGAATTGCGCGGCACGCTCAACCTGGGCGTGATCGACTCCACCGTGGGTGACCGCGCGCTGCCTCTGGCCGAAGCCATCGGCGCCTACAGCCAGGAGCACCCGGCGGTGCACTTGCACCTGTCGGTGTCCAGCCCGTACGAACTGCAATTGGGTGTACAGGACAACCGCCTCGACCTGGCCATCGGGGCGTTTTCTTCGCGCATGAGCGGCCTGGTTTACCAGCCGCTGTACCGTGAGCAGCACTGGCTGTACTGCAGCAGCCGCCATCCGTTGTTCAACGAGCGGCGCATCCCTGAGCAGGTGGTGACCCAGCAGCGCATGGTCGGGCGCGGCTACTGGAGCCAGGCAGAGCTGGCCCGGCATGGCTTCAAGCACAGTGCGGCGACGGTGGAAAGCATGGAGGCGCAGCTGATCCTGATTCTCTCCGGTGCCTACATTGGCTACCTGCCAGAGCATTACGCCCAGGCTTGGGTGGAGAAGGGCGATCTACGGGTGTTGTCGCCGTCTACCTTCGGCTATCAGGCACCCTTTTCGTTGATCATTCGTCGTGGCCGCAGCCGCGAGCCGTTGATTCAGACGTTCCGTGACCTGCTTAAAAGCCAGCTCAACGTGGGCTGATACACAGCCTGTTCATGCATTCCGTCGGGACGGGCTCAATTCCTACAGAACTTGACCGCTAACCTGATAGCGCTCTGCTAAACATCAACTTGCGCTGATGATTCCTCCCTATTTCATCCTGCAAGGATCGCCCAAGATGCGCATGAATTTGCCCGTCACTGAGCACGAAAGAACCTTCTCCAGCGATCAACGCCTGATCTCCACGACGGACCTCAACAGCCGCATCACCTACTGCAATGACGCCTTCGTGGCGATCAGCGGTTTTACCTACGACGAACTGGTCGGCCAGACCCACAACCTGGTGCGTCACCCCGACATGCCCCCGGCGGTGTTCGGGCACATGTGGGACACCATCAAGCAAGGCAAACCCTGGATGGGCGTGGTCAAGAACCGCGCCAAAAACGGTGATTACTATTGGGTCAGCGCTTACGTCACCCCGGTGTATGAGCAGGGCAGGGTCAGTGGCTATGAGTCGGTGCGTTCAGTGCCGACGCGTGAGCAGATTCGCCGTGCCGAAGCGCTTTACGCGCGCTTGCGTGCCGGCCGTTCGCCGGTGTCGTGGGCGGCGCGGCTAGGGCATGAATTGGGGCACGGCTGGCCACTGATCAGCGCGGGCCTGCTGTCGGCGGCAAGCTACCTGTGGCTGCCGCCCTACGCGGCGCTGGGGGTGCTGATGGCCAGCCTGTTGCTGGCCTGGTACCTGATCGAGCATCACCACAGCCAGGCCATTCGGCGCACCCTTGGCGAGCACCCGAAAGCCTTCACCAGCCCGTTGGTGGCGTTGACCTACAGCGACAACCTGGGCCTGCAAGGCCAATTGGACATGGCCATCATCAGCGAAGAGGCCCGCTTGCAAACCGCCTTGACCCGCCTGGTGGACGCCGGCGTCGGGGTGAAGTCGCGGGCGGCGCAGTCGGCCGACCTGTCCGACGCCCAGGCCCAGATGCTTGACCGCCAGCGTAACGAAACCGACCAGTCCGCCACGGCCATCGCGCAGATGGCGGCGACTATCCAGGAGGTCACCCACAACGTGCAAAGCACCGCCCATGCGGCAGGCGATGCCGACCAGTTGGCGCAGCAAGGCAGTGAGTTGGCCCAGCAGAGTCTCAAGGCCATGGGCAGCATGAGCGATGCGGTCAACGACATCGGCCAGGCGGTCAACGCGTTGGCCGAGCAGACCCAGTCGATCGGTAGCGTGGTTGATACAATCACCTCGATTGCCGAGCAAACCAACCTGCTGGCGCTCAATGCCGCCATCGAGGCAGCCCGCGCCGGGGAGCAGGGGCGCGGCTTTGCCGTGGTGGCCGATGAGGTCCGCTCTTTGGCCCAGCGCACCCGTGCCTCGACCGAGGAGATCCACCAGATCATCGCCTCGTTACGGGCAGGGGCAGAGCGGGCGGTGAGCACGGCCAACCGCGGTGAGCAGATTTCGCGCGACAGCGTACACAGTGTCGAAGCGGTGCAAGCGGCGTTGACCGGTATCGCCCAGGCGGTCAGCCGGATTACCGGCATGAGCCAGCAGATGGCGACGGCCTCTGAGCAGCAAAGCCATGTTGCCGAGGATATCAACCAGCAGATTGTGAGGATTGCACAGCTGTGTGATCAGAGCGCCGGGCAGGCCAGGCAAGGGGCGGAAATTAGCCAGGACCTGGAGCGTATGGCGGAGTATCTGCATAGCTTGGCGGAGCGTTTCAACCGCTGACATTCAGCATATCCCACAAGGAAGTGGGGCTTTTCTGCAGGGCTATGGCACACTGCGCCCGGTAAGGAGAAGCCGATGCCCAGACCCCGCTGCGAGCGCTGCCAGCGCCCGCTCGACCACTGCCTTTGCCCACTGATACCCTCGCTCGACAGCCGCACCCGCGTGGTTCTGCTGCAGCACCCCAGTGAAAGCTCGCACGCCCTGAATACCGCCCGCCTGGCCGCCCTTGGCCTGGTCAATGCCCAATTGCGCGTTGGCGAGGTGTTCGACGACCTCGTTGAATTGCTGCAGACGCCAGGCTACCGGCCGGCGCTGCTGTTCCCGGGTGAGCATGCCCAGGTGCTGACGGCTTATGGTGAGGTGGATGACAGGCCCTTGCTGTTGATCGTGCCCGACGGTACCTGGCGCAAGGCACGCAAGCTGCTGTACCTGAATCCGTTGCTGGAGGCCCTGCCGCGTGTGACGCTGGGGGCGGTCGCGCCTTCGCGCTACCGGTTGCGCAAGGCGCCGGAGCCGGGGGCATTGTCGACCCTTGAGGCGGTGGTGGAGGCGCTGAACGTGCTGGAGCAACCTGTCAGCTTCGATGCATTGCTCAAACCGTTCGAAGCCCTGATCGAGGGGCAGATCAAAGCCATGGGCGCCGAGACGTTCCAGCGCAATCACGGCACCCCATAAACGTGTAGGAGCAGCGCAAGGCTGCTCCTACACGTAAGGCGTATCAGCCAACAGTCAGGTTGCCCCGACTGTTGATCAACGCATCTCAGGCAGCTGTGCGTCGGTCTTCACCTCATTGCTGGCGATGGCTTCTGGCGGCAGCGAAATACGCTGCTTGCTCAACAGCTCACCCATTGTTGCCAACACGCGGTACATCGAGAATTCCTCGGTGTAACGTACTTCGGTGTAACGACGGTCGGCGTTGTACAGCTCGTTCTCACTGTCGAGCACGTCGAGCAGGGTGCGTTGGCCAAGGCCGAACTGATCCTGGTAAGCCGCGCGCACGCGCTTGGTGGTTTCGGCGTATTCACGCGCAGTCGGGGTCTGCTTGCGTGCGTTGTTCATGGCGTTCCAGGCCAGGCTCAGGTTCTCGGTCAGTTCGCGCAGCGCGTTGTTGCGGATGTCCAGGGCCTGGTTGATCTTGTGGGCATCGGACTGCAGGCGTGCCTTGTCGCTGCCGCCGCGGAACACGTTGTAGTTCAGCTCGACACCGGCCTGCCAATCGTTGTTGCTGTGGCCCTTCTCACCGCCAAGGTTGTTGTTGGCACCCGTGGCCAGCACAGCGTCCAGGCGTGGGTAGAAGGTCGACTTGGCCACTTCGTACTGCCGCTCGGCCGCATTGACGTCGGCCTGGGCGGACTTGATGTAAGGGTTGTTCTGGCGCATGGCTTCCCGAGCATCGTCGAGGGTGCCAGGAATTTCAACCTTGATCGATTGCGGCCCTTCCAGTTCATCGGGGTGTTTGCCGATGACGCTGAAGAAGTTGGCCTCGGCATCGGCCAGGTCGACTTCGGCGGTGTCCAGGTTGTTTTCCGCCAAGGCACGGCGGGCGCGGGACTGATCGAGGTCGGCGGTGCTGCCGACACCGCGCTCAGTGCGCAGGCCGATCTGGTCGTTCACCCGCAGGTGGGCTTGCAGGTTGTTCTTGGCCAGCGTCACCAGCTCACGGCGCTTGAGCACTTCGAGGTAAACCTCCACTGCGCGCAGGGCAACATCCTGGGCGACCGCCTGGGTGTAGTAGGCGCGGGAGGTGGCGACCGCTTCGGTGCGGCCTACTTCGTTCGAGGTGTTGAAGCCATCGAACAGCATCTGCCGCAGGCGCAGCTCAGACTGGGTGTAGCTGAGGGTGGCCTTGTCATGGTTGCGCGTACCGTCTGGGTTGGTGCCGCGGGTATTGAGGTTGTCCGAACGCTGGCGGCCATAGCCTGCGACCAGGTCAACGGAAGGGTAGTAGCCGCCACGCGCGAATTTCACGTCTTCATCGGCAGACAGCTTGCTGTTGCGGTTGGAGCTGATCTGCGGATGGTAGTCCACGGCGCTCTGAACAGCCTCGGTAATCGACATCGCCTGTACGTTGGCACACGCCATTGCCAACAGTAATGCACTGGTGATGGGGGTCAAAACGCGCATGGGTACCTCTCCCTGATCCTAAAATAAGTCCTGCTGGTCGCCAAAAAAATGACGATATAGTTATCATGCAAATCGTTTCAGGTTTTTAACAACAGAGCTAAGAACATTCAATCAAAGTGATAAGAAGATTTTCTCATAACAGATATTGATATTTGACTTATCAGGTCTAAGAGGGCGTGGGCGACGCTGAAGGGCCACCGAAATCAAAGCGGCTGAAAGTCTCGTTATACAAGGTTTACAGCGAGTTCCAGAACTTTTGTAGCTAAAAAAAAGGTTGGATAGGCGAAATAGATATTTGGCGACAAAAAAATGACGATCGAGGATTTAAGCCCGCTATGTGTTCACCAAGAGGGTGCTATTACTGGCGCACGCAGCATTGATCACTGCTTGCGCAGGGTCTTTTGCTTGAGGATATAGAGACTGACCAGCACCGCGCTGGTGAGCATGAACGCTCTAGCCCAGAACAGCGGTACCAAGTAGCACGACAGGCCAATGCTGGCCCACATCAGGCCGATGGCGTAAACCTTGCCTTTTAGTGGTATGCCTTCGCCACTGAGGTAATCACGGATCCACGGCCCGAGCTTCGGGTGATGGACCAGCCAGTAGTGAAAGCGGGGCGAGCTGCGCGCGAAACACGCCGCCGCCAATAGCAGAAAAGGGGTGGTGGGCAACACCGGCAGGAATATCCCCAGCACCCCCAGCGCAACGCTGAGCCAGCCGACGGCCAGCAGCAGGTAGCGCACAGTCGACTCAGTGGTGGCGAGGCTTGAGCAGCGCCGGCTTCTCGTCAGGGGCGTGCAGCAGCAGGAACAGCGCGCTGAGTGCTTCCGGGATCTGCACGATCATGTCGTCCTGCAGGTTGGCATTGCTGGCGATGTCGGCGAACTCTGGTTGCTCGTCGAACAGGCCCGAACCGACCATGATCGGCAGCAGCATCTCGCTGACTTCTTCTTCAGCGTTCTCGAACCAGGCCTCTTCACGCAGGAACACGCCCTCCATGAAGCCGATGCACCAGCCGCGCAGGTCGGAATCGTCCGGCTCGTCGGTCAGGTCCAGGTCGCACGGCAGGTCGAATTCTTCGTCGCTGGCCAGTTGACGCGCGATGTGCGCCTTCAGTGCCACCAGGGTCGCTTCGATCTCGGTGCGCTGGGCCTCGCTGGCGTAGTGGGGTTCTTCGGCGAACAGGGCGTCGATCCACTCGCGCTCCGGTACGTCCTCGGCATTGATCGACAGGGCCGTGAGGTAGCCGTGAGCGGCGACGTAGTCCAGCGCTTCTTCGTGCAGCTCGTCGGCGTCGAGGAAGGCTTGCAGGCGGGTGAGTTGCTCGGCGAAGGACATTACAGGGCTACCTTGGGGAATAAACGATACCGAATTCTAGCACCTTGCAGCGTTGGCGGGGCAAAGGGAACGTCTGTCACAGCGGCACCCTGCGTGGGTTAGCACTGGGGTATAATCCGCGATTTTTCATCCAGGGGCGGTCTTTGTCGGCCGTCTGGTAAAAACCGCTTACGCATTCGGCGTGTGCGGGGCGGGTTTTTCGTCCAGCCTGTCTCCAGGATGGTACGGCGATTTGTGGAGTTGCACATGCTCGAACAGGCTCAGCGCGTTCTCAAGGATATCTTCGGCTACGACAGTTTCCGTGGGCGCCAGGCAGCAATCATCGAATGCGTGGCCAACGGCGGCGATGCGCTGGTACTGATGCCCACCGGCGGCGGCAAGTCGCTGTGCTTCCAGGTGCCGGGGCTGCTGCGCCCAGGCCTGACCGTGGTGGTTTCGCCGCTGATTGCGTTGATGGACGACCAGGTCGCTACGCTCGACGAGCTTGGCGTGGCCGCGGCCGCACTCAACTCGACGCTGAGCGCCGAGCAGCAACGTGAGCTGGCCGGGCGCATGCGCCGCGGTGAGCTGAAGATGCTGTACCTGGCGCCTGAACGTCTGGTTCAGCCGCGCATGCTCGACTTCCTGCGCGACCTGGACATCTCGCTGTTCGCCATCGACGAGGCCCACTGCGTGTCGCAATGGGGCCACGATTTCCGTCCGGAATACCTGCAGTTGGGCCAACTGGCCGAGCTGTTCCCGCATGTGCCGCGCATCGCCCTGACCGCCACCGCCGACATGCGCACCCGCGAAGAGATCGTCCAGCGCCTGCACCTGCAGGGCGCCGAGCGTTTTCTTTCCAGTTTCGACCGGCCCAACATCTTCTACCGCATCGTGCCCAAGGAGGCGCCGCGCAAGCAGCTGATGGCCTTCCTCGGCGAGCGTCGCGGCAACGCAGGCATCGTCTACTGCCTGTCGCGCAAGAAGGTCGACGAGACCGCTGCCTTCCTCTGCGACCAGGGCTTCCCGGCGCTGCCGTATCACGCCGGCCTGGCTGCCGAAACGCGATCCGCCAACCAGCACCGCTTCCTCAACGAGGAAGGCTTGATCATGGTCGCCACCATTGCCTTCGGCATGGGCATCGACAAGCCCAACGTGCGCTTTGTCGCCCACCTCGACCTGCCCAAGTCGCTCGAGGCCTATTACCAGGAGACCGGCCGTGCCGGCCGTGATGGCTTGCCGTCCGATGCCTGGATGGCCTACGGCCTGCAGGACATGGTGATGCTCAAGCAGATGCTGCAGAACTCCGAGGGCGACGAGCGCCACAAGCGCGTCGAGCAGCACAAGCTCGACGCCATGCTGGCCCTGTGTGAAGAAACCCGCTGCCGCCGCCAGTCGTTGCTGGCGTACTTCGACGAAACCCTTGAGCAGCCCTGCGGGCATTGCGACAACTGCATCGACCAAGTGCAGACCTGGGACGCCACCGAACCTGCTCGCCAGGCGCTGTCGGCCGTATTCCGTACCGGCCAGCGCTATGGTGTCGGGCACCTGGTGGACGTCCTGCTGGGCAAGGACACCGAGAAAGTGCGCAATTTCGGCCACGAGAAGCTTTCGGTGTTCGGTGTCGGCAAGTCGCTGGCCGAGGTCGAGTGGCGTTCGTTGTTCCGCCAGTTGGTCGCACGCGGCCTGGTAGATATCGACCTTGAAGGCTACGGGGGCCTGCGCCTTTCCGACAGCTGCCGGCCGCTGTTGCGCGGCGAGGTGACCTTGCAACTGCGCCGCGACCTCAAGCCGCAGACGGTGGCCAAGAGCGCTGGCAGCGGCGGCAGCCCGGCCAGCCAGTTGGTGCGTGCCGAAGAACGCGAGCTGTGGGAGGCGCTGCGTACCCTGCGGCGCAAGCTGGCCGAGGAGCACAGCGTGCCGCCTTACGTCATCTTCCCCGATTCGACGCTGCTCGAAATGCTGCGCAGCCAACCCGCCAGCCTCAGCGACATGGCCCAGGTCAGCGGCGTGGGTGCGCGCAAGCTGGAGCGCTACGGTCAGGCCTTTCTGGAGGTGCTCAACAACAGCGGTGGCACCGATGAGGCGCCCAAGGTGGTGCTCGACCTGCGCCACGAGCTGGTCAGCCTGGCGCGCGCGGGCATGACCCCCGCGCAGATCGCCGGCCAGCTCAATTGCAGCGAAAAGAACGTGTACAGCCTGCTGGCCGAGGCCATCGGTCGCCAGGAACTGAGCCTTGATCAGGCCCTCGACCTGCCGGAAGACCTGATGATGGAGGTGCAGGACGCCTTCCTCGACGGCGAAGGCGAGCTGCCGCCGGTGTCGACTATCGCGCCCTTGTTTGGGCCACGGGTACCGGAGGGGGTGCTGTATTGCATACGCGCAGCATTGGCCGCGGAGTTCGACGTTTAACAGCCGGCAGGTTCGAGGCCAGAACCGCCAACTGCTGACCTTTGTCATGCTTTTTGACGATTATCGAACACTGGCAAGCGCCCGAGCCTTGCCACGTGGTCCGGGGCATGGTTAGCTGCCTAATAATTAGATCTATTCAATGAGTTGCTTATGCCCCTGACCGACAACCAACACCGCTTCGGCATGCAGCTGGCCCAGATGTCCCGGGGCTGGCGTGCCGAGTTGGACCGCCGCTTGGCCGGGTTAAACCTGTCCCAGGCGCGCTGGCTGGTGTTGCTGCACCTGGCCCGTTTCGAAGAAGCACCGACCCAGCGTGAGCTGGCCCAGAGTGTGGGTGTCGAAGGCCCGACCCTGGCGCGCTTGCTCGACAGCCTGGAGGCGCAGGGCTTGGTGCGCAGGCAGGCAGTGCTTGAAGACCGGCGGGCGAAGAAGATTTTGCTGTGCCCACCGGCCAAGCCGCTGATCGAACAGATCGAGACCATTGCCAACGCGCTGCGGGTAGAGCTGTTCACCGGGGTGGATGAGGCGGACCTGGAAGTGTGCATGCGGGTGCATGCGAAGATTCTGGGTAACCTCGAAAAGTCCTGATTTCGGGGGCTGCTTTGCAGCCCATTCGCGGGACAAGTCGGATCGCCGCACCGCCGCTCCCACCCGAACTATGTAGCCTCCAAGGCTAGCGCCGCACCTGTGGGAGCGGCGGTGCGGCGATCCGACTTGTCCCGCGAATGGGCCGGATACGGCCCCATCGATTCAGAAGGTATGCCCCAGGTTCAGGTAAACCGCCTGCTCATGCGCACTGTTGGCCCCATAGCTCAGGTTCAACGGCCCCAACGGTGTCTCCAGCCCCAGGAAGATACTCGCCGCATTGATGTAGCCACTGTCGAACTCATTGTCGTTGTTCCACGCCCGCCCACGTTCCAGCGAGCCGCCGATGTACAACGGGAAGTCCAGCGGCACGTAGGCCCGTGGCGTCAGGCGGCGGTAATAGACCATGCGCAGCAAGCTGATGTTCTGCCCCGACACCGAGTCTTGGCGGAACCCTGACAGCTCCCGCGCGCCGCCCATCACGAAGCTTGAGGTCACCACCTCGGCATCATCCAATGTGCGCCCGTAGCGCCCGCCCAGCACCCAGGTATTCGGGCCACTGCTGATGGCCTTGTCCAGGTTGAACAGCCACTGGCGGTAGTCCTGGTCGGAGTCGAGCGATTTGTCGTACTTGCGCAGTGTCAGGCCGATGTCTTCGCCGCTGTGCGGGAAGTACACGTTGTCGAGGGTATCGAACGAGTACTTGAGCTCGTAGAACCCTTCATTGAAGCTGACCTTGGGCAGGTTCTGGTCACCGATACGCACTTCGGCTTCCCCCCAGGCCTTGCCCGCGCCAAGGCGCACTTCGCCATAGGTGCCGATCTGCCGGCCGAGGTTGAGGCCAAAACCATAACGTTCCAGGCGGTACTCGGCGATCGGGTCATTGTCCAGGGTCGCTTCGATGTTGCGCGAGCCTATGTCCAGGTAGGGCGCGACGAAGTAGCGCGAGCCCACATCCAGCGGCTGATAGAACTCGCTGTAAAGCTCTTGCTGGTCGCCGATCTGGGCGCGGGTCAGCCATTCGGCGCCCAGGCTGTTGATGCCGTTGACCCGGTAGCTGGCGCCGAGGTTGAAGGCGCTGTCGCCGCGCAGGTCATCCGACAGGTTCAGGCCCAGACGCAAGTAGTCGGTGCCGCCGCGCCTGCCGCGGGCATTGATCACCAAGGTGTTGTCAGCGCCCTTGTGCACCACGCGGTACTGCACCCGGTCGAAGTAGTCCAGGCCATACAGCGTGCCCATGTCGGTCTGCAGGCGGTCGAGCTCCAGCGGCGCATCGATCGGCTGGCGGATATAGGAGCGGATCACGTCATCGCTGACCTTGGAGTCGTTTTCCACCCGGATCGCAGTGATCACCGGCGTGCGTTGACGCGGCGAGCGGGCAACGGCCAGGCTGCTGTCGCCCTCGGGCTGGCGCAACGCGGCCAGGCGCGGGTCGAGCAGGCGGGTGGCGCGGTAGCCGGCTTCGATCATCTCGCGGGCGCGGCCGAAGTCGGTCACGCCAAATGCGGCCAGCGTCGGCTGGATCAGGATGTCGTCGCGGTGCAGGCTGGCCAGTTGTTCTTCAGAGTTGCGCCGGGTCATCAGGGTGATCGACTGGTTCAGCACATCAACCACCGTGGCCAGTTGCTTGCGGTCACGCAGCGGCGTACCGATGTCGACCACGATAGCCAGGTCCACACCCATGTCGCGGGCCACATCCAGCGGGATGTTGTCGACCATGCCGCCATCCACCAGCAAGCGGCCATCCAGCTCGACCGGGGCGAACACCGCGGGGATCGACATGCTGGCGCGGATCACCTGGGGCAGGTGGCCGCGGCGGAACACCACCTTTTCGCCGCTGGCGATGTCGGTGGCAACCGCACGGAAGGGGATGGGCAGTTTGTCGAAGTCGCGGGTGTCGGCGGTATGAGCCAGCTTGCTTTCCAGCAGCAACGCCAGGTTCTGGCCCTGGATCACGCCCAGCGGCAGGCCCAGGCTGCCGTCGTCGCGAAAGCTCAGCTTCTGCTTGACCAGAAAATCACGGTCGTCCTGCTTGCGCCGGAACGGCACATCCTTGCGCGGGGGCGCATCCGACAAGGCCTGTTGCCAGTCCAGGGTAGTGGCTAGCTTTTCCAGTTCTTCGACGCTGTAACCCGAGGCGTACAGCCCGCCGATCACCGCCCCCATGCTGGTGCCCGCGATGGCGTCGATGTGCACGCCTTGTTCCTCCAGGGCCTTGAGCACGCCGATATGGGCCAGGCCGCGTGCCGCGCCGCCAGAGAGCACCAGGCCAACCTTGGGCCGTACCTGCTCGGCGGCATTGACCGTGGCAGCAACCAGCATCAGCAAAAAGCAGAACAGCGAACGGCGCATCGTGAGTCTCAAACCGTGGGCGAAAGACCGCTAGTATAAGCGGCCCCTTACCTGGAGATGCTTCGCAATGGCCATCAGCAAGCCTGAAATCGTCATCACGTATTGCACGCAGTGCCAGTGGCTGCTGCGCGCTGCCTGGCTGGCCCAAGAACTGCTCAGCACCTTTGCCGACGACCTTGGTCGGGTAGCACTGGAGCCGGGTACCGGTGGCATCTTCCGCATCACCTGTGATGGCGTGCAGATTTGGGAGCGCAAGGCCGACGGTGGGTTCCCGGAGGCCAAGGTGCTCAAGCAGCGGGTGCGTGACCAAATCGACCCGCAGCGCGACCTGGGCCACAACGATCGCTGATCAGGCGCCTTCGGCCAGCGGCCGTGGCTTTACGGGTTGTTCGGCTGCCAGGCGGCTGGACAGCACGATGGCGAAAATGATCAGCGCGCCACCCAGCAGCATGCGTACCGTGGGCGTTTCGGCGAACACGGCCCAGGCCACGGCGATGCCGTAGACCGGCTCCATGCCGAACACCACGGCAGCCGTGCGCGCCTTGATCACGGCCAGGCTGGCGACAAACAGGCTGTGGGCCACGCCCGTGCAGAAGACGCCGAGCAGGGCGATCCACAACCAGTCCATCGGCGTCACCGCGCCCAGCCCAGGTGCTGCGTACGGCAACAGGCAAAGGCTGACCACCAGGTTTTGCCACAGTGCTGCCTGCACGGCGGGCAAGCGGCCGGAGCCGGCGCGGTTGGTCAGCGACAGCAACGAGAACAACAGCCCCGACAGCAGCGCCCAGAGCAGGCCGCCAGTGGCCTCGCTGGCCAGGTCGAAGGCCGGTGTGACCAGCACCAGGCCGATGCTCACCAGCAGCACCAGCACGGCTTCGTTGCGGCGGATGCGTTCGCGGAACAGCAGGCCTTCGAGGATCACGGTAAAGGCTGGGAAGCTGGCGAAGCCCAGGGTGGCGATGGCCACGCCGCCCACCTTGACGGCGATGAAGAAGCTGACCCAGTGCCCCGCCAGCAGCACGCCGCCGAGCAGTAGGCGGCGCACATCCTGGCCACTGAGCCGGTGCCAGCCTTGGCGGGCAAAACTGGCGAACAGGGCCAGGGCCAGGACGGCAAAAACGGCGCGGCCGAAAACGATGATGGCCGGGCTGGCGCTGGCGGCCAGCTTGCCGAAGACGCCGGTAAGGCCGAAGAACAGCGCGCCAATGTGCAGGGCGCCTAGGGCTGTGCGGTGGTTCATGGTGGTCCTTGAGCAAGAGTATGTCAGTACTGGCGCTTTCGCGGGGCAAGCCCGCTCCCACAGGTACGGCGCAACCCCCGAAGCATGTGGGGGCGGGCTTGCCCCGCGAAAGGGCCAGTGCAGGCACAGTGTAAGTCTTCAGGCAGACCCGTTCTGTCGCCCACCTAGCGTCCGTTATCGCCAGACTCTCGCCGCAACGCCAAAGGCGTACAGCCAAACGCCCGCAACATCGCCGCCGAAAACGCACTCTGCGAGCTGTACCCCACACGCGCCGCAATCTCCCCCATTGGCAGCACCGTCTGCTCCACCAGATGCCGTGCCTTGAGCAAGCGCCGCTGGCGCATGTAGTCCATCGGCGTCATCGCGCATTCGGCAATAAAGCGTGCATGCAGGCGAGCAGTGGACAGCCCGGCCAGGCGTGCCAGGTCGGCGACCTGCAACGGGTAGGCAGCATGTTGCTCGATATGCGCATCGAACGCCGCATAAGGCAGGCGCTGGCTGGCCCTGATGCTGGCGGCTGCCGGCGGGGTAAGGCTGGCCAACAGCAGCGCCGCGCTTTGGCGGGCGATCAGCGGGTCGCCCATGGGGCTGGCCGCCAGCCAGTCCACCAGCTGCTGCTGGCGAGCGTCCAAGCTCAAGGCCGCGGGACGATCGAGCAGCCGGCGGCTGGCATCGGCATGCTCGCCCAGTTGCTCGCGCAACCACTGCTCCCCAGGCACGTCCAGCACCAGGCAGTCGCTGCCAGCGCCGCTGGAGCAGGTGTGATGTGCGCCGGCTGGCACCACCATCAGGCCCTGACGATCAACCCGTGCTCCCTGGCCCTGGACCTCAAATTCCAAGCGGCCGCTCAGGCCGAACACCAGTTGCGGATATTCGTGGCTGTGGGTGATCAAGCTGTCTCGGTAACGACGCAGCGAAAGGATCGGGCCGGTGGTCATGGGGAGTCCTCGCAGGGCATAAGCGCATTGTGCCTCATTCACTGCAAACCATCATTCGTAACCCTTTTGCCACCGCACTGTCATCCGTGCCTGCCAGTCTCCAGCAAACTGCGCCGGAGCCCGCCCATGACCCATGCCGAACTCTCCCGTCCCTTGCGCAAGCAGCGCGTGCGCACGTTATGGATTTCCGATGTACACCTGGGCACACGCGATTGCCAGGCCGAGCACTTGTCGCGGTTTCTCAAGGGCTACCAGGCGGATCGCATTTACCTGGTCGGCGATATCATCGATGGCTGGAAGCTGCGTGGCGGCATCTATTGGCCGCAAGCCCACACCAACGTCATCCGGCGCCTGTTGACCATGAGCAAGCGAGGCACCGAGGTCATTTATGTCACCGGCAACCATGACGAATTCCTGCGCCGTTATTCGAAGCTGATGCTGGGCAACATCCAGTTGGTGGATGAGGCCGAGCACCTGACGGCCGATGGGCGCCGGCTGCTGGTGATCCACGGCGACCAGTTCGACGTAATTACCCGCTACCACCGCTGGCTGGCGTTTCTAGGTGACCGTGCGTATGAGTTCACCCTGGTGCTCAACCGTTGGCTCAACCACTGGCGTGCCCGTTACGGCTATGGCTACTGGTCGTTGTCGGCTTACCTCAAGCACAAGGTGAAGGGCGCTGTGAGCTTCATCAGCGACTTCGAGGATGCCATTGCCCACGAGTGCACCCGCCGCGGGTTTCAGGGGGTGGTATGCGGGCACATCCATCATGCCGAGATCCGCAAGGTGGGGGAGGTGGAGTACCTCAATTGCGGGGATTGGGTGGAGTCGTGCACGGCCTTGATCGAGCACTGGGATGGCAGCATCGAGCTGTATCGCCTGGCGGATGCGCAGGCGCGACACGCTGAAGGCCGCAAAGCGGCCCAGGCCAGTTAAAGGCTGATCTTGCCCAGCAAGATGTCACGGAACATGGCGAAATCACCGATCAGGCTGTAAAGCGGATAGGTAAACGTCGCCGGCCGGTTCTTCTCGAAGAAGAAATGCCCGACCCACGCAAAGCCATAGCCAAACAGCGGCACGGCCAGCAGCAGCAACCATTTGCCGCTGCCGATGGTGTACGCCAGCAAGGCAATCACCAAGCTTGTCCCGACAAAATGCAGGCGGCGGCAGGTGGGGTTGCTGTGCTCACCCAGGTAGTAGGGGTAGAACTCGGCAAAACTGCGAAACTGCGCTGTGCTGTTCATGGCACTGCTCCGGGATTAATACTTCTGGATAAGATGCACGGCGTGGAGCCTGAATCGAGTCTAGAGTCATTGGCGGGGCCTACCAGTGACAATAGGCGCCAATTGAGTATCCTTGGGGTTCACCGCAGGAGCGGTCAGCATAAGAAGCCTGTCATGAGTGAAAGAACCACGTCAGCCAGCTGGGCATCAGGGATCGTCAAGGCACTCGAGCTGGAAGGGCTCGATTGCCCAGCCATGTTCAAGCAACTCGGGCTCGACTTCGCCGCCCTCGACGACCCCGACGCGCGTTTCCCTCAGGATTCCATGACCCGGCTGTGGCAGCTAGCGGTGGAACTGTCGGGCAACGAAGCCATCGGCCTGAACATGGCACGGGTAGTTCGCCCGGCTTCGTTCCATGTGGTGGGCTATGCATTGATGTCCAGCCGCACCCTGGCCGAAGGCTTCGAGCGGCTGGTGCGTTACCAGCGCATCATTGCCGAAAGCTCCGACTTGAGCTTCCGCCTCGGCCCTGAGGGCTATTCGCTGATTCTGACCGTGCATGGCGACCATCTGCCACCGACCCGGCACAGCGCCGAAGCGTCGTTGGCGTGCGCGCTGTCGTTGTGTACCTGGCTCAGCGGGCGGGTCATACAGCCTCGCCGGGTATTGGTGCAGGGGCCGCAGCCGAAGAACATCGAACCCTACAAGGTCGCCTTCCATTCACCGTTGGTGTTCGATGCACCGCACGATGCGCTGGTGTTCGAGCGTGCCGACATGGAAGCGCCACTGCCGACGGCCAACGAGGCCATGGCCATATTGCACGACCGTTTTGCCGGTGAGTACCTGGCGCGCTTTTCGGAAAGCCGGGTCACCCACCGGGTGCGCCAGGTGCTGTGCCGCATCCTGCCCCAGGGCGAGCCCAAGCGTGAAACCCTGGCCCAGGCCCTGCACCTGTCTCAGCGGACCTTGCAGCGGCGCCTGCAAGAGGAGGGCACCAGCTTCCAGACCTTGCTCGACGATACCCGCCGTGAGCTGGCCGAGCAGTACCTGGCCCAGCCCGGCATGACCCTGCTGGAAACCGCCTACCTGCTGGGTTTCGCCGACCCGAGCAATTTCTACCGGGCGTTCCGCCGCTGGTTCGATGCCACCCCCAGCGAATACCGCGCCCGCCTGGGCGCGGAGCCTGAAGGGGTCAGTGACGCCAGAACGCCGGCATGCACAACACTAGCACCGTGATGATCTCCAGCCGGCCGAGCAGCATGCCGCCGGCGAGGATCCACTTGGCGGCGTCCGGCAGCGTCGCATAGTTGCCGGCTGGGCCGATCACTTCGCCCAGCCCCGGGCCTACGCCCGACACGGTGCCGGCGGCACCGGTCAGCGCGGTCATCCAGTCCACGCCCAGCAGCGACAGCAGCAACGCCATCACGCAGATGGTGATCGCGAAAAAGAACGAGAACGTCAGGATCGAGCGCACGATTTCTTCGTCGAGGCGGTGCCCGTTGTACTTCTGCTTGATCACTGCGCGCGGGTGGATCAACTGGTTAAGGCTGGCCTTGAGCAGGATGTAGGCGACCTGGAAGCGGAAGATCTTGATGCCGCCTGCGGTCGAGCCGGAGCAGCCGCCGACGAAGCCCAGGTAGAAGAACAGCATCAGCGAGAAATTGCCCCACAGGCTGTAGTCGCCCAGGGCGAAGCCGGTGGTGGTGACCACCGAGGTCACGTTCAGCGCCACGTGGCGCAAGGCATCCAGCCAGTGCAGGTTGGTGGTGGCCCAATACCAGGTACCCAGCACGACCCAGGTGACCACCAGCATGCCGAGCAACCCCTGAACCTGCTGGTCGCGGATCAACGCCCGGCGGTTGCCGCGCAGGGTGGCCACATACAAGGTGAAGGGCAGGCTGCCGAGGATCATCACCACCACCGCGACCCAATGCACAGCAGGGATATCCCATTTCGCCAATGACTGGTCGGAGGTCGAGAAGCCCCCGGTGGAAATCGCCGACATGGCGTGGTTGATGGCATCGAATGGCCGCATGCCGGCCCACCAGAAGGCCAGCGCGCCGAGCACGGAGAAACCGACGTACACGCCGACGATCGACTTGGCGACCATGTGTGAACGCGGCATGACCTTTTCGGAGCGGTCCGAGGACTCGGTCTGGAACAGGCGCATGCCACCAATGCGCAGCAGCGGCAGGATCGCCACGGCCATGGCGATAAAGCCGATGCCGCCGAGCCAGTGCAGCATCGAGCGCCACATCAAGATCCCCGGCGACATGCTGTCCAGGCCGCTGAGCACCGTGGCGCCGGTCGCGGTGATGCCGGACATGCTCTCGAAGAAGGCGTCGGTGTAACTGATGTGTTGCGTCAACAGGAACGGCAAGGCCGCGAACACGCACACCACCAGCCAGCTGCTGACGGTCAGCAGGTACATGTCGCGCGGGCGCAGGTGCACGTGCTCGGGCCGGCCCTGCACGACCATGAGCAGGCCGGCGATGAAGGTGATCAGGCTGGACCAGAGGAACGACGGCATGTCGCCAGTGCGCTCGAAGATCACCAGGGTCGCCATGGGCACGACCATGCTGACGGCCAGGGTGATCAGGAAGATGCCGATGATGAAACCAATGATCCTTAAGGTCGGCAACGCCATGTGATCTGCTCTGACTCTGAACGGAAGGGCGCCATTCTACCTATGGGTCTGGTGATGTAAACGCTAGAATGGCCGCACATTCACCTGCCAGGAGGGTAGCCGATGGAGGCTCTCGACGCATTGCTCAACCGTGTTTCCGTGCCACGTCTGACCGACCCCGCGCCAAATGATGCCCAGCGTGAGGCGTTGTTCCAGGCTGCATTGCGTGCACCGGACCACGGCCAGCTGCGCCCGTGGCGGTTCCTGACCATCGAAGGCCAGGGCCGTGAGAAGCTGGGCGAGCTGTTCGCCGAAGCGGTGCAGCACAAGGGCGATGCCAGCCAGGCAGCGCTGGACAAGGCACGCGCCATGCCGCTGCGTGCGCCGTTGCTGATCGTGGTGATCGCCAAGCTGCAGGATCATTTCAAGGTGCCCAAGTCCGAGCAGCGCCTGGCGGCCGGGTGTGCGGCCCACGGGATTCTGATCGCGGCGCATGCCCAGGGTGTCGGTGCGGTGTGGCGTACCGGTGACATGGCGTTCGATGCGCATGTGCACAAAGGGCTGGGGTTGGCCGAGCATGAGGAGTTGATCGGTTACCTGTATGTCGGCACGCCGGTGAACGAGCCGCGTACCGCGCCGGTGCTGGACACTGCTGATTTTGTCAGTGCCTGGGGCGAGTAAACGCTGAGATTGTTGGGGCCGCTATCGCGTAACCCGTGTAGGAGCAGCCTTGTGCTGCGAATGGGGCGCAAAGCGGCCCCGCCCCAGGCTCAACCAACAACCTGTGCCACAGGCAACTCCAGCCGTGCCACAAATCCCCCTTGCGGATGGTTCGCCAGCACCAGGCTGCCGCCATGGCGCTCGGCTGCCTTGCGCGCAATCGCCAGCCCCAGTCCATGCCCAGCGGTTTGCTGCCCCGGGGCGCGGAAAAACGGCTCACCCAGCTGCGCCAGGTGTTCTGCCGCCACCCCAGGCCCATGGTCACGCACGCTCACCACGATGCGGCCCTGCTCACGCTCGGCGCTGACTTCGATCGGCTGCCCGACCGGGTTGAAGCGCAAGGCATTGCGCAGCAGGTTGTCGACGGCGCGCTCGATCAAGGTTGGCCAACCCTGCAAGGTCAGCCCAGGTTGCGCCTGCAGGCGGACCTCCTGCTCCGGCGCGCTGAGCAACGCATCCTTGCGCACGCCGCCCAGCAAGGCGTTGAGGTCGACCGGCTCGGCATGCGCCTGCTCGGCATCGACACGGGCCAGGGCAAGGATTTCGCTGATCAGGTCTTCCAGCCGGTCGCATTCGCGGGTCAGGCGCGGCCACAGCGCCTGACGCTGCTCGGGCTCAGCGCGTTCGGCCAAGGCCAGCGCGATACGCAGCCTAGCCAGCGGTGAGCGCAGTTCATGGGAGACGTCGCGTAGCAACTGGCGCTGGCTGCCGATGGTGCTCTGCAGGCGGGCACCCATCTTGTTGAAGTCGTTGGCCAAGACCCCGAACTCGTCGCGCCGGGCGGCCAGGCGCGCCAGGCTGTTCTGTTGGTAGCTGGTCTGGCCGAGGTCGTGCACTGCGCTGCGCAGGCGGCTCAAGGGGCGGGTGATGGACAGGGTCACCAACAGGCTGAACAAGGTCAGTACCACCAAGGCGATGCCCAGTGCACTGAGTGGCCAGAGCAGGCTCTCGCGGTGCCACGCGTCCAGCTCGGGGTGCGGGATCCGGTAAATCAGCAGGTACGTCTCACCGCTGTAGGGGCTGGTGTATTCCTCGGTCAGGCGCCGCCACGGCAAGCGCCGCTCGTCATTGTGCTGGCGCGCCTCGAAGGCCGCTGCGCGGCGCGGGAAGGTGCCGGGCACCACCGCCTCGCCGCTGTCGTCGAGCACTTGCACATCGATCTTGAAGCGCTGCTTGCGGCGTTCGAGGAACTGCTGCGCCGAGGCCGTGCCTTCCTGTTCGTAGTGCTTGGCCCAGTGGCTGGCGAGGGTGTTGAGGCCTGGGTGGCGGCTGAGGATCCAGGCGTCCTGGTTGAGCATGTGGCCCAACAGGATCGACAGCCCGGCAACCAGGGTAATGGCCAGCCAGAAACTGGCCAGGATGCGCCAGAACAGTGAACGCAAGTGCACCTCCTGCAAACGGGAAAAGCCCGGCCCGCAGGGGTGCGGGCCGGGCGTCGGGCGGTTAGCTTACTGGGCCTTGGCGGCTTTTTCAGCCTTCCAGGCCTGGAACGCTTGCCATTCGGCTTTCTTCGCAGCCCGCTCTTTCTGCAGTTCGTCGAACTGCTTTTGTTGCTCAGGCTTGAGCAGGGCGCGGACCTGGCTGTCGGTCTTGTCGTGGCTGGCCTTGAGTTCATCCTGCATGGCCTTCTGGTCGGCGGCCGGCAGCTTGGACAGGTAGCGCTCAGTGATGTCGCGGCGTTGCTTCATCTGCTCGCCCATCAGCTTGCCGATCTGCTGACGCTGGTCGCGGCTCAGGTCCAGTTGGGCGAAAGGCGCATCACCGCGATGATGCGGGCCGTCGTGACGCGGGCCGCCTTCAGGCATGGCCATGGCCACGGTCGGCAGGGCGGCGGCGAACATCAGGGCGATAAGGGTCTTGCGCATGGTGTCTCTCCTTTCATAGGCCGGTGGTTACCGGATGAGCACAGTCTACGCAGCCCACCGTCAAGGGCGGTCAGGGGAGGGTAAAGGCTGGGTAAAGATGGCGGCTGAGATTTTGGGGCCGCTGCGCAGCCCATCGCCGGCAAGCCAGCTCCTACAGCGATAGCGCTGCCCTTGAACACTGCACTGCTCATGTGGGAGCTGGCTTGCCGGCGATGGGCTGCGCAGCGGCCCCAGCGATCTCACAAGCTGTAGTAATAGCCCCGGCTACGCAACGCAACGATGCGCGGGCGGCCATCGGCATGGGGCCCGATTTTCTTGCGCAGGTTGCTGACGTGCATGTCCAGGCTGCGGTCATACAGGGTCAGCTTGCGGCCAAGACCAATCTGCGCCAGTTCCTGCTTGTCCAGCGGTTCACCGGGCTGGCGCAGCAGGGCTTCGAGGATGCGGCTTTCGGACAGGGTCAGGGTCATCTCGCGGCCATCGATGCTGGCCACGCCACGTGCCGGGCTGTAGATCAGGTCGCCAATCTCTACCTGGGTGGTGGTGGCGGCCGGGTGGCTGCGGCGCAACACGGCGCGCAGGCGGGCAGTGAGCTCGCGGGGGTCGCAGGGTTTGGCCAGGTAATCGTCGGCGCCCAGTTCGAGGCCAAGGATGCGGTCCAGCGGCTCGCCGCGCGCTGACAGCATCAGCACCGGCAGCTCGGCATGGTCATTGCGCAGTTGTTTGAGCAGCTCCAGGCCGCTGCCGTCAGGCAGCATCACATCCAGCACCACCGCCGCTGGCGCATGCGCGGCCAGGGCCTGACGTGCGCTCAGGCCATCGTGGCAGGCACGTACAGAAAAACCTTCCTGGGTCAGCCAGCTGCCGAGCAGCTCGCACAGCTCCTGGTCATCATCAATCAGTAACAGCTCACTCATGACTCACTCAACTCAACCATCGACGGCGTCATATTGGTCCGCCAGTGGCAAAGATACCGCAGACTGATGGCAAGTGTGTAACCAGTAGCACCGCGTGGCCTGCTTTCGCGGCCAAGCTCGCGCCTGCAGGTTTGCGCAAAGCGCGAAGCTTGCGCTGTCCCTGTGGGAGCGGGCTTGCCCGCGAAAGCAGGCGACACGGCCTTGAATCAAGGCAGAACTTGCTTGAATGGCTTGACGATGACGCTGTCGTACACGCCCGCGGCAATGTACGGATCGGCATCGGCCCAGGCCTGTGCAGCGGCCAGGGAATCAAACTCAGCCACGATCAGGCTACCGCTGAAACCGGCTTCACCTGGGTCATTGCTGTCGATGGCAGGGTGTGGCCCGGCCAGCACCACGCGGCCTTCGGCCTTGAGTTGCTGCAGGCGCTCGATGTGCGCAGGGCGGGCAGCCAGGCGCTTTTCCAGGGAGTTCGCGACGTCGCTGGCGATGATGGCGTAGAGCATGTCAATCCTTGGGTTTGGAGGTAGAAGGGTCGTCGTGCAGGTGACGCGACAGGTAGACACCTTGGGCAACCAGGAAGATCACAGTCATGCCCAGGCTGCCGAACACCTTGAAATCGACCCAGAAGGCCTGGAAGGTGAAGGCGACGAACAGGTTGGCCGCGCCGCAGACCAGGAAGAAGCAGATCCAGGCCAGGTTCAGGCGGGTCCAGATGGCATCGGGCAGGGTCAGGGCGTGGCCCATGATGCGCTTGATCAGCACCCGGTCACCGATGAAGTGGCTGCCGGCGAACGCCAGGGCGAACAACCAGTTGACCACCGGCGCTTTCCATTTGAGGAAGGTTTCGCTGTGGAAGGTCAGGGTCAGCCCGCCGAACACCAGGCAGGCGACCAGGGTCAGCCATTGGCCTTTTTCCAGCTTGCGCTGGCGCAGGAACAGGGCACCGTACACCACCAGGGAACTGGCGATGAGCATGGCCGTGGCACTGTAGATACCGCCGAATTCGAAGCTGTGGCCGGCGACCTCCATGGGCCGCGGGTCGAGCTTGTAGACGATGAAGAACAGCAGCAGCGGGATGAAATCGATGAATTGTTTCACAATGGCAGCCAGAATCGGGATGTGACGGCATAATAACAAACATCGATTCCAGCGGTAGCGCTCCTCCATGAATGTTGATCTGCACTGTCACAGCACGGCCTCCGACGGCGCCCTGTCGCCCACGGTCCTGGTCGCCCGGGCCCATGAGCACGGGGTGCAAACGCTGGCACTGACCGACCATGACACCCTCGAAGGGCTCGTCGAAGCACGCCAGGCCTGCCACGCGCACGGCATGCACTGGGTCAGCGGGGTAGAGCTGTCGTGCACCTGGGGCGGGGCAACCATCCATGTGCTGGGCTATGACTTCCCGCTCGACGCACCGCCCTTGCTCGACGCCATCGAGGCGTTGCACCGTGGCCGCTGGCTGCGCGCGGAGGAAATCGACAAACGGCTGGCGGCCAAGGGCATGCCGGGTGCGCTTGACGGTGCCAGGGCCGTGCAACAAGAACTCGGCGACAGCGGCAACGCCCCAGCGCGCCCGCACTTTGCCGAGTTTCTGGTGCGCGCAGGGCACGTCAAGGACCGCGGCGAGGCCTTCCGCAAGTGGCTGGGCGCCGGCAAACTCGGCGACGTCAAGCAGCATTGGCCGACCCTGGACGAAACCGTTGCGACCCTTCGCCAGTCCAATGCTTGGGTGAGCCTGGCCCATCCGATGCATTACGATCTGACCCGCAGCAAGCGCAGACGGCTGATTGCCGACTATATTCAGGCAGGCGGGCAAGCACTTGAGGTGGTCAACGGGATGATGCCCGCCGAGCAGGTGGGCACGATGTCCATCCTCACCCGTGAGTTCGGCCTGCTGGCAAGCGCTGGCAGTGACTTCCACGGCCCCGGCACCTGGGGAGAGATCGGTGCCTACCGGCCTTTGCCCGAGGACCTGCCACCTCTGTGGCGCCGATTCAGCCATGAACAGCCTATGGCGGTATGAACAGGAAGACTATGTGAGCCAATTTTTCCAGATACATGCGGAAAACCCGCAAGCGCGCCTGATCAAACAGGCCGTCGAAATCATTCGCAAGGGCGGTGTGGTGGTCTATCCCACCGACTCGGCCTATGCACTGGGCTGCCAGATCGGTGACAAGAACGCCATCGAACGGGTCCGCCGTCTGCGCCAGTTGGACAAGCAACACAATTTCACCCTGTTGTGCTGCGACCTGTCGCAAATGGGCCTGTTTGCCAAGATCGATACCTCCACGTTCCGTCTGCTCAAAGCGCACATTCCGGGGCCCTATACCTTTATCCTCAATGCCACCCGGGAAGTGCCGCGGCTCTTGATGCACGAGAAGCGCCGCACCATCGGCCTGCGCGTGCCCTCCAACCCTATCGTCCTGGCGCTGCTCGAGGAGCTGGGAGAGCCGTTGATGAGTGTGAGCCTGATCTTGCCGGGCGATGAAGAACCCATGACGGACCCCTACGAGATCCGCCAACGCCTGGAACACCATGTCGACCTGATCATCGATGGCGGCTTCGGCGACCTCAAGGCATCCACGGTGATCGACCTGACGGGCGATGAGCCTGCCTTGATCCGCGAAGGCTGTGGCGACCCGACCCCGTTCCTGGTCAACGCGTGAGCCAGGTGGAAGCGCCCGAGGCGCCGGCCGAGGAGGTCGAGTCGCCTCAACAGTTGCAACTGGCCCTGGTCTACGGCGAAGCCCTGACCGAGATGCCGGTGGACTTGTACATCCCGCCGGACGCCCTGGAAGTCATTCTTGAAGCGTTCGAAGGGCCGCTGGACTTACTGCTTTACCTAATCCGCAAACAGAACATCGACATCCTCGACATCCCCGTGGCAGAGATCACTCGCCAGTACATGGGGTATGTCGAGCTGATGAAAAGCGTGCGCCTGGAGCTGGCTGCCGAGTACCTGGTCATGGCTGCCATGCTGGCCGAGATCAAATCGCGCATGCTGTTGCCGCGTTCCACCGAAGTCGAGGAAGAAGAGGGCGACCCGCGCGCCGAGCTGATCCGCCGCTTGCAGGAATACGAGCGCTTCAAGGCGGCGGCTGAAGGTATCGATGCGTTGCCACGGGTGGGCCGCGACATTGTCGTGCCACGCCTGGAGGCCCCCCAGGCCAAGGTGCGCAAGCTGCTGCCCCAGGTCAGCCTGGAAGAGCTGCTGGTCTCGATGGCCGACGTCATGCGCCGCAATGACCTGTTCGAAAGCCACCAGATCACCCGCGAGACGCTGTCGACCCGCGAGCGCATGAGCCAGGTGCTCGACCGCCTCAAGGGCGGCGCCTTTGTGCCCTTTGTCGAGCTGTTTGCGGCTGAAGAGGGCAAGCTGGGGGTGGTGGTGACGTTCATGGCGATTCTTGAGCTGGTGAAGGAATCGCTGATCGAACTGGTGCAGAATGAGGCTTTCGCCGCGATCCACGTGCGGCTTCGCGCCGAGTTTGTTGAAGAACCTGATGAACCTGAATGAACCCCGCGACCTGGCGTCGCTGATCGAAGCCTTTCTGCTTGCCTCGGGCAAACCGCAGTCCCTTGAGCGCCTGTACGAGTTGTTCGAAGAGGCGGAACGCCCGGAGCCCAAGGTGTTCAAGAAGGCCCTGGAAGTACTCGGCAAGTCGTGCAACGGCCGCGCTTTCGAACTCAAGGAAGTGGCCACCGGTTATCGCCTGCAGATCCGCGAAGACTTTGCCCCTTGGGTCGGGCGCCTGTGGGAGGAGCGGCCGCAGCGTTATTCCCGTGCGTTGCTCGAGACCATGGCGCTGATCGCCTACCGCCAGCCCATCACCCGTGGCGAGATCGAAGACGTGCGCGGTGTGGCGGTGAACAGCAACATCATCAAGACCCTGATGGAGCGCGAGTGGATCCGCATCGTCGGCTACCGCGAAGTGCCGGGCCGGCCGGCGATGTTCGCCACCACCAAGGCCTTTCTCGACCACTTCAACCTCAAGAGCCTTGAGGAGCTGCCGGCGTTGGCCGAGTTGCGCGAGATGGAGCCCGAACCCTTGCTCGACCCCGACGACGCGCCGGTGCCTGCGCACCTTCAGGCGTTGGCCGATGCAAGCCTTGGGGATGAGGCTGAAGCCGAGGCGCCGAAGGATGAGACCAGCTTCCGCAGCTTGCTGGTGGAGTTGGATGCGATGGAAGAAGGGTTGAAGACCGACTTCGATGATTTACGTGAGCAGGACGTGGTTGAGCCAGAGCCTTCGGTTGAGGGTGAAGACCCGGTACAGCCCTGAGCCCTCTACCACCAGTGCCGGCCTCTTCGCGGGGCAAGCCCGCTCCCACAGGTAAGTAGCAAGCTTCAGGCATTCTGTATGGGAGCGGGCTTGCCCCGCGAAGAGGCCGGCACTGCCAACGCCAAACCATTGGGTAGAAAACCCATCCAGCCCCCATAAAACCCACTACGCTCCAGTGCGTTCCCGACACGAACCGCGTATGATGCGCGGCCCTTTGGCGCGTTCGTCGCCAAGACCCCTTTTTCATTCCTACACCGGGAGGTGCCCAGATGAGTGAGCAAGACCTGCAAAATACCGAAATTACCCCTCCATCCGGCGAAAAGCTGCAGAAAGTGCTGGCGCGCATTGGCGTTGGTTCGCGCCGTGACGTCGAGGCCTGGATCAGCCAGGGCCGGATCAAGGTCAATGGCGTTGCCGCCACCCTCGGCCAGCGCGTCGACCTGCACGATGCCATCGCTGTCGACGGCAAGCTGATCAAGCGCGAGGAAGCCGCCGAGTCCACCCGCCGCGTGATCATGTACAACAAGCCCGACGGCGAGATCTGCACCCGTGACGACCCGGAAGGCCGCCCGACGGTGTTCGACCGCCTGCCACGCCCGAAAGAAGGGCGCTGGATCAACATCGGCCGCCTGGACATCAACACCACCGGCCTGTTGCTGTTCACCACCGACGGTGAATTGGCCAACCGCCTGATGCACCCGTCCTACGAGATGGACCGTGAATACGCGGTGCGTGTACGGGGTGAGGTCGACGACGAGATGATCGAGCGCCTGAAGGCGGGCGTGATGCTCGAAGACGGCCCGGCCAAGTTCACCGACATCCAGAAGGCCCCGGGCGGCGAAGGCTTCAACCATTGGTACCACTGCGTGGTGATGGAAGGCCGTAACCGCGAAGTGCGTCGCCTGTGGGAGTCCCAGGGCATGGTGGTCAGCCGCCTGAAGCGCGTGCGTTTCGGCCCGGTGTTCCTCAACTCCGACCTGCCGATGGGCCGCTGGCGCGAAATGACCCAGGGCGAAATCGACATCCTGGCCGCCGAAGTGGGCCTGCAGCCGGTGGCGCTGCCGGCCTTGAACCTCAAGGCCAAGGACAAGATGGAGCGCATGCAGCGCAAGTCGAGCCGTCCGATGGGGCGTGGCGAGCGCGTGCGTAACCTGCGCCCAGCCAGCGATGCGACGGCTGGCGAGCGCCCAGCGCGTCAGCCGCGTGACACCGCCGCCGAGCGCCCAGCGCGCCCGTCGCGTGATGAAGCGCCACGCAAAGGCAACCGTGGCAGCACGGTGGCCGAGCGCCCGAGCGAGATGCGCAAGCGTACCGGCAAGCCAGAGGGCGACAAGCCGGCAGGCCGTGGCCGCGGCAAGCCGCGCGGTTGATCCGCAGCGTGAGATAAAAAACCAGCCTTCGGGCTGGTTTTTTTTCGCCTCCACCCAACCGAATGAAGCGCGGACCTGGGGCGTGAAGCGGCCCCAACTCATTGATCAATCACCCTTTTTCTGACGAGTGGAAAGCTGGCAAACCACCGTGTAACGTTTTTTATACAAAATCATCCCTTTCCGGCCATCGAATGCGCATTTTCCTACACCTGTAAACAGAACTTGCCGCGCCCATGTCGCCAGCGCTCCCCCTCTACCGTGGCCACCTATTGCCCAAACCCCCGCCACACGCTGATATAGCAGGCATTGCCGTGTGCAAGAGCTCGCCCACAGAGGCGTGCTGACAAAACAACAAATGGAGGCGCCATGTACGCCGATCACTCCGCCTTTCAAGGCTCACACCACAGGATCGCTGCGTTTTTTCCCAAGGAAATGACGCAACGCGTTGACGCCTGCGCGCTTGCAGGGGTATACAGTGCGCCGCGTTTTACCTGTGACCCTCTTGCGTACCGCGCACTCTTGATCACACCCGGCTGAACCGCCTCGGCGGCGCCCGCGTTCAAGAAACCCAAGGTAACCACCTTGCCCATTCCGCTGCGCCACGAGCGCGGTGGGTCCGATTTCGTCACAGATAAAAACAATGCAGGTGACTTCGTTCATGAGTGGACAAAACATGCATTCAGGCGAGCTAAAGCGGGGCCTGAAGAACCGCCACATCCAGTTGATCGCTCTCGGCGGTGCGATTGGTACGGGTCTGTTCCTCGGCTCGGCAGGCGTGATGAAATCCGCCGGCCCGTCGATGATCCTTGGTTACGCCATCTGCGGCTTCATCGCCTTCATGATCATGCGCCAGTTGGGCGAGATGATCGTCGAAGAGCCGGTGGCCGGTTCGTTCAGCCACTTTGCCCACAAATACTGGGGCGGTTTCGCGGGCTTCATGTCGGGCTGGAACTGCTGGGTGCTTTACATCCTGGTGGGCATGTCGGAACTGACGGCGGTCGGCAAGTACATCCACTACTGGTGGCCGGAGATCCCGACCTGGGTCACGGCGGCGGGCTTCTTCCTGCTGATCAACTTCATCAACCTGATGAACGTGAAAGTATTCGGTGAGGCCGAGTTCTGGTTCGCGATCATCAAGGTCGTGGCCATCGTCGGCATGATCGGCCTGGGTGCCTACCTGCTGACCAGCGGCAGCGGTGGCCCGGATGCGTCGGTGACCAACCTGTGGGCACACGGTGGGTTCTTCCCGCATGGTGTCAGCGGCCTGGTCATGGCCCTGGCGTTCATCATGTTCTCCTTCGGTGGCCTGGAGATGCTCGGTTTTACCGCAGCCGAGGCCGACAAACCGAAAACCGTGATCCCCAAGGCTATCAACCAGGTCATCTACCGCATCCTGATCTTCTACATCGGCGCGTTGGTCGTGCTGTTGTCGCTGACCCCATGGGACAACCTGGTCGCCAGCATCGACGCGTCCGGCGGCAGCTACGGCAGCAGCCCGTTCGTGCAGGTGTTCTCCCTGCTGGGCAGCGATGTGGCCGCCCACCTGCTGAACTTCGTGGTCCTGACCGCAGCATTGTCGGTGTACAACAGCGGCACTTACTGCAACGCCCGCATGCTGCTGGGCATGGCCGAGCAGGGTGATGCCCCGGCGGCCCTGGCCAAGGTTGACAAGCGCGGTGTGCCGGTGCGTTCGATCCTGGTCTCGGCGGCGGTGACCCTGATTGCCGTGCTGCTCAACTACTTTATCCCGCAGAATGCGCTGGAGTTGCTGATGTCGCTGGTCGTGGCGACCCTGGTGATCAACTGGGCGATGATCAGCTACTCGCACCTGAAGTTCCGCCAGCACCTGAACCGCACCGGCCAGAAGCCGCTGTTCAAGGCGCTGTGGTACCCCTACGGCAACTACATCTGTCTGGCTTTCGTGGTGCTGATCCTGGGCATCATGCTGCAGATCCCGGGTATCCAGATCTCGGTGTATGCGATCCCGGTGTGGGTGGTGGTGATGTTCCTCTTCTACCTCATCAAGCCTAAGCGTGACGCGCAGGCTAACGGGGCTGCCAGTACCGTGGCCAAGTAATCGCCATAGGCGGCAAGAAAAACCCGATGCCAGGTGACTGGCATCGGGTTTTTTGCGTTACGCGCCCCTTGTAGGAGCAGCCTTGTGCTGTGAAGAGGCCAGTGCAACCAGCACAAAACTCAGATCTGCTCCAACAACCAACTGCGAAACGCCCGCAACGACGGCAGCGCTTCGTTGCGTGGCGGATAGATCAGGTAATAGCTGCGTTGGCTGGCAAACGCCTCGCCGGGGCTGAACAGCTCGCCCTTGGCCAGTTCCTCTTCCACCAGTATCCGCGGCACCAGGCCGATGCCGATGCCGGCGCGCACCGCCTGGATCAAGTGCGACGTCAGCTCGAAGCTCGGGCCCAGGCGCATCGCCCGGTGCGGCAGGCTGTGGTGCGAGAACCACTCGCCCCAGGCATGCGGGTTGTTGGCGACGTTCAGCAGCACTTCTTCGCTGACCCGGGCAGGGCTCCAGCCATGCGCGTCGGCGCCGGCCTCTGGCGGCAGAATCACCAGCAGTTCTTCGGCGTGCAGGCGGTGGCAGATCAGCCCCGGCAGGTCGTGGCTCGCCACACCGATTGCCGCATCGATCTCGCTGGTGTCGAAATTGATCGCTTCGATCCGTGAATGGATATGCACCAGCATGCCCGGGTGGGCGCTGTAGAACGCATGCAGCCGCGGCAGCAGCCATTTCGAGCCGAAGGTGGGCAGGGTGGCCAGGCGCAACGTGCCGACACCCGACTGGTAGGCCAGCGCCTGCAAGGTGGCGCTGCGGATGCGCCCCAAGGCTTCGCTCAGCTCGCGCTGGTACAGCCGGCCGACGTCGGTCAGCTGTACCTGGCGCCCCTCGCGGCGGAACAGCGTCAGCCCCAATTGCTGCTCCAGTGCCTGCACCTGGCGGCTGACAGCGCTTTGGGTCAACGACAGTTCGGCGGCGGCGCGAGTATAGCTTTCATGCCGGGCGGCAGCCTCGAACGCCAGCAGCAGCGACATGGACGGTGTCAGGTGGCGGTAATTCATTCATAAAAGTCATCGATAGCGGCAGGATTATCCGTTTGCCCTTGGCGCGAAACTACAGGAACATTGGCCTATTCGTCATCTGGTGTGAATCAACCCATGCCGGCTTGACAGGTTTTCCGTGAATTAGCCCATATCAAGAGGCCATCCGTCGATGATCGCCCAGCTGCCGACCAGTGCACCGACCGCCAACTACCCCGAATTCCTCGAGGCCCTGCGTAACAGCGGCTTCCGTGGCCAGATCAGTGCCGATTACGCCACCCGTACCGTGCTGGCCACCGACAACTCGATTTACCAGCGCCTGCCCCAGGCAGCGGTGTTCCCACGTGACGCCGATGACGTGGCGCGGGTCGCCGCGCTGATGGCGGACGCGCGCTTTGCCCAGGTCAAGCTGACCCCGCGTGGCGGCGGCACCGGCACCAACGGCCAGTCGCTGACCGATGGCATCGTCGTCGACCTGTCGCGGCACATGAACACCATCCTCGAAATCAACGCCGAGGAGCGTTGGGTGCGGGTCCAGGCCGGTGTGGTCAAGGACCAGCTCAATGCCGCGCTCAAGCCCCACGGGCTGTTCTTCGCCCCTGAGCTGTCCACCTCCAACCGCGCCACCGTCGGCGGCATGATCAACACCGATGCCAGCGGCCAGGGCAGCTGCACCTACGGCAAGACCCGCGATCACGTGCTCGAACTGCACAGCGTGCTGCTCGGCGGTGAGCGCCTGCACAGCCTGCCCATCGATGACGCTGCGCTGGCGCAGGCCTGCGCAGCGCCAGGCCGGGTTGGCGAGGTCTACCGTGTGGCCCGCGAGATCCAGGAAACCCAGGCCGAGCTGATCGAAAGCACCTTCCCCAAGCTCAACCGCTGCCTGACGGGTTACGACCTGGCACACCTGCGCGATGAACAGGGGCGCTTCAACCTCAACAGCGTGCTGTGCGGCGCCGAAGGCTCGCTGGGCTACGTGGTCGAAGCCAAGCTCAATGTGCTGCCGATTCCGAAATACGCGGTGCTGGTCAACGTCCGCTACACCAGCTTCATGGACGCCCTGCGTGACGCCAATGCGCTGATGGCGCACAAGCCGCTGTCGATCGAAACGGTCGACTCCAAGGTGTTGATGCTGGCCATGAAGGACATCGTCTGGCACAGCGTGGCCGAGTATTTCCCGGCTGACCCCGAGCGCCCGACCCTGGGCATCAACCTGGTGGAGTTCTGCGGTGATCAGCCGGACGAGGTCAATGCACGGGTGCAGGCGTTCATCCAGCACCTGCAGAACGACACCAGCGTAGAGCGCCTGGGGCACACCCTGGCCGAGGGCGCCGAGGCGGTCACTCGCGTCTACACCATGCGCAAACGCTCGGTGGGCCTGCTGGGCAACGTCGAGGGCGAGGTGCGCCCGCAGCCGTTCGTGGAAGACACCGCAGTACCACCGGAGCAGTTGGCCGACTACATCGCCGACTTCCGCGCATTGCTGGATGGCTACGGCCTGGCCTATGGCATGTTTGGCCACGTCGATGCCGGTGTACTGCACGTGCGCCCGGCGCTGGACATGAAAGACCCGGCCCAGGCCGCGCTGGTCAAGCCGATCTCCGATGCCGTGGCGGCGCTGACCAAAAGCTACGGCGGCCTGCTGTGGGGTGAGCACGGCAAGGGCCTGCGTTCAGAATACGTGCCCGAATATTTTGGCGAGCTGTACCCGGCGCTGCAGCGCCTGAAAGGCGCTTTCGACCCGCGCAACCAGCTCAACCCAGGCAAAATCTGCACCCCACCCGACAGCGCCGAAGGCCTGACCCGGGTCGATGGCGTGACCTTGCGCGGTGACCTCGACCGCACCATCGACGAGCGTGTCTGGCAGGACTTCAGCAGCGCTGTGCACTGTAACGGCAACGGTGCCTGCTACAACTACGACCCCAACGATGCTATGTGCCCGTCGTGGAAGGCCACCCGAGAGCGTCAGCATTCGCCCAAGGGCCGTGCCTCGTTGATGCGTGAGTGGCTGCGTTTGCAAGGCGCGGCGGATATCGACGTGCTGGCGGCGGCGCGTAACAAGGTGTCCTGGCTCAAGGGCCTGCCGGCACGGCTGCGCAACAACCGCGGGCGTGACCAGGGGCAGGCGGACTTCTCTCACGAGGTCTACGACGCCATGGCCGGTTGCCTGGCGTGCAAGTCCTGCGCGGGGCAGTGCCCGATCAAGGTCAACGTGCCGGACTTCCGCTCGCGTTTCCTCGAGCTGTACCACGGCCGCTACCAGCGCCCATTGCGGGATTACCTGATCGGTTCGCTGGAGTTCACCATCCCATACCTGGCGCATGCGCCGGGGCTGTATAACGCGGTGATGGGCTCGAAGTGGGTGAGCAAGCTGCTGGCCGACAAGGTCGGCATGGTCGACAGCCCGCTGATCAGTCGTTTCAACTTCCAGGCGACCCTGACCCGCTGCCGCGTTGGCGTGGCCAGCGTGCCAGCGCTGCGCGAGCTGACCCCGGCCCAGCGTGAGCGCAGCATCGTGCTGGTGCAAGATGCCTTCACCCGTTACTTCGAGACGCCGCTGCTGGCCGCGTTCATCGACCTGGCGCACCGCCTTGGCCACCGGGTGTTCCTGGCGCCGTACAGTGCCAACGGCAAACCGCTGCACGTACAGGGCTTCCTTGGAGCGTTCGCCAAGGCGGCGATCCGTAATGGCACCCAGCTCAAGGCCCTGGCCGATTGTGGTGTACCGCTGGTGGGGTTGGACCCTGCGATGACCTTGGTCTATCGCCAGGAGTACCAGAAGGTGCCAGGCCTGGAAGACTGCCCGAAGGTGCTGTTGCCGCAGGAATGGTTGATGGATGCATTGCCCGAGCAAGCGGCTGCCAATACTGGCAGCTTCCGCCTGATGGCGCACTGCACCGAGAAGACCAACGTGCCGGCCAGCACCCGGCAATGGGAGCAAGTGTTTGCCCGCTTGGGCTTGAAGCTGGTGACCGAGGCTACGGGTTGCTGTGGCATGTCCGGTACTTATGGGCATGAAGCGCGAAACCAGGAGACCTCGCGGACCATCTTCGAGCAGTCCTGGGCGACCAAGCTGGACAAGCAAGACGAGCCGCTGGCGACGGGGTATTCGTGCCGTAGCCAGGTCAAGCGCATGACCGAACGGCAGATGCGCCATCCGCTGGAAGTGGTGTTGCAGTACGCGCAGCGTTAAACCTGCACCGGCCTCTTCGCGGGCAAGCCCGCTCCCACGGGATACCGTTGACTCGACGGTTGTGGTGATTCCTGTGGGAGCGGGCTTGCCCGCGAAGAGGCCGGTACAGGCAGTGCACAATCAGGACTGCTGCAGGGTATCCCGAGCCCGGCGCGCCTGCCTGTACAGGTAAAGGCTCAACACCAGCCCGCACGCCGCAGCCCCCGCCGCAAACAAGAACATCGAAGCAAACCCGAACCCCGCCGCCACTGCGCCCACCAGTGGGCCGGTAATCCCCAGCGACAAATCGATGAACAGCGAATACGCCCCAACCGCCGCGCCGCGGTTGGCCGCCGACACTTGGTTCACCGCCTCCACACCCAGCGCCGGGAACACCAGCGAAAAACCAAACCCGCTCAGTGCCGCACCTGCCAATGCCAGCTCGGCACTGGGTGCCAGCCACAGCATCAACAACCCCACGGTCTCTACCGAAAGGCAGGCAATCGCCACGCGAAAACCACCGATGCGATTGATCAGGTTGCCGAACAGCAAGCGGGCACTGATGAAGCTGGCGCCGAACAGGCTCAAGGTCAGTGCGGCATTCGGCCAGTCGCGGCTGGCGTAGTACAAGGTGATGAACGTGGCGATGGTGCCAAAGCCGATCGAGCCCAAGGCCAGGCCTGAGCCATGCGGGAACACCTTGCCCAATACGCTCAGGAAGGGCAGGCGCACGCCGCTGACGATGGGCGCCGCGCGCTTGGGCCAGGCCAGCAGAAGGCCGGCTGCGCACAGCAGCATGATGCTCACGCCCATGCTCCATAGCCCCAGTGTCTTGACCATCAGCACCCCCAGCGGCGCGCCAATGGCCAGAGCGCCATAGCTGGCAATGCCGTTCCAGGAGATGACCTTGGCGGTATTCTCAGCGCCCACTCGGCCGATGCCCCAGCCGATCGCGCCAGAGCCCACCAGGCTTTCGGCGCTGCCCAGCACCAGGCGGCCGATCAGCAAGCAGGTCAGGCTCAGCCAGGGCAGGTGGGTGAGAAAGGCGCAAGCCAGCATGAATACGCCGCTGAGCCCACAACCGGCCAGGCCATACATCACCGCCTTCTTGCTGCCGAGGTTGTCGATGATGCGGCTGGCCGTCGGGCGGCTGAGCAACGTGGCCAGGTATTGCACACTGATCACCAGGCCAGCGACCACGGCGCTGAAGCCCAGGTCGTTGTGCACATAGCTGGGCAATACGGCCAGGGGGATGCCGATGTTCAGGTAGCCGATAAAGGTGAAAAGGACGATGGAGACGACTTGCAGGGTAACCGCAAGGGGGCGCGGTGAGTGGGGCATGGGGGCCTTCGTGGCAGAGTTCTGGACGGTGTGAAAACGTGATGACGGGGGTGGCCCGCAGGTCAGCCGTTTTCACACAGTCGGGGGATGCGCAGTTATTCCTGGTCAGCGCTGGATTGATCGTCACCATCCTGGTCGACGGCAGGCGTCGGCTCGGCATGGACGGTAACGGTTTGCTCTTCTGGGTTCAGGCTTGGGAAGGGAAGATTCGGGATTTCATGCATCTCGTCGTTCCTCGCAAGTGTGAGTGAAAAGGCTGCGCCAGGCGCGTGTGGGGCTTTAAAAAGCTGGGGCAGGATACAGCAGTCTGGATGACAGTTTGAAATTTTTCCCGTTCGTTTGTCGGTTTTACGGGCGAATAACGGACATTTGCCTTACAAAAAACGGGGCCATTGCGGCCCCGTTTTCGCTAGTTACTTACGGCCTTCGGCCGTCTCGGCGACCTTGTCGGTGCGCGCGCACATGATGAAGTCGTTGCGGTGCAGGCCTTTGATCGAGTGGCTCCACCAGGTCACGGTGACCTTGCCCCACTCGGTCAGCAGGCCGGGGTGGTGGCCTTCGGCTTCAGCGATTTCACCCACGGCGTTGGTGAAGTCCAGGGCGTGCTTGAAGTTCTTGAACTTGAACACGCGCTCCAGCTCCATGTGGCCGTCGCGCACTTCGATGTTCCAGTCCGGGATTTCGCGAATCAGCTCGGCCAACTCTTCGTCACTGACTTTCGGGGCGTCGGCGCGGCAGGCTTCGCAGTGGGCTTGGTTCAAGGCATTCATGGTGTCTTTTCCAGTTCGAGTTGTTATCAGGGTGGCTTCAGGCAGCAACCTTGGGTGGAAACTTGGGGGTGTGCAGGCCCAACTGCATGGCTTGCTGCACCATGCCCATGATGTCTTCATGGGCCAGGTCGAATAGGCGCTTGAGGTTCGGCAGCACGAAGTACAGCGGCTGCAGAATGTCGATACGGTACGGCGTGCGCATCGCCTCGATCGGGTCGAACGCCTGATGTTCCGGTTCGTTCGACAGACTGTAGACCGTTTCTTTCGGCGAAGAGAGGATGCCGCCACCATAGATCTTGCGACCTTGCGGGGTCTCCATCAGGCCGAACTCGATGGTCATCCAGTACAGGCGCGCCAGGTAAACGCGCTGTTCCTTGGTCGCAGCCAAGCCGAGCTTGCCGTAGGTGTGGGTGAATTCGGCGAAATACGGGTTGGTCAGCAGCGGGCAGTGGCCGAAGATCTCGTGGAAGATGTCGGGCTCCTGCAGGTAGTCCAGTTCTTCCGGCGTGCGGATGAACGTGGCGACCGGGAAGCGCTTGCTGGCCAGCAGTTCGAAGAACGTTTGGAAGGGGATCAAAGCTGGCACCCTGGCAACCTGCCAGCCGGTGGTGGCGCCCAAGACCTTGTTGACCTCGCCCAATTGCGGGATACGGTCGTGGGGCAGCTTCAACTGATCGATGCCGTCCAGGTATTCCTGGCAGGCACGGCCTTCGATGACTTTCAGCTGGCGTGTGATCAGCGTGTTCCACACCGCATGCTCTTGCTGCGGGTAGTCGATAAAACCATGCGCATCGGGCTCGCGTGCCACGTATTGCGTCTGTTTCATGTGGCTCTCCTGGTGAGGGCTTTTCTTGTTATGTCCACGACATACCTAAGGAATATCCCCTCATTGCCCGATTTGCACGGGGGTAGGGTGGCCACCCCGGTCCAGGATCGGTCCTGGTTCGTAACGATAATTTTACAAAAAGGCGTAGGTGTCGGAAAATCCGGGGCAAAGGGCTGATGGTTTACGGGTTTTTGTCAGCTTATCTTTACGAATTTTCTGCGTCGGGTTGAAAAACTTCGGCGCTTCGAGAGCGTTCATGCGTATCAAAGTGCATTGCCAGAACCGCATCGGCATCCTTCGCGACATCCTCAACCTGTTGGTGGAGTACGGCATCAACGTGCTGCGTGGTGAGGTGGGCGGCGACCATGGCAACGCCATCTACCTGCACTGCCCGAACCTGATCAACCTGCAGTTTCAGGCACTGCGGCCCAAGTTCGAAGCCATTGCCGGGGTGTTCGGCGTCAAACGCGTCGGCTTGATGCCCAGCGAGCGCCGGCACATGGAGCTGAACGCGTTGCTGGGTGCGTTGGACTTTCCGGTGCTGTCGATCGACATGGGCGGCAGCATCGTCGCCGCCAACCGCACTGCGGCGCAGTTGCTCGGGGTGCGCGTCGACGAGGTACCGGGCATGCCGCTGGCGCGTTATGTGGAAGACTTCGACCTGCCCGAGTTGGTGCGCGCCAACAAGTCGCGTATCAATGGCCTGCGGGTCAAGGTGAAAGGGGATGTGTTTCTCGCCGACATCGCCCCCTTGCAGTCCGAGCATGACGACAGCGAGGCGCTGGCCGGCGCGGTGCTGACCTTGCACCGCGCCGACCGTATCGGTGAGCGCATCTACAACGTGCGCAAGCAGGAACTGCGCGGCTTTGACAGTATCTTCCAGAGCTCGCGGGTGATGGCGGCGGTGGTGCGCGAGGCACGGCGCATGGCGCCCTTGGATGCCCCTTTGCTGATCGAAGGGGAGACCGGCACCGGCAAGGAGTTGCTGGCACGTGCCTGCCACCTGGCCAGCCCGCGTGGGCAGTCGCCGTTAATGGCGCTCAACTGTGCGGGGTTGCCAGAGTCCATGGCCGAGACCGAGCTGTTCGGCTACGGGCCGGGTGCTTTCGAGGGTGCGCGGGCCGAGGGCAAGCTGGGCCTGCTGGAGCTGACGGCCGGCGGTACGCTGTTCCTTGATGGGGTAGGGGAGATGAGCCCGCGTTTGCAGGTGAAACTGCTGCGCTTTCTGCAGGACGGTTGCTTTCGCCGCGTAGGCAGTGATGAAGAGGTGTACCTGGATGTGCGGGTGATCTGCGCCACCCAGGTGGATTTGTCCGAGCTGTGCGCGCGCGGTGAGTTCCGCCAGGACCTGTACCACCGCCTCAACGTGCTGTCGCTGCACATTCCGCCATTGCGTGAGTGCATGGACGGGCTGGAAGGCTTGGTGCAGCACTTTCTCGACCAGGCCAGCCGGCAGATCGGCTGCGCCTTGCCACGGTTATTACCGGCCGCGATGGATAAACTAAGCCAGTACCACTGGCCAGGCAACGTACGGCAACTGGAAAACGTATTGTTCCAGGCGGTTTCGTTATGTGAAGGCGGTGTAGTTAAAAGTGAACATATACGTTTGCCGGACTACGGTGTGCGGCAACCGTTGGGAGAGTTTTCATTGGAAGGGGACCTTTCACAGATTGTCGGCCGTTTTGAAAAAGCCGTGCTGGAAAGTTTGATGGGGGAATTTACAAGTAGTCGCGCGCTGGGCAAAAGACTGGGTGTTTCGCACACCACGATTGCCAATAAGTTGCGGGATTATGCGTTGGGCAAGTCAACTGAATAATGCCAGCCGACTGGGTTTATTTGTTCGCGGGGAAACCCGCGAAGGGCCCCAGCGGGGCCCCGATCTCAAGGGTTAGCCGTTAGAGCAACCGTTCCCCATCACGCGGTATTCAAGAATGTGCTTCTGGCCCTGGGAGTCCTCGTAGGTCATGCGGGCGGGCACGACTTCACAGACGTTGGGCACTTCGCTCATGGAGATGACGCGGGCAATGTCCAAGTGCTGCGAGTAACTGTACTGTTCAACCGGAATCTGCTCGGCATCGTTTGCTTCGCCGGCCATTGCCGCGCCGCAAAGACTGCCAAGTACCAATACCAGTAAAGCTTTCATTTTCTATTTACCTGTCTAAGGTCGTGAGGGGGTGCGCGGCGCTTGTGGCGCCGCGAGTGCTGCTAGTTTTAACGATCGGGATTTAGCGGGTGATTAACGCTTGCCTTCGTGGGGGCTGTTGCCAGAAGTTAATCGCCTTGCCGTTGTTGGCGAGATGAATTCTAGGCAGGTGGCAACCGCTGAAACAGTGGGACTTTTGATAAAGTGTTTTGACAGAATCTGTAACAATCACGCGAAAAAAAACGGCGATTCTTTCTGCCTAGGGCTGCGAGCCGCGTGCTAGAGCGCTTTGCTCGTACGTCAGTACCAAAATCCGCTGCTTTACTACCAACGTCGAATGGCTTTTGCCGCTCTGGTACAGTTACAAACGGTTCCATACAAAAACAACTATTACACCGAGGTAACACAGATGAGTGCGGCTCCACTGTATCCCGTTCGTCCCGAGGTTGCGGCCACTACCCTGACCGACGAGGCCACCTACAAGGCCATGTACCAGCAATCGGTGATCAACCCGGACGGCTTCTGGCGCGAGCAGGCCCAGCGTCTCGACTGGATCAAGCCGTTCACCAAGGTCAAGCAGACCTCGTTCGATGACCACCATGTCGATATCAAGTGGTTTGCCGACGGCACTCTGAACGTTTCCTCCAACTGCCTGGACCGTCACCTCGAAGAGCGTGGCGACCAACTGGCGATCATCTGGGAGGGCGACGACCCTTCCGAGCACCGCAACATCACCTACCGCGAGCTCCACGAGCAGGTCTGCAAGTTCGCCAACGCCCTGCGCGGCCAAGACGTGCACCGTGGCGATGTGGTGACTATCTATATGCCGATGATCCCCGAGGCCGTGGTCGCCATGCTGGCCTGTGCCCGCATCGGTGCAATCCACTCGGTGGTGTTCGGCGGCTTCTCCCCTGAGGCGTTGGCTGGCCGAATCATCGACTGCAAGTCCAAGGTGGTGATCACCGCCGACGAAGGTGTGCGTGGCGGGCGCCGTACGCCGCTCAAAGGCAACGTCGACCTGGCGCTGACCAACCCTGAGACCAGCAGCGTGCAGAAGATCATCGTGTGCAAGCGCACCGGTGGCGATATCGCCTGGCACCAACACCGCGACATCTGGTACGAAGACCTGATGAAAGTGGCCTCCAGCCACTGCGCGCCGAAAGAGATGGGCGCTGAAGAAGCGCTGTTCATCCTTTACACCTCCGGCTCCACCGGCAAGCCCAAGGGCGTGCTGCACACCACCGGGGGTTACCTGGTTTACGCCGCGCTGACCCACGAGCGCGTGTTCGACTACCGCCCAGGTGAAGTCTACTGGTGCACCGCCGACGTTGGCTGGGTCACCGGCCACAGCTACATCGTCTACGGCCCGCTGGCCAATGGCGCCACCACCTTGCTGTTCGAAGGCGTGCCGAACTACCCGGACATCACCCGTGTGTCGAAGATCGTCGACAAGCACAAGGTCAATATCCTCTACACCGCACCGACCGCAATCCGCGCCATGATGGCCGAAGGGCAGGCTGCGGTAGAGGGGGCTGATGGTTCCAGCCTGCGCCTGTTGGGTTCGGTCGGCGAACCGATCAACCCCGAAGCGTGGAACTGGTACTACAAGACCGTCGGCAAGGAGCGTTGCCCGATCGTCGACACCTGGTGGCAGACCGAGACCGGCGGCATCCTGATCAGCCCACTGCCGGGCGCCACTGGCCTCAAGCCGGGTTCGGCGACCCGTCCGTTCTTCGGCGTGGTGCCGGCGCTGGTGGATAACCTGGGCAACCTGATCGATGGCGCTGCTGAAGGCAACCTGGTGATTCTCGATTCCTGGCCGGGCCAGTCGCGCTCGCTGTATGGCGACCACGACCGCTTCGTCGACACCTACTTCAAAACCTTCCGGGGCATGTACTTCACCGGTGACGGCGCGCGCCGCGACGAGGATGGTTACTACTGGATCACCGGGCGTGTGGACGACGTGCTCAACGTGTCTGGCCACCGCATGGGGACTGCCGAGATCGAAAGCGCCATGGTTGCCCATTCCAAGGTTGCGGAAGCGGCTGTGGTGGGCGTGCCGCACGACATCAAGGGCCAGGGCATCTATGTTTATGTCACCCTCAATGCCGGCGTGGAGCCTAGCGAACAATTGCGCCTGGAGCTGAAGAACTGGGTGCGCAAGGAGATCGGTCCGATTGCCTCGCCGGATGTGATCCAGTGGGCGCCAGGGTTGCCGAAGACACGCTCGGGCAAGATCATGCGGCGTATCCTGCGCAAGATCGCCACGGCGGAATACGGCTCGCTGGGTGATATCTCGACCCTGGCCGACCCGGGTGTGGTGCAGCACCTGATCGACACGCACAAAGCCATGAACCTGGCTACGGCCTGATATTGGGGCAGAGCGCGAGCCCTTGTAGGAGCGGCCTTGTGTCGCGAAAGGGCCGCAAAGCGGCCCCGGCATTGCCAGTGGCGAAGCTGAAATGGTGGGGCCGCTTCGCGCCCCATCGCGACACAAGGCCGCTCCTACAGGGGTGTGTATGTGTCAGAAAACCCCGCACGGGCAACCGGCGGGGTTTTTTGCTTTACTGTTACCCGACATTCATCGGTAACTCTTCTGTCACCGATTACGCACAGGCGCGGGGCGAGTGGAAACAGTCATGACCCGTTTCGGTGCGTTCGCCGAGTCATTTTCTGCAACACAGCACGCTACACTTGCCGTCATACAAGGCTTTGCGAATAATAGGCCCAGTAATTGCTAGGTCTATAGGTTATTTTCCTTGCGCCTTTGCATGTTTTGCAATGGCTGTCAACATCGCCCGCAGTGGTTTCAAGCGCTTCTGTAAGTAGTTGTCGCTTTGAAGAAATATCGACTACCGGGCTGTCGTTAAAATGCCACTCACTCGCTCGTGGTCTGCGGCCTTGGTCGAACCCTGCGCGGCTCGCGTTGTACCCATTCGCATATCGGGCAGTTGTTACCCTGCCTTGTATTGCCCCGTACCGATGGAGTTACCTGATGAAGAAGCTCGCACTGCTTGGCGCCCTGGCGCTGTCCGTGTTTTCCCTGGTGTCGCAGGCCGATGAAAAACCGTTGAAAATCGGTATCGAAGCCGCTTACCCACCCTTCGCCTTCAAGCAGCCCGACGGCAGCATCGCCGGTTTCGACTACGACATCGGCAATGCCCTGTGTGAAGAGATGAAAGCCAAGTGCACCTGGGTCGAGCAAGAGTTCGACGGCCTGATCCCGGCACTGAAGGTGCGCAAGATCGACGCTATCCTGTCGTCGATGTCGATCACCGAAGACCGCAAGAAATCGGTCGACTTCACCAAGCGCTACTACCTGACCCCAGCGCGCCTGGTCATGAAGGAAGGCACCACCGTCAGCGACAGCCTCAACGAACTGCAGGGCAAGAAGATCGGCGTGCAGCGTGGCTCGATCCATGACCGCTTCGCCAAGGAAGTACTGGGCGCCAAAGGTGCCACCGTGGTCCCTTACGGTACCCAGAACGAAATCTACCTGGATGTCGCGGCGGGTCGCCTCGATGGCACCGTGGCTGACGCCACCCTGCTGGAAGATGGCTTCCTGAAGACCGACGCTGGCAAAGGCTTCGCGTTCGTAGGCCCAGCATTCACCGACGCCAAGTACTTCGGTGATGGCATCGGCATTGCCGTGCGCAAGGGCGACAAAGCTAACGTCGACCGCATCAACGCGGCCATCGACGCCATCCGTGCCAACGGCAAGTACAAACAAATCGAAGCCAAGTACTTCAATTTCGATATCTACGGTCCAGACTCGAAGTAAGACGTCGGGTTAAACCTGTGCAATGGTGCAAACAGCAGAGGCTCTGAGGTTTGCACCATTTTTCATTCTCTAGGTCGAGGACCTCATCATGTTGAAAGGCTACGGGGCAGTCATCCTCGACGGGGCGTGGCTGACGCTGCAGCTCGCCCTGTCGTCGATGGCCCTGGCCATCGTGCTCGGCCTGATCGGTGTGGCGCTGCGCTTGTCGCCGGTGCGCTGGCTGGCTTGGCTGGGCGATATGTATGCCACGGTCATCCGTGGTATTCCGGACTTGGTACTGATCCTGCTGATCTTCTACGGCGGGCAGGACATCATCAACCGGGTAGCGCCGCTGCTCGGTTACGAAGACTACATCGACCTGAATCCGCTGGCGGCGGGTATCGGGACCTTGGGCTTCATTTTTGGCGCCTACCTATCGGAAACCTTCCGCGGCGCCTTCCTCGGCATCCCCAAGGGCCAGGCCGAAGCCGGCGTGGCCTATGGCATGAGCAACCGTCAGGTGTTCTTCCGCATCCAGGTGCCGCAGATGATCCGCCTGGCCATCCCGGGCTTCACCAACAACTGGCTGGTGCTGACCAAGGCCACGGCGCTGATCTCGGTGGTCGGCCTGCAGGACATGATGTTCAAGGCCAAGCAGGCGGCGGACGCTACCCGTGAACCCTTCACCTTCTTCCTGGCGGTGGCGGCCCTGTACCTGGTCCTGACCAGTGTCTCGCTGCTGGCGCTGAAGTATCTTGAAAAACGCTACTCGGTAGGCGTCAAGGTGGTTGAACTATGATCTTCGACTACAACGTGGTGTGGGAGGCCATGCCGCTGTACTTGGGCGGGTTGCTGACTACCCTGAAGCTGCTGGCGCTGTCGCTGTTGTTCGGTTTGCTCGCGGCGATTCCGCTGGGGCTGATGCGGGTGTCCAAGCAGCCGCTGGTGAACCTCACCGCCTGGCTGTACACCTACGTGATCCGCGGTACGCCGATGCTGGTGCAGTTGTTCCTGATCTACTACGGCCTGGCCCAGTTCGAAGCGGTGCGCGAGAGCATCTTCTGGCCGCTGCTGTCCAGTGCGACCTTCTGCGCTTGCCTGGCCTTTGCCGTCAACACCAGCGCCTACACCGCAGAAATCATCGCCGGCAGCCTCAAGGCCACGCCCCATGGCGAGATCGAAGCGGCCAAGGCCATGGGCATGTCGCGCTTCAAGATGTACCGCCGCATCCTGCTGCCCTCGGCCTTGCGCCGGGCATTGCCGCAGTACAGCAACGAAGTGATCATGATGCTGCAGACCACCAGCCTGGCGTCGATCGTCACCCTGATCGACATCACGGGTGCGGCGCGCACGGTCAATGCCCAGTACTACCTGCCTTTCGAGGCCTACATCACGGCGGGCGTGTTCTACCTGTGCCTGACCTTCATCCTGGTGCGCCTGTTCAAGATGGCCGAACGCCGCTGGCTCGGCTACCTGGCGCCGCGCAAGCACTGACCGCTTTGTGAGAATCGACAGCATGTACAAACTCGAAGTCCAAGACCTGCACAAGCGCTATGGCAGCCATGAAGTGCTCAAGGGCGTGTCCCTGGCGGCCAAGGCAGGCGATGTGATCAGCATCATCGGCTCCAGCGGTTCGGGCAAGTCAACCTTCCTGCGCTGCATCAACCTGCTGGAGCAGCCCCACGCCGGCAAGATTCTGCTCAATAACGAAGAGCTGAAACTGGTCGCCGGCAAAGATGGCGCGCTCAAGGCGGCCGACGCGCGCCAGTTGCAGCGCATGCGCTCGCGCCTGTCGATGGTGTTCCAGCATTTCAACCTGTGGTCGCACATGACCGCGTTGGAGAACGTCATCGAAGCCCCCGTGCACGTGCTTGGGGTGAGCAAGAAAGAGGCCCTGGAAAAGGCCGAGTACTACCTGGCCAAGGTCGGTGTGGCCCACCGCAAGGATGCCTTCCCGGGGCACATGTCCGGTGGTGAGCAGCAGCGGGTGGCGATTGCCCGTGCCCTGGCCGTCGAGCCTGAGGTGATGCTGTTCGACGAGCCGACCTCGGCCCTTGACCCCGAGCTGGTGGGCGATGTGCTCAAGGTCATGCAGGCGCTGGCCCAGGAAGGCCGGACCATGGTGGTGGTGACCCACGAGATGGGCTTTGCCCGCGAGGTGTCGAACCAGTTGGTGTTCTTGCACAAAGGCTTGGTCGAAGAGACCGGCTGCCCGCGCGAGGTGCTGGCCAACCCGCAATCGGAGCGGCTCAAGCAATTTCTCTCCGGCAGCCTCAAGTAAAGTAGGCTGCATCTTTGCACCAGAATAGGGCATGCTGCGCAGCGAGCGCAGCCTGACCCTGTGCCACTGACGTGAACGCCCCCCAAGGTTTCGGACCGCCCCCTATGACCACCCAGCGAATCGGTTTTCTCATCTGGCCCAGCACCAAGCCCTTGACCCTGGCGCTGGCCGAGGAAGTGTTGCAGGTGGCCCAGCGGGTGCATCCGGACGTGGTCTACGACTTGGCGTTTCTGCAGGCGGAGCCGGCGGTGGAGGGCGCCTGGCGCCTGCCGGGCGAGCCGTGGAATGGCCGCCTCGAAGGGTGCCAGAAGCTCTTGTTGCTGGCCGACGAGCCGCCGCAGGCCGTGGGTTCGGTGCTGTCGACTGCACTCAAGCAACTGGCGCGCAGTGGTTGCATGATCGGTGGCTTGTCTGCCGGTGTGTATCCGCTGGCGCAGCTTGGCCTGCTCGACGGTTACCGCGCGGCGGTGCACTGGCGCTGGCAGGATGATTTTGCCGAGCGCTTCCCCAAGGTCATCGCTACCAGCCACCTGTTCGACTGGGACCGCGACCGCCTGACTGCCTGTGGTGGTATGGCAGTGACCGACCTGTTGCTGGCCGTGCTGGCGCGTGATCATGGCGCGGAGCTGGCGGGGGCGGTGTCCGAGGAGCTGGTGGTCGAGCGCATTCGCGAGGGCGGCGAGCGTCAGCGCATTCCGTTGCAAAACCGCTTGGGCTCCAGCCACCCCAAACTGACCCAGGCTGTGCTGCTGATGGAAGCCAACATCGAAGAGCCGCTGACCACCGACGAGATCGCCCAGCATGTGTGCGTGTCGCGTCGGCAGTTGGAGCGAATCTTCAAGCAGTACCTGAACCGCGTACCTAGCCAGTATTACCTTGAGCTGCGGCTGAACAAGGCGCGGCAGATGCTGATGCAGACCAGCAAGTCGATCATCCAGATCGGCTTGTCGTGCGGGTTCTCTTCGGGGCCGCATTTTTCCAGTGCCTACCGTAACTTTTTTGGCGCGACGCCGCGGGAAGATCGCAACCAGCGGCGTAACAGCAGCCCGTTCGAGTTGAGCTCGGCGCCGGCTGAAAAGGGCTGAGATTCTGGTTGGGTTCGGGCGAATGCCTTGGGGGTGAGGGCGGCGCTCGATCTCCCAGGCGCCGCTAAATTATCGGGGTATGCCCAAAGGCACCGAATCCCTTGTGAACACCCGTTCACCCAGCCACCCACTCCCGTTACACTGCGCGATTGCGACAGTGTTTGTCGCATTGCCGAAAGCCTGGGTAAAACAGGGTTTTGCGCTGTAACAAGTTGTCGCTTGGCCGCAAGGACAGGCGCTGATCAGTCCTTACAATCCCCCCATCGCTCGCCACTTCCAGGCCAGCGTTCCTCTTCAGGAGACTCAGATGTCCGTTGAGCAAGCCCCGGTGCAACGTGCCGATTTCGACCAGGTCATGGTTCCCAACTATTCGCCGGCGGCCTTCATTCCTGTCCGAGGCGAGGGTTCCCGGGTTTGGGACCAGTCGGGTCGCGAGCTGATCGACTTTGCTGGCGGTATCGCCGTCAATGCCCTGGGTCACTGCCATCCGGCACTGGTCAAGGCGCTGACCGAGCAGGCCAACACCCTCTGGCACGTGTCCAACGTCTTCACCAACGAGCCGGCCCTGCGCCTGGCGCACAAGCTGGTAGACGCGACCTTTGCCGACCGTGCCTTCTTCTGTAACTCCGGCGCCGAGGCCAACGAGGCCGCCTTCAAGCTGGCCCGCCGCGTGGCCCATGACCGCTTCGGCCCTGAAAAGCACGAAATCATCGCCACCGTGAACAGCTTCCACGGGCGTACCCTGTTCACCGTCAGCGTCGGTGGCCAGCCGAAGTACTCCGATGGCTTCGGGCCTAAGATCACCGGCATCAGCCATGTGCCGTACAACGACCTGGAAGCACTGAAAGCACAGATTTCCGACAAGACTTGCGCGGTGGTAATCGAACCGATCCAGGGCGAAAGTGGTGTGGTGCCGGCCGACAAGGCGTACCTGGAAGGCGCACGCAAGCTGTGCGATGAGCACAATGCCCTGCTGATCTTCGACGAAGTGCAGACCGGCGTTGGCCGTACCGGTTCGCTGTACGCTTACCAGCACTACGGTGTAACCCCGGATATCCTGACCAGCGCCAAAAGCCTGGGTGGCGGCTTCCCAATCGGCGCCATGCTGACTACCACGGAGCTGGCAAAACACTTGGCCGTCGGCACCCACGGCACCACCTATGGCGGTAACCCACTGGGTTGCGCCGTCGCCTGCGCGGTGCTGGACGTGATCAACACCCCTGAAACCCTGGCCGGCATCAAGGCCAAGCACACACGCTTCAAAACCCGCCTGGAGCAGATCGGCCAGCAGTACGGCCTGTTCTCCCAGGTGCGTGGTGTCGGCCTGCTGATCGGTTGTGTGCTGACCGACGCCTGGCAGGGCAAGGCCAAGGACGTGCTCAACGCCGCCGAGAAAGAAGGTGTGATGGTGCTGCAGGCCGGCCCGGACGTGGTGCGTTTCGCGCCTAGCCTGGTGGTCGAAGACGCCGACATCGATGAAGGCCTGAACCGCTTCGAGCGCGCCGTGGCCAAACTGACCCAAGGCTGATTCGCCAGCGGTCCCTTCGCCGGCCCTTAGCGGGCCGGCGATAGCTGAATTCCAGTGCGGGCGCGTGCTTGCCGTTTCAATCACGCGCCCGCCGTTTTTTCGCGCCGTCACGAACGGCCCGCTTTACCAAAGGAGTGACACCATGCTGGTGATGCGCCCCGCGCAAATGGCTGACCTGAACGAAGTGCAGCGCATGGCTGCCGACAGCCCCATTGGTGTCACCTCGCTGCCGGACGATACTGCCCGTCTTGGCGACAAGATCGCCGCGTCGGAAACCTCCTTCGCCGCCGAGGTCAGCTTCAATGGCGAAGAAAGCTACTTCTTCGTGCTCGAAGACAGCGACACCGGCAAGCTTGCCGGCTGCTCGGCCATCGTCGCCTCGGCCGGTTACTCCGAGCCGTTCTACAGTTTCCGTAACGAGACCTTCGTGCACGCCTCGCGCGAGCTGAAGATCCACAACAAGATCCACGTTCTCTCGCTGTGCCACGACCTGACTGGCAACAGCTTGCTGACCAGCTTCTACGTGCTGCCCGAATTGGTCGGCAGCGGCTGGGCCGAGCTCAACTCGCGTGGCCGCCTGCTGTTCATGGCCTCGCACCCGGAGCGTTTTGCCGATTCGGTGGTGACCGAGATCGTGGGCTACAGCGACGATCAGGGCGAGTCGCCCTTCTGGGATGCCATAGGCCGCAACTTCTTCGACCTCAACTACGCCCATGCCGAGCGCCTGTGCGGGCTGAAGAGCCGTACCTTCCTGGCCGAACTGATGCCGCACTACCCGATCTACGTGCCGCTGCTGCCCGACGAAGCTCAGGAGGCCATGGGCCAGGTGCATCCGCGCGCGCAGATCACCTTCGACATCCTGATGCGGGAAGGCTTCGAGACCGAGCACTACATCGACATCTTCGACGGCGGGCCGACCTTGCACGCACGGGCTTCGGGCATTCGCTCGATTGCCCAGAGCCGTGTAGTACCGGTCAAGCTGGAGGAGGCCCCGGCCAAGGGTGGGCGCCCGTACCTGGTGTGCAACGGCCAGTTGCAGGACTACCGCGCGGTGTTGCTGGAACTCGACTGGGTGCCCGGCAAACCGGTCAGCCTGGGGCGCGACGCGGCCGAGGCCCTGGGTGTCGGTGAGGGTGCAAGCGTGCGGCTGGTTGCCGTGTAAGGCGTGAGCCTGCGCAGGCAGCTCGAAACAGCAAGCTCGAAACGAAGCGTTTCGCGGTGGCAGAGGTCGCCGCTCAAGGAGATAGCATGATCGTTCGTCCCGTACGCAGCAGCGATTTACCCGCGCTGATCGAATTGGCTCGCAGCACTGGTACCACCGGGCTGACCACGCTGCCAGCCAACGAAGAGCGCCTTGGGCATCGCGTGGGCTGGGCCGAGAAGAGCTTCCGTGGCGAAGCCGAGCGGGGCGATACCGACTACCTGTTCGTGCTGGAAAACGACGAAGGCCTGGTGGTGGGCATCAGTGCCATCGCCGGGGCCGTCGGCCTGCGTGAGCCTTGGTACAACTACCGGGTCGGGCTCACCGTCAGCGCCTCGCAGGAGCTGAACATCTACCGCGAGATCCCCACCCTGTTCTTGGCCAACGACCTGACCGGCAACTCCGAGCTTTGCTCGTTGTTTTTGCGCAGTGACTACCGTTCTGGCCTCAATGGCCGCTTGCTGTCGCGGGCGCGGATGTTGTTCATCGCCGAGTTCCCGGAGCTGTTCGGCAAGAAGATCATTGCCGAGATGCGCGGCATGTCCGACGAGCAGGGCCGCTCGCCGTTCTGGGAAAGCCTGGGCCGCCACTTCTTCAAGATGGAGTTCAGCCAGGCCGACTACCTGACCGGGGTGGGCAACAAGTCGTTCATCGCCGAGCTGATGCCCAAGTTCCCGCTGTACACCTGCTTCCTCTCCGAAGCCGCGCGCAACGTGATCGGGCGTGTACACACCGACACCGAGCCTGCGCTGGCCATGCTCAAGCAGGAAGGTTTCAACTACCAGGGCTATGTCGACATCTTCGACGCAGGCCCCGCCATCGAGTGCGAGACCGCCAAGATTCGTGCCGTGCGCGAAAGCCAGACCCTGGTGCTGGCGGTCGGTACCCCGGGCGATGACGCCACCCCTTACATCATCCACAACCGCAAACGCGACGACTGCCGCATCACGGCCGCGCCTGCACGCCTGGCGGCTGGCACCCTAGTGGTCGACCCGCTGACCGCCAAGCGCCTGCGCATGGGGGCTGGCGACAACGTGCGTGCCGTGCCGCTGTCGGCGAGCCGGGAGGCCCAGTAAATGACTACGCATTACATCGCCGGCGATTGGCAGGCCGGCCAGGGAGCACCCCTGCAATCGCTCAACCCCGTGACCCAGGCGGTTGTCTGGGACGGGCAGGGCGCCGACGCCAGCCAGGTTGACGCTGCCGTGAAGGCTGCGCGCCAGACCTTTCCGGCCTGGGCACAGTTGAGCCTGGAGGCACGTATCGATGTGCTGGAAAAGTTTGCCGAACAGCTGAAGCAGCATGCCGAAGCGCTGGCGCACTGCATCGGCGAAGAAACCGGCAAGCCGCTGTGGGAATCGGCGACCGAAGTCACCAGCATGATCAACAAGGTGGCGATTTCGGTACAGAGCTACCGTGAGCGCACCGGTGAAAAAAGCGGCCCACTGGCCGATGCCACGGCCGTGCTGCGGCACAAGCCCCACGGTGTGGTGGCGGTGTTCGGGCCCTACAACTTCCCCGGCCACTTACCCAATGGGCACATCGTGCCGGCACTGCTGGCGGGCAACTGCGTTGTCTTCAAACCCAGCGAACTGACGCCCAAGGTGGCCGAACTGACGGTCAACTGCTGGATCGCCGCTGGCCTGCCTGCCGGAGTGCTCAACCTTGTCCAGGGCGCGCGTGAAACCGGCGTGGCGCTGGCGGCCAACCCGGGTATCGACGGGGTGTTCTTCACCGGCTCCAGCCGCACTGGCAACCTGTTGCACCAGCAGTTCGCCGGGCGCCCGGACAAGATCCTCGCGCTGGAAATGGGCGGCAACAACCCGTTGCTGGTGGACGAGGTCAAGGACCTGGACGCCGCGGTGTACACCATCATCCAGTCGGCCTTCATTTCTGCTGGCCAGCGCTGCACCTGTGCACGACGCCTGCTGGTGCCGCAAGGGGCGTGGGGCGATTCGTTGATCACGCGGCTGGTCGAGGTGTGCAAAAGCATCACCGTTGGCGCTTTCGACCAGCAGCCAGCGCCGTTCATGGGTTCGGTGATTTCGCTGCAGGCAGCGCAGGCGCTGATCGCAGCCCAGGCCGAGCTGGTGGGCAAGGGCGCCGTGAAGTTGCTGGAAATGACCCAACCCGAGGCCGATGCCGCGTTGCTGACGCCAGGCATTCTCGATGTCAGCGCCGTTGCCGACCGCCCGGACGAAGAGTTCTTCGGCCCGTTGCTGCAGGTGATTCGCTACGCCGATTTCGAGGCCGCCATCGATGAGGCCAACAACACCCAGTACGGCCTGGCCGCCGGTCTGCTGTCCGACTCCCGCGCCCGTTACCAGTACTTCTGGCTGCGCAGCCGGGCGGGCATCGTCAACTGGAACAAACAGTTGACCGGCGCCGCCAGCAGCGCGCCGTTCGGGGGTGTCGGCAACAGCGGCAACCACCGCGCCAGCGCCTATTACGCGGCCGACTACTGCGCTTACCCCGTGGCTTCGCTGGAGACCGCCAGCCTCGCCTTGCCGGCAACCTTGACGCCGGGCGTCACCCTATAACAAACGGTCTCGGAGCCTAGCCGATGAAATCCTATGAAGTGAATTTTGATGGCCTGGTGGGGCCTACCCACAACTATGGCGGCTTGTCTTACGGCAATGTGGCTTCGCAAAGCAACAGCCAGCAGGCGTCCAACCCGCGTGAAGCGGCGCGCCAGGGCCTGGCAAAAATGAAGGCTTTGGCCGACATGGGCTTCAAGCAGGGCGTGCTGGCCCCGCAGGAGCGCCCGGACGTGGCTGCGCTGCGCCGCCTGGGCTTCACTGGCAGCGATGCCGAGGTGATCCAGCGCGCTGCCAAGCAGGCCATGCCGTTGTTGGTGGCCAGCTGCTCGGCCTCGAGCATGTGGGTGGCCAACGCTGCCACGGTCAGCCCCAGTGCCGACACCGCCGATGGCCGCGTGCATTTCACTGCTGCCAACCTCAACTGCAAATACCACCGCAGCATCGAGCACCCGACCACCAGCCGTGTGCTGGGGGCGATGTTCGCCGATGACAAACACTTCGCCCACCACGAGGCATTGCCGGCGGTGGCGCAGTTTGGTGACGAGGGCGCGGCCAACCACACCCGCTTCTGTCGCAGCTACGGCGAGGCGGGCGTCGAATTCTTCGTCTACGGCCGCAGCGCCTTCGACAGCCGCTACCCTGCGCCGCAGAAGTACCCGGCACGGCAAACCCTGGAGGCTTCCCAGGCCGTGGTGCGGCTGCACGGCCTGCGCGACGACGGCGTGGTCTACGCTCAACAGAACCCGGCAGTGATCGACCAGGGCGTGTTCCACAATGACGTGATTTCGGTGGGCAACGGCGAGGTGCTGTTCTACCACGAGGACGCCTTCCTCGAGACCGAAGCGGTGCTTGGCCAGCTGCAAGCTAAACTGGCCCACAAGGGCGGCAACTTCCAGGCCATCCGAGTGCCGCGTGCGGCGGTGGCAGTAGACGACGCCGTGCGTTCGTACCTGTTCAACAGCCAGCTGCTCAGCCGTGACGACGGCTCCATGCTGCTGGTAGTGCCGGAGGAGTGCCGCAGTAACGAGCGCGTCTGGGCCTACCTGGAACAACTGACCCAGCAGGGCGGCCCGGTCAAAGAGGTCAAAGTGTTCGACCTCAAGCAGAGCATGCAGAACGGCGGAGGCCCTGCTTGCCTGCGTCTGCGCGTGGCATTGAAGGAATCGGAACTGGCGGCGGTGAATCCAGGCGTTATCATGACCGCGCCGCTGTACGACACCCTGCTGCAATGGGTCGACAAGCATTACCGCGATCGCCTTGGCGAAGCGGAGCTGGCCGATCCGCAACTGCTGGTCGAATGCCGTACGGCACTGGATGAGTTGACCCAGATTCTGAAATTGGGTTCGGTCTATCCGTTCCAACGCCAACCTTGAAGAGAGACTAAGTAATGACCGATGCCCTGCGCCTGATCCTCGAAGACGAAGACGGCACCCAGCTGGAAACCTCCTGCACCCGTTTTGCTGTGGTCTGGCAAGGCAAGGAAGTGTGGATTCAGCAGGACGGCCGCGGCCAGTTGCTGATTGGCGTGGATGTCGATGAAAACGACACCGAGTATGCCAACCTGCTGCTGCGCCCGATGGCCACCAACCTGGTCAGCCTGCAGCTGGAAATGGAGCTGGCTGAAGCCGCTGATGGCGACGATCACGTCCATGGCCCTGATTGCGGTCACCACCATTAAGGAAGTGCCTATGCTCGCCCTCGGCAAATTGCTTGAGCTGACCTTGACCGATCACGAACCGGCCGAGAAGACCCAAGTTACACCCAAGGGCGTGCGTTTGCGCTGGCTGGGGGAGGGCGCCCTTGAGGTGCGCCCGCCCGAGCATGAGGACAGTGGGCTCGACCTGCTGCTGTCGGCCGGTATCCATGGTAACGAAACGGCGCCGATCGAGTTGCTCGAGCGCCTGTTGCATGGCGTGGCCAATGGCAAGATCAAGCCGCGTTCGCGGGTGTTGTTCCTGTTCGGCAACCCGGCGGCCATCCGCAAGGGCGAGCGCTTCGTCGAGCAGGACATCAACCGCCTGTTCAATGGTCGCCACGAGCTGTCCAGTGGTTTCGAGGCGCTGCGCGCCGCCGAGCTTGAACAGTTTGCCCGGGTGTTCTTCAGCAAGCCGGGTCGCCCCCGCCTGCATTACGACCTGCATACCGCCATCCGTGGCTCGAAGATCGAGCAGTTTGCCCTGTACCCCTACAAGGAAGGGCGCAAGCATTCCCGCCGGGAGCTGGCGCGCCTGGCCGCAGCGGGTATGGAGGCCGTGTTGTTGCAGAGCAAGTCGTCCATTACCTTCAGCGCCTTCACCTACGAGCAGCTCGCCGCCGAGGCGTTCACCCTGGAGCTTGGCAAGGCGAGGCCGTTCGGGGAGAACGAGCAGGTCAACCTCGACAAGCTGGAAGAGCGCCTGATCCAGATCATCGAAGGCACCGAGCCTGAGACTGAAGACTCGCTGGAGGGCTTGAAACTGTTCCGCGTCGCTCGCGAGATCATCAAGCACAGCGAGGGCTTCCGCCTGCATTTGCCGGCGGATATCGAAAACTTCTCCGAGTTGAGCATGGGTTACCTCCTGGCCGAAGACCTGGCCGAAACGCGCTGGGTGGTCGAGGAGGAGGGCGCGCGGATCATCTTCCCTAACCCCAAAGTAAAAAACGGCCTGCGCGCGGGAATTCTGGTGGTACCGGATTCGGGCCAGTGCCTAGGCTGAATACCGCCCTTGTAATCGATGGACTCGCCCCCGCCGAGGCATCACAGTGCCACGGTGGCGTTCAAAGAAGCCAACGGCAGCGAGGGCGAGACCATGAAGAAGCATAGTTCGAAGCACGAT